>JAYVQG010000315.1:0-4690 GCA_043757025.1 Limnoglobus sp.
CGCTAGAGGATTACTTCGCAAACCGACCGACGTCGCAACTCCGACGCGGCGACCCGAAGACGCCCGCCATCTAATCCGGACAAAGCGTGGCCTGCACCCCTCGTCACGCACCCGGCGGCGCTCGCGAATGACTTTCAATCGGCGCTGGAACTGTTCGCAGACGCGACGGCGTGCCAACTCGTTGCGCTGTTCGGTCCCGAACACGGGCTGAGCGGGGAAGCGCAAGACCTGATACCGGTTGCGGCGAACGCACGCGGTCGCTTCCGAACGTATTCGCTGTACGGCGATACATTCGAGAGTTTGAAGCCGACGCGCACGATGTTGAAGGATCTCGATGTTCTCGTCGTCGACATGCAAGATGTGGGTAGCCGATACTACACGTTTCAAGCCACGATGCTGTATTGCATGGAAGCGTGTGCCCAGATCGGATTGCCAGTGATGGTTCTCGACCGACCGAATCCGATTGGGCGGGCGGTCGAAGGGCCGACGATTCAGCCGGGTTTCGAGAGTTTCATCGGTCCGCACCCGATTGCCACGCGGCACGGCATGACGATCGGCGAACTCGCGAGACTCTACCGAGCGGAGCGCGTGCCGAGCGTCGATCTGACTGTGATACCTTGCGAAAATTATACAGTCTCCATTGAAGACGTCTGGAACGTCCCACCCTCGCCGAACATGCCGAACTGCAATACGGCGGAAGTGTATCCGGGCATGTGCCTCATCGAAGGAACCAACCTGAGCGAGGGACGCGGAACGACGAGGCCGTTCGAGTACGTCGGCTTCCCCGGTGCCGACCATTATCGCATCGCAGCCGACCTCAACGATTTCGACATCGCACACGAGTACGATTGCATCCCGGTGCGGTTTCGGCCGACGTTTCAAAAACATGCTGGGCAGACCTGCAATGGCATCTTCATCGTCGATGGGGACTCGGATGCCTTCCAACCCGTTCGCATGGGCCTCGCAATACTCATTGCGTTTCGCGACCATCTCGGCACGCAGTTCCAATGGCGAACCGAACGGTACGAATTCGTCGATCGCATCCCCGCGATCGACCTGCTATTCGGCAGCAACCGCGAACGCACGATGATCGACGCCGGCGCACGTTGGCAAGACATCGCGAAACTTTGGGAACCCGAAGAGGCCGCCTTCCGCGAACGGCGAAAACCGCATTTGATGTACAACGAGTGAAGAATGACTCCACCCAAAAATAATGACTTGACGGCGCAATCGGCTTTCATTAAAGTTTTAATCAAGTCAAACTATCGACAAATCGCAACCCGAATTCCAACACGATCCCCTATATCTTCTAAGGGAAAAGATGTTTACTCCTCATTTTCGTTCGACGAAACGAGCCAATCCCAAACAACCGAAACTGCTTCGTCGAACGCCGTTGCAACTCTCGGCGTTGGAAGATCGGGTGAACCCGAGTTCCATCGGGGATTTCGTGTTCCGGGATGCGAACGCCAATGGGCTGCAAGATGGCGGGGAAACCGGTGTGTCGGGCGTGGTGGTTCGCCTCATCAACAACGGCACGGAGGTGTCGCGAACCACGACATCTGCGACCGGCTTCTACTCGTTCGACACCACCAGCATTGCGGGCGGCTCGCTGTATTGGCTGCAACTCGGCGCGATTCCTGCCGGCTATACGCTCAGCCCGCTGGATGTCGGAACCAACGACAACATCGATAACGACTTCTACAGTTCCTCGGCGTGGACCAATTACATCACCATCACACCCGGCGTAACGAATAGCTCCGTGGACTGCGGTCTGATTCCGAATGCGCCACCACCGCCACCTCCGCCGGCACTGGTTTTGACCGTGAGCGATGTCACCGTCAACGAAGGCGATGCGGCGAGCTTCACCGTAACCATGAACCCCGCGCGGACCTTCGCTTCGCAAATATTTTATTCGACTTCCGGAACGGCCACTTCAAATGTCGACTTCTTCAATAAGGCATTCGGGACGCTCATCATCCCAGCGAACAGCACCTCTGCGACGATTCCGATTCAGACTATCGGCGATGCGATCGACGATTCGGGCGAAACGATCGTGGTCAAGATATTTGAAGTTGCAGGCGGGGGTGCAACCACCAACTTGCCCGTACAGGGCACGATGACGATCGTCGATGTGCCGAACCCGAAACCTGCCCTGCGAACCGCTTCGGTGAATGTCGCGGAAGGCAACACGGGGTTGACGCCGCTCGATTTCACGATCAATTTGACCGTAGCCAGCCTGGAAGCGGTGACGATTAACTACACCACAGCACCCTCGACTGCCACTTCGGATGTCGATTACCAGGCGACCAGTGGGAGCGTCACGTTCCTGCCCGGCGAACTGACGAAAACGGTCACGGTCAATGCGATCGGCGACACTCTTTACGAATTCCAGGAATCGTTCCAACTGCTTCTGACCAGCAGTTCGAATGTCGCCATTATCGAGACCGCACCGTTCGGCACGATTCTAAACGACGACCCGCTGCCGACGCTCTCCATCGACGATGTGACGATCACCGAAGGCGATAGCGGCACGAAAACGGCCACGTTCACGCTGACGCAATCGGCCCCGTTGAACCTCACCTACCAGTACGACGTTTCGGTCGCCCCCGTTACGGCGACGCAGCTCTCCGACTACGTCTATTCCACCTCGCGACTGACATTTGCAGCGGGCGAAACGGTCAAAACCTTTACGGTGACGATCCTCGGCGACACCTTCACCGAAGGCGATGAAACCTTCAACGTGAACGTGACGAAGCCGCAGGGCGGTGCCAACATTATCAAGGGCACCGGCATCGGCACGATCGTCAACGACGATCCCGTAACCGGCACGATGCGGTTCCCCACTTCGAGTTGGGGACTCGTCCAAGATTCGGGCGCGAATGGCTCCTTCGAATCGGTTATACTCGGTGGTGGACCGACGAACAGTGCGAATTTAACGGTGGCATCCCAAGAAACCCGCGTCGTTCAAGAGTTCGATGTGAGTCGGGTGATTAGCGGCGAAGTGCAATATGTGCTGTTTGAATATACTTCGTCGAACAACCCCGCAGCCGGTCCGTTCCCTGCGAACATTTTCGCATACAGTGGCAATGGCACCATCGAAGTCGCCGATGCCACGGCTGGCGTGCAATTGGGCAACGGGCAAGTGAACACGCCCAATTCTCCCCGCCAATCGATCTACTTGGATCGCGCCACGATCCTCGGCCTCGCCGCCGGGTCGAACTGGATCGGCATCCGGATTCAACTGAACGGCCCCGGTTTAGGTGCGATCTTTACCCCCCTGGGCGGATACACCACCGTCTTCAATCCTCCGGTGAATGCCCCCGCACTGGTCTTCGGCACGACAACACCCGTCGTGCCGACTATCAGCGTCGGCTCCATTTCCGTCGGCGAAGCCGGTTCACGATTGAACTTCCCGATCGCGCTGTCCGAGCCGAGCATCGTGCCTGTCAGCGTGCAAGTGAGTACGGCCCCCGGCACCGCAACCGCCGGACTCGACTACAGTTCGCTGAACGCGGTTGTGACCTTCCAACCCGGTTCCACGACTGCCACCGCTTCGATAGTGGTGATCTCCGATACGATTTACGAACCCAACGAGACGGTGTTTCTGAACTTGTCCAGCGCCGCGAACGGGACCATCGGCCAGGCTCAAGCCGTCGGTACCATCATCGACGACGATCCTCTGCCGCAAGTGCAGGTCGCGAACGTCACCATCACCGAAGGGAATTCCGGTACCACGGATGCCGTCTTCACCGTGACGATCCTCGGTGGCACCGCTTTCCCGATCTCGTTCGATTACGCCACCGCCGATGACACCGCGACGGCCGGGCAGGACTACCTCGCTCGCAGTGGCACCATCACCATCGCGCCCGGCACGACGACCGCCACGTTTGCCGTGCCGGTTATCGGCGATACGCTGTCGGAACCCCAAGAACGGTTCTTCGTGAATCTGGCGAATGCACAAGGGGCGACCTTTGTGAGTAATCAGGCGAGCGGATTCATCAACACCGACGATCCGTTGCCGGTGTTGAGTTTGACGGGTGGCTCCGTGTTGGAGGGCAATTCGGGGACGACGGATATCGCGTTCACCCTCACCCTCTCGGCCGTCAGTGGCGTGCCCGTGACGGCCACGTTCGTAACGGAAGACGGCCCGGCCACTCGCGATGTCGATTATGTCAACTCGCCGGGAAGTGTGACGTTTGCTCCCGGCGAAACTGTGAAAACGGTGCGAGTGCCGGTCATCGGCGATCTGCATCTGGAATTGCAAGAGTATTTTTATCTGAAAGTCCGGGGCCTGACCGCCGCTCAGTATGGCCCCATCACGACGGCCCTCGGAATCATCGACAACGACGACTTCCCCACGATTCAAGCCTCGACAACGACTGTCAACGAAGGTTCGCCAGTCACTTATACGGCCTTCGTGAACGATCCGAACCCCGTCACCGGTAACATCACTTACCAATGGTCGGTGGATACTGGCACCTCGGTCATCTACCCCCCTAACACGGGGTCGACGTTCACTTAGGCGATCGGCACGTAGAGTTTTACCCTATTTGGTCTTTTCGGTGTCATTCGTTTTGTAAGATGATCGTATACGACACGACCCCGTACCCGAGTCCGAGTCATGACCGACTCCATCACCGACGACCTGCTTCGCTTCGCGGCCCACAGTCTCACCGGGCACCGACGGCGA
>JAYVQG010000316.1:0-18376 GCA_043757025.1 Limnoglobus sp.
TTGATTCCGAAATCGGGAATGATTCCAGGGATGGGTGGGTGGGTAAGTGGTGGAATCATTCCCTGCTACCCAAAATCGCCGCAATTGGAACCAGGCCCATTAAACTGTATATGATGGTGGCCTTTCGCCAAGGTTAAAACTGATGTGTCTGTGATAGCGGGTGGCGAACGGGTCGGTGAAGGTTCTTGGTGTGAATTCGACCGCCCGCGCCGATCGGTTGCGGCAGACGATGGCGTACTTCCAAGAAACGACGAAAAACGACGGGGAAGTTGTCGCTTTGCGGATCGTTGGCGGCGACCGTTCCGATTGCCGACCGCTTTCCCTCGTTCTCAACTTGTTCGCGAAAAGTGCGTTCCGTACAATGCAACTAATTAGCCCGGTTTTACCGCGGATGTGGGCGTACGTTATGACTTTGGATTTGCCAGCGCAAGTAGTGAAAGATTCGGAAGTCGTGAAGGAAACGGGCGAGTACGTTCCCGTGCGTTCGGTGCTGTTCGTGTGTACTGGCAACACGTGTCGTAGCCCGCTTGCCGAAGTGTTGTTCAAAAAGATCTTATCGGACCGGCTCGGCATCCCGATCGATCACTTGCCCGCACACGGATACCTCGTGCAGTCGGCGGGCGTGATGGCGGGTTACGGCGATGCCGCGAGCGAAGGGGCGGTCGATGTGGCCCGCGAGTTCGGCGTCGATCTGTCGACCCATCGCAGTCGGCCCGTGAACCCGGAAATGCTCGCCGATGCCAAAAGTGTCATCGCGATGACGCAGAGCCATTTGACGCTACTGATGATGCAGTATCCGGATGTCGGCACCGTGCCGACGCTATTATCGGATGAGATCGATATCCCCGACCCAATCGGTGGGAGTATCGAAGATTACCGCGAATGTGCGCGGGTGATTGTCGATCAACTCGACCGACTTTCAAAGGAGTGGCTGGCGACATGAGAATTGCCGTGGGGAACGATCACCGTGGGTTAGATGCCAAACTGCGCCTCGTCGCCCTTTTGGAAGGGATGGGGCACAGCGTGATGGATCACGGTGCCGTCGGTCCCGTCGGGGTCGGGGTCGATTACCCCGACTACGCGATGACCGTCGCCCATGCCATATCCGAACAAAGCGCGGATCGCGGCGTGCTGATCTGCGCCACCGGTCACGGCATGTGTATTGCGGCGAACAAAGTCGCGGGAATTCGTGCGGTGAACTGCCGCGACGTCATCGATGCCGAACTCAGCCGTTCGCACAACAACGCCAACGTGTTGTGTCTGTCGGCAGACTTGATCGGCGACGAACTCATGGAACGCATCGTCAAGTCCTGGCTCGAAACCCCCTTCGACGGCGGGCGGCACGCGCGACGACTCGAAAAAATCGCCCAATACGAATGCGGCAAATCGCCACCGGTGTAATTGAAATTGTTCCTGACGCGGTGCGGAAAGTCCGGTACATTCATGGGAGTGTTCGTTCGAGGAGTTCCGCCATGCCGATCTCGGTGACTTGCCAAACGTGCGGTGCGATCCTGCCGATTCCCGATGAATTGGCGGGTAAGTCCGTGCGTTGTGGGGGGTGTCAGGGCGTCGTCGAAGTGCCGGGGATTTCTACGGAAGCTCCTGTGGAATCGTCGCCGATACTCGCGAAACGAGTGGGCCGACCGGTTGCCATGCCCGTAACCCGAACGGAACCGAAGTCGCGAGCCGACGATTCGACTCGCCCGAAAGGCAAGCGGGTTTGGAAGCGGCTCGACGACGACGACGATGAGGAACCGGCGAAGGAACGACCGGTGCGGCGACGCCAGAAAACCGCACTCACCCGCACGGGAACGATCTGGCTGTACCTGTTGGCCGCGTCAGCGCTCGGCGGGCTGATTACCTTTTGCTATTGTGCCATTTCGACAGGCTCACCCGCCAACAGACTCGGTAGCGGCCAACGCGTGTCTGCCGCACCGGCGATGCCAATCCTGCCGCTGCCCGGTCCCGCCCCGCCCGTCATGCTCGAGAATGTGCCGGCGATCGAAGACGGAGCGATCGTATTCGACCCTCCGCCAGTAATGCGGAAACCCGTGCTGCCGATCGTGGCCAGTTCCAATGCCATCATCAATGCGAACCGCAACGCGATTGTCGTCACGGCGAGTTCGGAGTGGCAAGGCTGGGAAGCGAAAAAAGCGTTCGACGACGACAGCTTCACGTCGTGGTTCTCGCAACCGACCCAAGTGAACAATCCTTGGATTCGCGTTGGATTTCCGAACGATGTCGTCGTCCGTCGCGTCACCATCCTCGGCAATCGCGAGCCGAACTATCCGACGGGCTACGGCGTGCTCAATGGCCGGTTAGAACTGTTCGATAGTGAAGGGGTGTTGATCGCGAGCCGCGAACTCGCATGCATCGGCGAACGCCGCGATTTCGATTGCGCGTTCAAAACGCCGTACACCCGCGTTCGCTCGATCCGATTTACTTCGACCCGCGACGAGCGCAACAACCGATACATTGCTCTCGGCGAATTTCAGGTCGAATAACCCCGACCTCCCACGGGAGATTCTGCGATGCCGATTGAAGTGACTTGCCCTTCGTGCCAAGCGACTCTACCAATCCCGGAGAATTTCACCGGTAAAAAAGTACGCTGTTCGGATTGCCAGGGTATCGTCGATGTAAACGGCACGCAAGCGCCTGCAAGCGCCAAGGCTGTCGTGGCGAAAGCGATACGCAAGCCAGACGTCGTAGACGAAGAACGCCCGAGTCGCCGTCGCCGCGATGCCGACGATGAGGAGGAAGACGCCCCCCGCCGGAAGCCGAAGCGAGTGCGGGACGACGAAGACGATCGTCCGCGTCGGGGGAGCAAGCCTGGCTTTCCCATGGTCGGGCTCGCTGTCATCGCTGGCGTCATCGGGATGGTGGGACTTTCCGCAGGCGCGTGGTTCCTGACGCGCGGTCCGCACGTTGAGCCACCCGGCGTGCCCGTTCCGAATGCCGTGGCACCGGCTGCAAACCCGCCCGCGGCGAACGGACCGTTGAACAACTTCGCACCGCTCAATGGCGCTCGACCGAACGGTCCGCCAGATGATGGTTGGGAACATGAAGTGCTGCCGAACCAACCCCAAAAGTGAACCGACACGGGAGATTCTGCGATGCCGATCGAAGTGACTTGTCCATCGTGCCAGGCGACGCTACCCGCCCCGGACGAATTCGCCGGGAAGAAGATTCGCTGCGCCGACTGCCAAGGCATCGTCGAAGTGCCCGCCGCGAAAGTCAATTCCGCGCCGGCGTTTGCAAGACCCGTCGCGCGGACTCGCCCCCAGTCGGAAGACGTGGCCGACGATCGCCCCGTGAAGCGACGACGCGCTGCCGACGACGAGGCCACATCGACCCGCCGGAAGCCGAAGAAGGAATGGGACGAAGACGACGACAACGACGACGATGGCCGGAAGCGGCGCGGCAGCAAGCCGGGCGTGTTGACGGGCTTTTCGATGGTCTGGTTGATCGTCGTCGGCGTGCTCGGGATCGCGGGCCTCACGGCTATCGTGTGGGCGATGATGCCCGTTGCGGGTGGAAACAAAGCACAAGTGCCGGACGCCCCGAGAGCAGTCGCTGCGGCGGTCGTGAAACCCGATGCGGCGGGAGCGATGAACAACTTCGGACCGTTGAATGAACAACCGCCGAAAGTCGCGTTCGTGCTGGATCCGGAACCCGTCGCACCACCACGATCGCGACCTTCTTCTACCCGAGCGTTCCCGCCAAACAACAACCCGCGTTTCAACCCCAACCCCGATCAGCCGCAAGCCATCGTGCCGAACGCCATGCAGAAAGGCCTCGTCGCCAAGTATGCGGATCGCCTGAAAACACAGGCGAGTTCCGTCTGGGGCAGCTACTCCGTCACGCAGTTGTTCGATGGCATCGAGACATCAACCTGGTTTTCCGGTACCGGCGATACGGTCGGTTCCGGCAAGTCGCCGTGGGTGGAAGTGACCTTTCCCGAAGACGTGACGATCCGCGCGATGACGATACTCGGGAACCGCGATGTCCAGTGGCCGGGCTATCACGTTCACGCAGGGCGGTTCGACTTCATCGACGTAGCGGGCAAGACACTTTCCAGCCACGACGCGACCGCGACCGGCGACAGGTTCGACATGAAATCCGCACTCGACGCCGATGTGAAAGGCGTTCGCACCGTGCGATTCACCGTTACCAAAGATGTGTCGAAGGACTGGATCGCGCTCAGCGAATGGACCCTGGAATGACCGCGTGCAATCGATCGTTCTGAAACACGGCGGGCAACCGCGTCGATACCTGTTGTGGCGAGCGGCAGCGAAAGCGCTGCCGCTGATGGTGTTTCTACCGGGCACGGGCGGTACCGCCGAATGGGCGGCCGACGAATGCCGTCTGCCGTTTTTCGCCGCGCTCAACGGCTTCTCGCTCGTCGTCGCCGAAGCCCTTCCCCCCGACCCATCCAAACCGTCGAAGTTTCTCACGAACCCGACCCGATGGAACGACGGTTCGCTTTATTCCATTTCCGAAATGGCAACGATCAACGACGACGTCGATTTCCTGACGGTCGTGATACGCGATGCCATCGAACGCAGCGGGGCCGATGCCATGCGGGTGTATCTCAGTGGGTTTTCCAACGGCGCGGGCATGACCTTTCGCTTCGCCGCCGAGCGTGCCGAACTCCTCGCCGGGATCGCACCCGTGGCCGGGCTGTGTTGGGCGAACCATGCGAAACCATCGCGGCCCGTTCCGACAATCTACCTCATCGGCGATGCCGATCCGCTCGTACCGCTACGAGGCGGTGCCGTCCGCGTGCCGTGGGGAAACCGCCTGATTACGCGCCCGCCCGCAACGCTCGAACACTGGGCCATCGCCAACGGTTGCGACGCGATTCCGACGGATATTCCAGGCGATCCGTCGACAATCGAAACCTATTCGCACCCGGCGCAGGTGCCGTTTCAGTCGGTGATTATCGCGGGCCAAGGCCACCATTGGCCCGGCGGCAAAGGGCAACTGAACCCGCGCATCGGCGGAGCCATCGCAGAAGCCGCCCCCGACGCGAACCGACTGATCTGGGACTTCTTCGAGTCGATTGGATAGCCGAGCGCCGAGCAAATTCTCGACCTCGCATTTTGCTGGGGTGTATGATCTCATCTGTGGATTGCAATAAAGAACTGCATGGCGGCAGGAGGTTTACGATGAGTGAAGGCTCTGAAGGCCGGGATACTGGCGACTATTTGAAGGAGTCGCAGACGCTCACTCTGTACCAGTTCGAGGGCGTGTTTCAGTTGCGGATACACTACGGGCTGGAGACGTTCCGCGATCCGATTGAGGCGGACCGCAAGCCCTGCCGGCACTGCAACGCGGTTAAGGGCCAACTCCACGAGCCGCTGTGCGACTACGAGCAGTGCCCGTTCTGCGATGGGCAGGTGATGTCCTGCGACTGCGGCATTTTCACCGAGAACGCGGTCGCTCCTCGTACGCCAATATCGTAAGTCAGCGGGTAAGAACGGGAGTCTCGCACAATGTCGATCGTGTTGTTCTTGCCGCATTTGGATGTCAGTGGTGGGCTGGGGGTGCATTGCCGGATGTTGCTGACGGCATTGCAAGAAGTCGAATCGCCGCATCGGTTCACAATGGTCAGCCCGGCCTTGCCGCAGTTGCTGTTTCCGACGACGGCACTCGAACCGTGGGACCGGGGAACGCAGTTCGAATATCGCGAGTTGGACATCCCGTTGGGGTTCAGTCTGGCAAATCCACTCGACCCGATTCTCGGTGGGATCGTTGCCGAATTGAAACCGGACTTGCTGTACTGCTCGTATTACACCGGAATGCGTCATCCCGGTTGTCCGCAAGTGGTGAGCTTTCACGATGCGGGCTTCTTGGAGAATCCCGAAGGCTTCGGGGCGACGGCTGCGATCCGCCACCAGACACTCGACACGATTCGCCCCGCCATCTCGCTCATCCACTGCATCTCGCACGATGCCCGCGACCGTATCTGCCGCCACCTGCCGTGGGAACCCGCGAAGACTGCCGTCGTCTGGCACGCATTGCCCGATTCGGTGGCACTTCTCGCTGCGGCAAAAGCAGTTCGCCCAGAGTCGATTCGGCTCGGTTCGCAGTCGATCACTGACAGTTCGCCGTATTTCTTCCTGCCCGTCGGTGCCGCGACCGGCTTCAACCGCGTTCGCAAAAATGTCCCGAACGCGATCCGCGGCTTCCGAATGTTGCCACCCGGAACCGCCAAACTCATCATCGCGGGCACGGCGCAACTCACGGAAACGGTGCTGAACGAATTGCTGTCATCGACCGAACGCGGGCATGTCATCGACGAATGTTGGCATTCGACCGATGGCCGCATCGTCATCGTGCCGACGCTCGAACGCATGGAGTTTCTCGCCGCAATGCACCATGCCACGGCAGTTGTTTACCCGAGCCGCTACGAGGGGTTCGGCTTACCCACGCTCGAGGCGATGGCACTCGACGTGCCTTTGATCGCGAGCCGTGCGACGAGCATTCCCGAAATCGTCGGCAACGCGGGATTGCTGGTCGATCCCGACGATGTCCGTGCATTTCGCGACGCGATGCTGCGTGTGTTAAACGAACCGGCGTTTTGCAAAAACCTCGTCGAACGCGGTCGGGAACGGGTCGCGCAATTCACGATGCAATCGTTGGGAACGGGAATGCTCGATTGTTGGAATCGCGCGATCGCCGAGCGATGAATTTCGCGTTGACGGCGAATCGACGAGAATGTTACGCTTCCTCTCGGTGCGATTTTGCCATCCGCGAGAAGTTTCCATGCGATTGACAACGGAAAACCGACTGACCGTGCCTGCGGTGGTGGAAACGCCAGTTGCCGATGTGGAAACTGCACCTTCGCGATGGTGGCCGAGTGGCGGTACGCTGGTTGCAATCTGCTTGTTGATCGGTTTCGCGTTCCGCGTTGGCGTGTACGTTCGCGATTCTTCGCTCTGGATCGACGAAGCGATGCTCGCGCTCAATGTCGTGAATCGCAGCCCCGCAGAACTGATGAAACCGCTCGATTGGAACCAGGGCGCACCGCTCGGTTTCCTGATGGCATCGAAAGCGGCCATCGCGCTCCTCGGCGACAACGAACGCGCGATGCGAACGATACCGTTTCTCGCATCGCTCGTCGGCCTGCTGATCTTCCCCGCATTCGCTTACCGGGCCATGCCAATTCCCATCGCGCGGCTGGCCACGATACTATTCGCACTCTCGCCGAATTTAATCGGCTATGCGGCCGAGTTCAAACAGTACGAACTCGATGCCACAATCGCGATCGGGCTTCTTGCGCTCGGGCTGCCGATGGCGAACGAATCGCGTGCCGCATGGCGTTCGATTGCACTCGCATTCGTCGGCGCGCTGGCCGTGTGGTGTTCGCACCCGTCGGTGTTCGTTCTCGGTGGCGTGGGCCTCGCGATTCTCGCCGATGGGATCGCCCGACGCGACTGGCGTGCCACCTTCATACGTCTCATCGTCGTGAGTGGCTGGCTCGTCAGTTTTGCGGCGTGTTACCTCGTGTTTTTGCGGCATCTCGGCCTGAATGCGTACTTGCTCGATTACTGGGCGGGCACGTTCCTGCCATTGCCGCCGACGCGGCCCGGCGACCTCGCGTGGATCGTCCACCATTACTTCGTGTTCTTCGACAACCCCTGCGGTATGAACGGCGACTTCAATCTCGCGGGCTTCGCGGGCATCGGCTTCCTCGTCGGCTGCCTCTCGCTTGCGAAAACCAACTGGCGCTTGCTGATCGCGCTTCTCGCGCCGTTGTTACTCGCACTGTTGGCGTCGGGTTTGAAGAAATATCCGTTCGCGGGGCGGCTGATGTTGTTTGCGGTTCCGCTCGCCATCGTCGGCATGGCGTACGGGCTAAACCTGATTTCCGAGCAGATCGGCAAGGCGGTTGCCGGTGGGCGTTGGCTCATTCTCGCCATCGCGTTCATCGGGCCGATCTCCGAATGCAATCAACTCGCGAAACGGCCGATTCATGCCGAAAATACCCGCGAAGCGATCGCAGCCGTGTACGCCGCGTGGCAGCCCGGCGACCGCGTCTACGTCTTTTACGGTGCGGTGCCCGCGTTCGAATACTATCGTTCGCGGTACCCGATTCCTGTCGATGATGCGGTGATTGGCGTCGAGAATCGCGGGAAAGATCCTCGCCATTTCCGCGAAGAGATGAGCGTGCTACGCGGGCAAAAACGCGTCTGGATCCTCATGGCCCATCGGCAAACGCACGAGGAAGCCACCATTCGCGCGTACCTCGATGGCTTCGGCAAAGGCGAGATCATCATGCGTGGCACCGATGCCGTCGTCGTGCTTTACGATTTGTCGTAAGGAAGTGGGATTTAATAACTGTCCCATTTGACTGGAATGGCACATGGACTGCCTGATTTCACTCAGAATTTTAACCGCAGAGGCCGCAGAGAACGCAGAGAAGAGATCGAAAAAATTGCAGATGGTGAGACAACGGGGTCAGAATTGAAGCTGGCCTCTATGAGGCCGGTGCGGCAAATGTAGCTGGCCTCTATGAGGCCGGTGAGACAACCGGGGTCAGAGACCTCTGCTACAAGAATTCGACTCCTCTGCGTTCTTCGCGCCCTCAGCGGTTAATGTTTTGTTTTTTTGTTTAAATCGCAGCCCAAATGGGACAGTTATTTAACTTCAGGTGCTAACTACTCGATCAACTTCTTGCGTCGCAGTGTGTGGTGATAATGTTGCGCGAAGCGGTGCGATTCGTCGCGGACGTATTGCAACAACCGCAGGGCCGCCGAGTGGCGGCTGAGCTTGATCGACTCGGATTCGCCGGGGCGGAAAATCTCTTCCTCTTGCTTCGCCAGCGAGATCACCGTCGGCGGTTCGATGCCGAGCGCACGGAAGGCATCCATCGCCGCGTTCAGTTGGCCTTTGCCGCCGTCGATCAGCAAAATATCGGGGAACACTGCGTCGTCGTCGTGGAGCCGTTTGAACCGGCGGAACACGACTTCCCGCATCGAAGCGAAGTCGTCGACGCCTTCGACCGTCTTGATTTTGAACTTGCGATACCCCTGCTTGAACGGCAAACCATCGAGGAAGGAAACCAGCGAAGCGACGGTGTCTTGCCCGCTGAGGTGCGCGATGTCGAACCCTTCGATACTCCGCGGCACCGTCGCCAACCCGAGCACTTTCCGCAACCCGCGCAGTCCCTTCTTCGGGTCGATCGCGAACACTTCCGGCTGCACATCTTTGTCGACGTCGCCGCGGAGTTCGAGCTTGTTGAGTGCGGCAATTTCATCGCGAATGCGGGCCGCTTTCTCGAACTGCATCGCGACGCTCGCCTCTTTCATCTGCCCTTCCATTTCGCGAATCAGCTTCCCGCGTTTGCCTTCCAAGATGAGGATCAACTTGCGGATCTGCTTGCGGTAATCCTCCTTCGAGACGCGGAAGTTACACGGTGCGGTGCATTGCCGAATGCTGTGCAACAAGCACGGGCGGAACCAGCGCCACCGGTCTTCGGTGGAGGCGATGTCGAGCGAACAGGTGCGAAATTGCAACACGCGTTGAAGCACTTGGATCGCCGCACGCAAACTTCGCGCACTCGTGAACGGGCCGTAGAGCTTCACTCCTTTACTGCGTGGGGTGCGGGTGAACTCGACGCGCGGGAACTCCTCGCGAATGCGAATCTGCAAGTACGGAAACGATTTGTCGTCCTTGAGATCCTTGTTGAATCGCGGGCGGATGTCCTTGACGAGCCGAGCTTCTTTGAGCAGTGCATCGACCTCGGTATCGCACGAGATAAATTCGACGTCGACGATGTGCTTCACCAACTCGCTGGTCCGCGGGTTCTCGACCGCTTCTTTGGTGAAGTAGTGCCCGGCCCGGCTCCGTAGGTTCTTCGCTTTCCCCACGTAAATCACCGCGCCGCGGTCGTCTTTCATGAGGTACACGCCGGGCGTCGTTGGGAAAGTTTTCACCTTGTCCGCCGGTCCGGGGCGCGGATCGGGCGTTTGTTCGCTCGCGGGCGGCGCGGCAAAATCGTCGTCGGGCATGGTGGCTCTCACTCCTGAGCGGGCGGTTCGCACATTGTACCCCGCGCCGCGTCGCAAACGTCAACTGGCGAACTGGCCGTCGGTCTCTGGATGATAGGGACGCAGCCACTGCAATAGCTCGATCCGGTTGCCATCGGGGTCGCGAATGAAGAATCGGTCCGCCGCCGCGATCTTCACGGTTTCGTCGATCTTCAACCCTTTTGCGGCCAATTCGGCACGTGCCACTTCCGCGTTTTGCACGTGCAAACAGAAGTGCCGCGGGCTGATTGCGTCGGGTTTGTCCTTCAAAAGCAGGTGCAAATAGCTGCCGCCGATGTCGTACCAAACCGCGACGAAGTCGAATTCGGCGGGCGGGGCGATCTCGCGTAGGCAGAGAAGTTCGCCATAAAACTGCCGCGAACGGGCGACATCGGTAATTAAAACCGAACAATGATCGATGTGCGTGAAGCGAATAGCAGTCATGGTGCCTCGTCGGGTAGAAGTCTCGGCAGGTAGTTACGATACGCCATACTCAACCGCGAACCAGAACATGATGCCGCTGCTCCGCCTGAAAACGACCGAGTGCCGCGTGGGTATCGTCGGCCAGTACAATGCGGGCAAAACCGTGTTGCTGACGTCGCTGATTAACCACCTGCAAGACCACGACCCCGAACGCTTCGCGCTCGGTTCCCCGAACGCGCGGATTCGCAAGTTCGAGAAATTGCCGTGCGATCCGGGTTGGGCCGAGTTCCCGTTTGCGAAGCATCGCGACTCGCTCGTTCACTCGGGAAGTTGGCCCGAAAAAACCAGCGACCGCTACCAGTACACCTGCCGCTTCGAGCGCAGCGACTGGAACTTCAGCGATGTCGTGCTGAAGCTGTTCGACCTGCCCGGCGAGCGAGTCGCCGATGCCGCGATGCTCGGCCGCAGCTACGCCGACTGGTCCGATCACACCTTGCACCATCTGCAAAGCGACACGCCGTATCGCGAGCAAAGTTTGCCATTCCTGCAAGCGATACTGCAGCCGAACGCGACGGAAACCGAATTGATCGACAGCTACAAACTCGCGCTCGCAAATCTGATCCTTTCGTACAAGCCGCTGATTTCGCCTTCGACATTTTTACTCGACAAGGCCGGCAACAAGGCGCGCCCGGCGGATGCGGCGACGCTCGCGAAAAGTCGCATCTGCGGCCTCGATGCCTCAAAGCAGTTCACACCGTTGCCACCCGCGTCGCGCGAGACGCCGACCGGCAAATTGTTTGCCTTGCATTACGACGAGTACCGCACCGAGATCGTCGAACATTTCCTGAACGCACTGCGTTCGTGCCATGCCCTGATCGTCATGCTCGACATCCCGATGTTGCTCGCGGGTGGCGTGGGCATGTACGACGACAATCGCCAAATGGTACGCGACTTGTTCCGCGTTCTCGAACCCGGCGAAACCCTACTCGGCACGAGCGTTCGGCACCTCTCGAAGTTATTTTTGCCGCGCGAAATGCGGCCATCGTGGATTACGCGCGTAGCATTCGTCGCGCCGAAACTCGACTTGATTCACCCCGGCGATCGCGACCGCGCGCTCCACCTCTTGCGGCGAATGGTGGGTAAAGTCGCCGCCGACCGCGATGGCATGAGCCACGAGTTCTTCCCGTGTTCCGCAGTCGTTTCGACGAAACCCGACGAAAAATCGCTGATCGGCGTACCGCTCCGCGATGCGTCCGGCAAGAAAATCGCACCTGGCCCCGAACAGCGATTCACACCCTCGACGGTGCCAACCGATTGGCCGCGAAGCTGGGAACCCGGCGAGTACGCCTTCCCCGAAGTCTACCCCGTCGTCCCCCGCCGAAAAGACTGCCCACCCGAACAAATCAACCTCGACCGCGTGTTGACGTTCGTGCTGGGCTAAGGCAGGTAAACGAAGGAGTTCGTGTTGAACATGGCCAAACACAAATCGGCGAGGGCGGCTTCGCCGTTCGTTGCGACGAACGCTTTTGCGACTGCCAACTCGGTGTCAGTCGGGTTCCTCGCAAGGCAGCGGCGGTAGATATTTTCGACCCAATCGTCGGCGGTCGATTTCGGCACAGATACCACACTTTTCGCCAGTTTCCGGCTCTGTTCGTAGGTGAATGGGCCGTTCATGAGGATGAGGGCTTGCGGGGCGAACGTGCTGACGCCGCGGCCGTTGCAGGGCGTCAGCGTGTCGGGTTGGTCGAACGCTTCGAGCATCGGCAGACGCACGTTTCGCTTCGCAAACAGGTAAATACTGCGGCGATCGTGCTGTTTCGCATCGGGCGTAACGGGCCAGAGGCCATCGGGTTCGCCTTCTGTGAAGATCAAATCGTAGACGGCCGGTTCGAGCGGAATGCGCACGCTCGGCCCGCCGGTATCGCGATTGAGCGTGCCGGTGGCAGTCAAAATTGCATCGCGAAGGGCCTCGGCATCGATCCGCTTCCGGTTCATTTTCCACAACAACCGATTGTCCGGATCGGCTGTCAATGCGGTGTCAGTCGGCGTCGCGCGGCTCGCTTGCTTGTACGTTTCCGATGTCACCATCAGGCGAACCATTCGCTTCATGCTCCACGGCACCGGCTGTTCGATCATCTCGCGTGCCAGCCAATCGAGCAGTTCCGGGTGCGTCGGTTTGTCGCCGCGGGTGCCGAAATCGTTGACGCTGCCAACGAGGCCACGACCGAACAGATGGTGCCAAAGTCGGTTGACGATCACCCGCGATGTCAGTGGATGGTCGGGCGTCGCTAGCCAGTCTGCGAACTCGATTCGGTTCTTCGGCGCAACGGTTTCGTTCATTAAAACTCTTGGAAATCCAGGCGAAACGACTGCCCCCTTGCGGTCGGTGTCACCGCGTTTCAGCACGTGCGTCACGGGGCGTTTCTCGTCGTCGGTGATCGCCCACGCCATTGCGGGAGGTGCGGGCAGTTCGGCTTCCATCGCGTGAATCTTTTCGCGGATTCGATCGCGCTGAGCCTTCTCTTTGGCAGGCATCGCATCGAGAATATCATCCCACGAAATCTTGATGACGGGCTGAATATCGGCTACGAGCTGCTTATGTTCGGGGGTGCGTTTTTTCGCTTCGACATCGAGCGCCTCGCGGTACTTCGGCTCGAGCGCAGCCTTCTTCGCGGCGGCGACTTTAACCCGAACGGGCGCGTCGAGTTCCCCGACTTGCTTCTGAAGTGGGGCGATCCGTGTCGCAATCTCGGCGGCCTTCGCGGCTTGTTTTGCAGTCTCCTCTTTCGTAGCCAGGTTCACATCGCGATACTGTGCGGCGGCGAAAAACGCCTGAAGCCGATAATAATCGGCAGCGGAGATCGGGTCGAACTTGTGATCGTGGCAACGGGCGCAGGCCATCGTCATGCCGAGGACCGCCGAGCCGACGGCGTTCACCATCTCGGTGAGATATTCTTGGCGGAGCGCGGCTTTATCGAGGTTCCCGCCGACCATGTGCGATGGCCCGCAGCGGTGCATTCCCGTGGCGATCAGTAAGTCCGGCACCGTACGCGGGTCTTTACCCGCAGCCAGTTCGTCCCCGGCGAGTTGTTCCTTCAAAAAAATCTGGTACGGTTTATCGGCGTTGAAACTGCGAATGACGTAGTCGCGGTATCGCCACGCATGAGGCCGATCCGCATCGAGTTCGTAGCCGTTCGTTTCGGCATAGCGCACGACATCGAGCCAGTGTTGGGCAAACCGTTCGCCGTAGTGCGGCGACGCGAGCAGGGTATCGACGACTTTCTCGTAGGCATTCGCGGAGGTATCTTGCACGAACGCATCGACTTCCGCCGGGGTCGGTGGCAGTCCCGTTACGTCGAAATAGACGCGGCGAATCAACGTCGAACGGTCGGCGGGCGGGGCGGGTGTCAGCTTCGCGGCGGCCAGTTTTTCGCGAATGAACGCATCGATCGGGTGCGCGGCAGACGACTTCGGAACCGGCGAGCGACGAGGAGGCTGATACGCCCAGTGGGCACGATCTTCATCGGTAATCTTCGGTTCCTTCAACTTCTCGTCGGCCACGGCAAACGCGGCAACTGCTAGCACGATCGTGGCGAACGAATAACCGAAATTTCGAATACGCATGAACGACCCTCAACGTGTTCGGCAGGCTTATCTCAATCTTAAACGGATCGCGGTGGCGGAGCAAGTCATCGCTTCGGCAGGACTTTGCTCGGTTCGGCGAATATCGCGGGCACGCCGCCCGTGTGGATGAACACCACGCGCGAACCGGGCGCGTATTTCCCCGCTCGCACATCGGCGATCAGCGCCGCCATTGCCTTCGCCGAATAGACGGGGTCGAGCAAAATCGCCTCGGTGCGGGCCAGCATGTCTAGCGCTTCCCGCCCCGCATCGGACGGGTAACCATAACCGGGTGCGACCCAGGTTTCGTCGGCATCGATGTCACTCGGTGTCAGCCGGTGCGGCACCCCGAGCATTTCGGCGGCGGCGTTCGCATCGGCGGCGAGCGCCGTCGGAATGTGCCACGGCCAGAGCATCGGGCAGATCAACCGTGCGGGGCAATTCAAGCCGAGAATCGCTTTCCCGAGCGCGACGCCCGCCCCCGTCGCCCCCGATGACGACACGTAGAGTGCATCGGGCATTATTTGCTGCACGATCTCCGCCACGCACACGGCATAGCTGATCGCGGCGAGCGGAACGACCCGCGGACGGTGCCAGTAGTACGGCTTGCGGCCCGCATTCCGAAACTCCGCCGCCTTGGCCGCGAGCAGTTCATCGAGTTCCGGGCCGATCTTCGCATCGGTGAATTCGACGTGCGCGCCGACGAGATAATCGAGCAACAGGTTGCCTTGCACTTCGGTCGAATAACTCATGCGACTGAGATACAAACGGCATTCCAGCCCGAGTTTCGCACAACCCGCCGCCGTCTGTCGGCAATTGTTCGATTGAATGCCCGCACCCCAAACGACCATGTCGCAACCCTGCGCAATGGCATCGCCGAGCAGAAATTCGTTGTGCCTCGCCTTGTTACCGCCCAACAGCAAACCCGTACAATCGTCGCGCTTGATGAAGATGCGAACGCCGTTGCCGACACGTGCCGAAAACCGTGGGAGTTCTTCGAGTGGCGTCGGTAAATGGGCGAGCGGCACGCGCGGAAGTTTTCCGGCAATCGTTAACAGTTCGCTGGGTGTGAATGCTGCGGCGTTCATCGTGTATCCCTTCGTTCGGAAACCGCGGCGCGGAAAGTGGAAATCCGCGTTCGATTCCTACCTAATATGTGAACGTATCGGTGATTGCCGCAAGAACGACACGGAAAACCATGTTAACCACCGCTTTCGCACCCGAACGGACCTCGCCATATGTCGATGGCAAACGCACGAAGTCGGTCACCATTATCGGTGCTGGCCCCGGTGGGTTAGCCGCCGCTCTGCTACTCGCGAACTCCGGCGTCAAAGTGCGTATCATCGAGCGGCTTCCCCAGGTGGGTGGACGATGTTCCAAAATCGAAGCGGATGGTTTCCGCTTCGACCTCGGTCCGACGTTCTTCCTGTACCCTACGGTGCTCGAGCGAATCTTTCGGTTGATCGGTCGCGATCTGCACCGCGAAATTCCGATGGTGCGGTTGGACCCGCAATACCGCATCACGTTCGGCACCGGTGGCGAGCTACTTTGCACGCCGAACCTGGAGAAGATGGAAGCCGAGGTGCGGAAAATCTCAGCCGCCGACGCATCGAATGTGCGGCGATTCATCGGCGAAAATCGCACGAAACTCGAAGCGTTTCGCCCCGTGCTCGAAAGCCCGTTCAGCGGTTGGAAAGATATATTCAAATTGAGCCTGTTGAAGTTGCTGCCGATCTTGCGGCCGTGGAAATCGCTCGATGGCGAACTCAATCGCTACTTCGAAGACCCACGCATCCGGCTCGCGTTCGCGTTTCAGTCGAAGTACCTCGGCATGTCGCCGTTCAACTGTCCGAGTTTGTTCTCGATCCTCTCGTACCTCGAATACGAGTTCGGCGTCTGGCACCCAATCGGTGGCTGCAATGCCGTTTCCGAAGGGATGGCACGCATTGCTCGCGAGATGGGGGTCGAGATTTCACTCGGCGAGTCGGTCGAAAACATTATCTTTGAAGGTCGCAAGGCCGTCGGCGTGCGGACCGATGCGGGCGAGTATCGCTCCGATGCCATCGTCATGAACGCGGATTTCGCACAGGCCGCTAGCAAATTGATACCGAATAATCTTCGCCGCAACTGGACCGACAAGAAGATCGCCAAGAAGAAGTTTTCGTGTTCGACATTCATGATGTACCTCGGCATCGAGGGTCGCTACGACGACATTAGCCACCACACGATCTATACATCTGCCGACTATGTACAAAACTTGAAGGATATCGAAACCGAGCATAAGCTCACCGACGATACATCCTTCTACGTGCAAAATGCGAGCGTCACCGACAGCACGTTGGCACCGAAGGGGATGAGTACGATCTACATTCTCGCACCCGTCACAAACATGAACGAGAACGTCGACTGGACGAAGGAAGCCCCGGCGTTCCGTGCGAAATTGCTGAAGCAGTTGGAGAAAATCGGCATCGAAGGCATCGAGAAACGCATCCGCTATGAGAAAGTCGTCACGCCGGCCGACTGGCAGAATCAATATGAAGTCTATCGCGGTGCCACGTTTAATTTGGCGCACAACCTCGGGCAGATGTTGCACCTGCGGCCTCGGAACCGCTTCGACGATGTCGAAGGCGTGTACCTCGTGGGCGGTGGCACACACCCCGGCAGCGGCCTGCCCGTGATTTACGAATCGGCACGGATCACCAGCCGATTATTATTAAACGACTTGTCGCTCGACGCCAGTGGGCTTGATGAAGCCAACCAACCGGCAGTAGCAAATAGTAACAAAGAATAAAACATTTAACCGCGGAGAGCGCAAAGTATGCGAAGTGAAAACGAATGATTTTTCTTCTTAGTGTTCTCTGCGCGTAACCGTTCACGGGTTTCCGTTTTACTGGTTTTGTAGGTCGGGCCGGATGCTTTGGGTGGGCACCGACAGTGCTATCGCGCGGGACATCAAAACCATAATGGTTGTTGTCGTTGCCATTCCGTCGGGCCTCATCGTAGAGCCTCTTCGGCCACGACCTACGGGTTCTGAATGGTCGAATATGCAAATTGCCCCGTGAACGGTCACCTCGTCATCGGCTTCTTCCCGCAAGCCCTCACGGACCTTTGCAAATCCGTAACGACAACTCCAGGCAAAGTCGCAACGACCGTAGAGCCGCGACGATAAACCCTGCACGCGGGACGATCGGATGGGTGCTTCGATGGCCACGACCCCGAATCCGGCGGTGACTGCGGCACTCGCGGAGTACGCACCGTCTTTTGCCAAGCTCAAATGGAACCGCGTTTCCGGTGGCCTGAGCGGCGCGATGGCGTTTGCGGGCGTCGATTCGTCGCCTCGGTTTGCGTTGAAGCTCTTCCCGAAACAGTCGGCGAATCGGGTCCACCTCAAAGCGGTTCATCGTGCGATCGTCGCGGCGCAGCCGACGCACCTCGTTCCCGAACTCATCTCGTCGCGTTCGGGTGTCGCGCTCGTCGAACTACCCGCGTATTTTTGCGAAATGGCAACGTGGGTGCCGGGCGAACCGAATCGCGACGACTCGCAGTTGCGGTTGCAAAATGTCTGCAAATCGCTTGCGAAACTGCACGAAGTGTGGCGACGATTCCATTCCGGTGTTGCGCCGTTCCCCGCTGTCGCACGGCGATTGCGCATTCTCCGCGAATGGCGTACGAATTACCAAGTCACGCATTCGCCGCAAGTGAACGATGCCGAGCGCGTGCTACCCGCATGGATCGACTGGGCCGAACGCACGCTCGCACCGCTCGAGGGCAACCTCGTCGACGTTCACCCGTGCCTATGCGACGTTCACCGCGAACACGTGTTGTTCCATCCGTTTCGCAGCACGGTCAGCGGCTTCATCGACTTTGCCGCAATGAAGTTCGATCACCCGTCGGTCGATCTCGCACGATATATCGGCAACGATGCGAACGCATTGCAGGTCGGCCTCAACGCCTATCGCGAAGTCGGTGGCGCACCCAGTGTCACAGCGGACATCGTAACGATACTCGACCGCACCGGCACCGTCGCCGCCGTGGCCTACTGGCTACTTCGCACGCAAAACGACGGGGAACTACCACCAGCAGGAGAGGTACGGTTGAGACGCGCGGTCGGCATATTACAAATGCAATCTCACCCACATCTGTTCGCCTAAAAGCGTTGCCACTAGACGCGGTTGGACCGTTAGGTCGCTCGTGTTTTTCACCCCGTGAAGCCGGGTGGCGGGGTGATGGTGCCGTCGTTAAAGCGTCCGGAGAGTGGACCGGAGTTGAAGTTGGCGGGTGCGGACCACATGGCGGCT
>JAYVQG010000317.1:0-18358 GCA_043757025.1 Limnoglobus sp.
GGCGATACAGCTCACTCGCCACGCGATCTGCCCGCAATGGAACTACACGATCCGCCCACATCCGAAGCTCACGGAGTAATTCTTGGACAGGTACTAAGATTGTCAGGTAAATGCCGCATTGGCAAAAAACGCGGTTGCCCACGAGGCAAACTGTGGCAGCCAATTCTCGCCGTCATTGTTCATCGGGATCGCGAACAAGAAATACGTGGTTTCCGCAACGAATGCCAGCGATGCGATCGCGACTATCCCCAGATAAGTGTTAATCTGCAATTGATTCTTCATCGTAGAACTCCAAAATTTGAGATCGTATCAGCCAGTTCCGGTTGCGGTTTTCACTGTCGCCGGTTGGGCCACGGCGGACAGTAAGCGGGCGAGCGATAGCGAGAGTTGGTCGAGCGTCGCACGGTCGGGTAGCGTGATTGTGAGGCGAGGTTTATCGCCGCCTTCGACGAACGCTTCGAGGCCGGAACGCAAACTCGCCACGAGTGCATCGGGCGGCGCGGCGGCCGCCGACGAGTTCACCATTTCGCCCAACAACTTGAACGCGGCCCCTAACAATTCCCCACCGGCGGCGGCGATGCGGTCGCGACTCGGCGCGTTGATTTCCTCGGCGATCCGCTCTTTCATTTTCTCGACGACGGGGGCTTCGGGTTGCGAACCGAGTAGCACTTCGAGGCGTTTTTTAAGTTCTTCCAAACTGCTGTGCAAGTCGACATTTTCGACGTCGGAGTCGACGTCGAGTGCGGCGAGTGCGAGGTCTTTCTTCGCGGCAATCGTGCTCAACAAGTTCTCTTCGAGCGTCTGTTCGGTAACGAGCACGAACACCTGCACGGGCTGCGTTTGGCCCATGCGGTGCGCGCGGGCGATTCGCTGTTCGAGCACCGCCGGGTTCCACGGCAAATCGACGTTGATGACGGTGTTCGCCGCCTGCAAATTCAGGCCGAGCGACCCGGCATTCGTCGCGAGGAACACCCCGCACGCCGGGTCGTTCTGAAACTGATGCACCAATTCTTCGCGCTGCTTTTGTGGAACGCTGCCGTCGAGCCGAACGAACGCGACGTTCCGTTTCTGGATCAGCGGTTCGATGAGATCGAGCATCGTCGTCCACTCGGAAAAGACGATGATTTTCCGCCCCTCTTCCGCAGCGAGTTGGCCGAGTAATTCGTCGAGTTGAACCAACTTGCTGGAGTAAGCCGGGGTCGCTTTATCGACGAGATACGTGCTGTTGGCGACCATCCGGCACATGAGCAGTTCTTTTTTCAGGCGAAGCAGATCCATCTCGGTGAGGAACTTTTTGCGCGTGATGGATGCCACGATCCGCATGTGGCCCGCGTGCATCGTTAGCTGTTCCTGCGTCGGCGTGATCCGCAAGATTTCGGTCGTTCGCGGCGGCAGTTCGAGCCGCACGCTTTCGCGCGTTCGGCGCAACAACACCGGCTTCAGGGCTTCGCGTAATTCGCCGAGATTCTTGTAGCCGAGCACCTTACCTTTTTCGTCGACGACGCGGTGCCGGTTGAAGAACCGAAAGCCCGGCCCTAGCCGACGGTCGTCGACGAATTGCACCACGGAATACAGGTCGTCGAGGCGGTTCTCGAGTGGCGTGCCCGATAGCACCAGTGCGAACTTCGACCGCAAACATTTGACGATTCGGCTCGTCTTCGATTCCCAGTTCTTGATCCGCTGGCCTTCGTCGAGAATGATCAGATCCCAGTGCGTTTGCTCGATCGATAGCAGGTCGCGCAACACTTGCTCGTAGTTGCAGATCGTGAAGAAACAGTCGTTGCCGTACTGGTCCGCACGCTCGGCGATGGCCCCGGTGATGAGTTGCACGTTCCGCGTACAGAACTTGTGAATCTCGTTCCGCCACTGCGATTTCAGCGATGCGGGGCAGATGACGAGCACCTTCTGAATTTCCGCTTCTCGGGCGAGCAACTCCGCCGTGCCGACGCCCTGAATCGTTTTGCCGAGGCCCATATCGTCGGCGAGGATCGCGCGGCCCGCGCCGACCGCGAATGCCACGCCGTCCATCTGGTACGGCAACAACGGCACTTTTAATAGCGTCGTCCGCAACGGGTGATGTTCCGGATTCTTGCGAATCTCGATCGTTAAACGTTGCAACCGGTCTTGCGCCATCCGCTGCTGAATGAACTCCTCCGCATCGGGGGACACGACGACATCGCTCTCTCTCTGTTGCAGTTTCGTCAGCCGTTTGAGCAGGTCGGGCAGGTTCTCGATTGGCTTATCGCGAAGCGGGGCGATAATCTTCGCGGTCTCGTCGTCGAGCTTTTCGGGAACGACTAACCGCAGTGACACCACGTTGGCATAGAGGAGGTGCAACTCGAGTTGCGCCGGTCGGTGGCGCTTGCGAAGCACGTCGGCCGCGAACCGACGCCGCACGGTGGCCGCCGTCTTGAGAACGTGCTTGCACGTGCCGAGCGTGTTGGTGCGAAAGTCCGGGCAGGTGCAGGACGAATCGCCGAGTTCGAAGCCGCGCAGTTTCACGAGATACGACTTCCCGCTGAGGCGATTCGTCACGGCGTAGTCGGTCCACGGTTGTTTCGGGTTCACGCCGATCACCGTCATCTTCTCTTCGCGGGCACGCTTTTCGCGGTCGGTGAGTGCCTGCTTCACGAGGTCGTTTTCGCCGAGGCTTTCGACGGGCAGACGTTCCGGCGGCGGAACCGCAAGGCCCAACGCGGTCTTTTCCTCGAGCACCAGCGAGAACACCGCCCCGACGTGATCGCACGCATTTTTGCAAGCGTCGCAGTGAAAGCGCAGCGACTGCAACGCTTCCGGGTTCCGCTCGATCGTGACCGTTAATGGCGGTTCGTCGAGCATCGTCGGAAACTTCACGCGAAGGGTATCGGCATCGAACTGGACATCGTCGGGAATGCTGATCGCCCATTTATTGGCGTTGCTCGAAATGAGCATCCGACCCTGCGGGCCTAACAGCTTGCAAGCGTTGGTGAAGGTGAGCCGCGACAGACGATCTTTGAGCGACAGGAGATGATTGGGGAGAACCTTGGCAGCGCCGGATGACATGGACATTCCTCGACACGAGTTTGCAACGACACGCCATTTCGCAAAGGCCATCCTGGACGAGGGTATGATAGAAACTCGCACGCGAACGATTTGCTGCGACTCGAAATCGTACACCATCACCGCAACGACAAGCCCCGTCAACTTCGCCTGTATGAGTGGCTCGACCTTCGACCAATCGCCGCCCGCACATCGGTTTACGCTGCTTTTGGAATCCTCCCACCGTCATCGGCGATACGATTCTCATTCGTACGAACTCCGAAATGGCCGCCGTGAAATTGTCGTCGCTCACCGTCGACTTCAAGCCCCCCCGCCGATTCCGGCGTCACTGCACTCGAAGCCGCCTACGGTAGTCCCCAACCAAAGCTACCGAAAAAGTAAACTGGTTCTTGCGCGTCAGGATAGCCGATTGTCGCGCGACTTCGCCTAAACTAACCGCATGAGCGATTTCACTGCCGTTCGCACCGAGTCTCTCGTTCGCTACCTCGCGCGGCACACTTCGGGCGAGGTGCGGTTCGATGAGACTTCGCGACGGTTGTATGCCACCGATGCGAGCCACTATCAGATCGTGCCGCTCGGCGTCGTGCTGCCGAAGACCGAAAGCGACCTGATTGCCACTGTGCAGATTGCGGCCGAACTCAACGTGCCGATCACCGCACGCGGCGGCGGCACGAGCCTATCGGGGCAGTCGATCGGCCCTGGCATCGTCATCGATTGCTCGAAATACCTCAACCGCATCGGCGAAATCGACACGGTGAATCGCACCGTGCGCGTGCAACCCGGCGTCGTCCTCGACCAACTCAATCGCGAGCTGGCGAAGCACGGTTTGCTGTTTGGCCCCGATGTCGCTACCGCGAACCGCGCGACACTCGGCGGGATGATCGGCAACAACTCGGCAGGTTCGCATTCGATCGTTTACGGCAAAACCGTCGATCACGTTCGGTCGTTAAATGTCGTGTTGTCCGACGGTACGCCGACCACGTTCGGACCGCTTTCGGATATCGAATATCAGCGCAAACTCGAACGCCGTTCGTGCGAAGGTGAGGCGTACCGCACGGCGGCGCGCATCGTGCAACAGCATGCGGATGAAATCGATCGACGCTTCCCCAAGATCGTGCGCCGCGTCAGCGGTTACAACTTGCCATCGCTGTTGGCGAACCCAACCCACACGCTCGCGCCGTTGATCGTCGGCAGCGAAGGCACGCTCGCGGTATTAGCAGGCGCGGAACTCGCCGTGGTGCCACTGCCGAAGCATCGCGGGTTGTTGGTGCCGCACTTCGAGACTCTGCGTGCCGCGCTCGATTGCCTCGCGTTGTGCATGGAATTTCAGCCATCGGCGGTGGAACTGCTCGACAAATTGTTCATCGATCTGGCACGGAAACAGCGTTCGTTAGCGGAGGCGATGGCATCGATTCACGGCCACCCAGCCGCGTTGTTCATGGTCGAATTTTCCGGTGACGATGCCGCCGAGGTCAACGACCGCGTCTTAAAATTGGCACGGAAACTGAAGGGCGCGAACGGGCTGATGGCGGTCGTGATCGCCACGGACCGCAACCAGCGCGACTCGCTTTGGAACTTGCGAAGTGCCGCGGTGCCGCTGCTCTACAGTATGCCCGGCGACGGCAAACCGGTGACATTTTGCGAAGACACGGCGGTGTCGCCGGAGAAGCTGCCGGAGTTCGCCGACCGCTTCCGCGCGATCTTCCACAAGCACGGCACCGATGGGACGTTCTACGGCCACGCGAGTGTCGGCTGCCTGCACATTCGCCCCGTATTGAACCTGCACGACCCGAGCGACATCGTCCGAATGCGGGCGATCATGACCGATGTGACCGACCTCGTTCTCGAATTCGGCGGCAGCCTGAGCGGCGAACACGGCGACGGTTTGGTGCGGAGCGAATGGAACCGCAAGATGTTCGGCGACGCGATTTATACGGCGTTCGTGGAGATCAAACGCGCCTTCGACCCGAACGGGATTCTGAACCCCGGCAAGGTCGTGAACGCGCCGCGCATGGAGGAGAACCTGCGTCTGCCGCCGGGCGTCGAAGCGCCCGATCCGCCGACGGTCCTCGACTTCGGCAGCACGGGCGGATTCTTTCGCAGCATCGAATTGTGCAACGGTGCGGGCGTCTGCCGGAAGACGCAAGGCGGCGCGATGTGCCCGAGTTTCCGGGCCACCCGCGACGAACGCGACAGCACCCGCGGTCGCGCCAATGCACTACGGCTCGCGCTGCAACCGCCCGACAACGCCCCGGCAGTCCGCGCCCCACTCGGCGAACGCTGGCTGTACGACGTGATGGATTTATGCCTGTCCTGCAAGGCCTGCAAGACCGAATGCCCGAGTAACGTCGATTTGGCGAAGCTCAAAGCGGAGTTCTTGCAAGCCTATTTTGCGAAGCGTCGCCGCCCGCTCGGGCACCTTGCCGTCAAGAACATCGATTGGTTATCTCCGCTCGCGTCGCGGTTCGCTGGAATGTCGAACTGGTTCGGTCGGCGCGGCTTCGTACGGAGTCTCATGCAAGCGACGATCGGTATCGACAAGCGCCGCCCGTTGCCCGAATGGCACTCGGCACACGTGCGCAATCAGTTCGGCGAACGCACGAAAACAGTATCGCAAAACGCGCGGCGTGCGATTCTGCTCGACGATTGTTTCACGACATTTCAGGAACCGCAAATCGGGCGTGCGGCAATCGAAGTTCTCGAACGCGCCGGGTACGCCGTCGAACTTGCGGGCATCTGTTGCGGGCGAGCGATGATCTCGAAGGGGTTCTTAAAAGCGGCAAAACAGCTTGCCTCGCAGGGGATTGCGAAACTGGCCGCCGCCGCGAGTGAAGGTGTACCGATCCTCGGACTCGAACCGAGTTGCCTATTGACGCTGTCCGACGAATGGCCCGAACTCGTACCGGGCAATGCCGCAAAACAGGTGGCGGGGGCTGCCGAGTCGATCGAATTCTGGCTCTCGCGGCAGATTCGCGACAACGGGCTGTCATTCGATATTCCGGTGCAACAGGGGCCAATGCTGTTCCACGGGCACTGCCACCAGAAAGCCCTCATCGGCGTCAAAGGAACTGCCGACGCTCTGCGATTATTGCCAGGTGCCGAAGTGACCGTGCTCGACGCGGGCTGTTGCGGAATGGCCGGCGCATTCGGATACGAAAGCGAACATTACGACCTCAGCGTGCAAATCGCAAATCTCTCGCTTCTGCCTTCGCTGAAAGCCTCGCCGACCGCCACCGTCGTCGCCACTGGCACCTCGTGTCGCCACCAGATCCGCGACCTTTGCGGACGCACGGCCTTGCATCCGATCGAGTTGTTTTGCCATTGATTCGCTCAGCAGGTAGTTTTACGCCTTCGCTGCGAGTGCTTTTCCCTTGACGGGCGCGACAGGCAACTCGGGCTTGGGTTGACCTTCGCCGAAGAACAAGAGCAATGGGCTGGCGATGTAGATCGAAGAGTACGTTCCCACGATCACACCGACGACCATCACGAATGCGAACAGGTGGACGCCGTCGCCGCCGAACCAGTACAGCACGCCGACGACGAGGAACACGGTCAACGACGCCAGCACGGTTCGGCTTAGCGTTTGGTTGACGCTGTCGTTAATCATCTTCTCGGTGAGTAGCGGATTCTTACCGCGCACTTCGCGGATTCGGTCGAACACCACGATCGTATCGTTCACCGAATACCCGATCAGCGTAAGCAATGCGGCCACGGTCGCGAGGTCGATCTTGAAGTCTTGCAGTTGCAGCACCGTGCCGAAGATTGGCAGGATGTGCAGGTAGTGGCAGAGTGCGATCGCACCGAGCGTAAAGCAAAGGTCGTGAATGAGGCAGAACACGGCGGCAAGGCCAAAGGTCCAGCTACCGAAGCGGAACCACAGATACAGCAAGATTGCGACCCAACTGGCGATGATGGCGTAGAACGCCTTGGCTTGCGTGTCCGTCGCGAGTGCGGCATCGAAGGTTTCGAGGCGCTCGGGGACGGGGCGGGCTTCAAAGGTGGCTTTGAAACCGTCCGCGATGCGAACGAGTGCGGCACGGTCTTCGTCGGCGAATGTCGATTCGGCGGCCGCGATGCTGATGCCCCCGAGTACGGCGGACACCTTCGCGCCATCGGCGCGATTCTGGACCGCATCGGCGAGGGCTTTGAACTCCGAGTTCTTCGCCACATCGAATCGCACTTGCAGGTACTTACCCGATGCGATTTGGCTCTTTCGCTGTTCTGAATCGGTTGGTGCCGCAATGCCAGTGGCGAGGAATGGGCGGCCCGTGAGCGGTTCGCGACCGACGAGGCGGAACTGGCGTTTCATCAACGATTCTGCGTACGCAACCGAGGTCGGTTGTTGGAATTCCAGCAGAATCGACGAGCCATCGGCTGCGGTCGATTTGAGCTTCACAGTTTCCATCAGCGACGCGCCGCTTTCGTCGCGAAGCAGGCGGTCGAGCATCACCTGGACGAGTTCTTTCTCTTTTTCCGTCGTGCGAATCGTGAACGACTTCGACGTTCCCGTTGCGAGGTCGGCGTCGAGGCTCGATACAATCACTTGCTCGACCGAGGCATCGGGCATACTCGACGCGCGAACCCGCAGTGCTTCGCGTTGTTCGTCAGGCGTATTGCCCACGGGCTTATTGGACAGCGTGACGACGACCGGTTCGACGGAACCTTCGTACAAGATCTTGTAAGTATTTTCCGAACGGAGCGTACCGACTTTCACCGTCGAATCGGTGTCTTGCATCGCGATGACATCTTTGACTTTCAGCTTTTCGGCCTGCTTCGCATCGGCGAGGAGGTCGAGGATGCCGGGCTTGCCGCCGGTTGTCGATAGGCCGCGTGCTTCCGAAAGGCGACCGCCGTAAACGGTACCACCGCGGAAATCGACGTTGAGGCCGTTGTTGCCGCGAACCAGGAACAGCCCGAGGCCCGCGATCGTCAGGAACGCCGTCAACGCGAACATCTGCTTGCGGATACCCATGAAGTTGATGTTCGGGCGTGCGAACAGTTTCATCGGGCGGAAATCCGTCATCCAGCGTTTCGTCAGCCAGAAGTCGAAGATCAAACGGGTGACGAACAACGAGGTGAACAAGCTGATAATCAAGCCGACGGTAAGGCTGACCGCGAAGCCTTTGAGGTTGTCGTTACCGAACACGAACAGGACGATGGCGGTGAAGATACTCGATACGTGCGTGTCGATAATCGTCGGTAAGGCGCGGTCGTAACCGGCCCGAATTGCAGCGAGTAAGTTTGCACCCTTTTCGCGTTCTTCCCGGACCCGTTCGTAAATTAGCACGTTGGCATCGACCGCCATACCGAGCATCAGCACGATGCCCGCGAGGCCGGCGAGGGTGAATGCGGCATTCACCGAGATCATGAAGCCAACGGTGAGGAGCAAGTTAATCATCAACGCCACGCAAGCGACGGCACCGGCGAAGCGATAATACACGACCATAAACACCATCACTGCAAGGAAAGACAGGCCGACCGACCATAGCCCCTTGGTGATCGTGTCGCGACCGAGTGTCGGTCCGACGAAGTTTTCGCTCACGGGGTTCGGCTTCAGTTCGGCGGTGAGGGCACCAGAACGCAAGATGTACACGAGGCGATCCACGGCATCTTTGGTGAAGTTTCCGCTAATCTGCCCGCCACCGCGAATCTCCGAGTTCACCGTGGGTGCGGAGACAATTTTATCGTCGAGCAAAATCGCGAGGTGGCGAACATACTGCCCGGTGGTCGGCCGGTTGCGACCCGTCATGGCACCGAACTTCGCGTCGCCCGCACCGTTGAAGCGGAAGTTCGTGATCCACTTCATGCTCTGGTTGTCGGCGGTGGCCGTCATCGTCACATCGCCACCGATGCGGACTTGGTCGAGGTCCGATACCCGCGTCAGAACGTAATACTCGATGTCCTTACCGATTTCTTCCTTCGCGGGTTGCTCTTTTGTGAATTTGCGGCTGAACAGCAACATGCTACTTTGTTCGGCGCGATCGCCGCGCGCGCCCTGATGCAGCACCGCTTTGCCACGGCTCGCGGCCAGCGTACGGCCCAGGTTGGACGTCTCGGCTTGGGCGATGTTGAGGCCGAGCGATTCGCGTTCTTCTTTGCCGATCTCGATCCACTCGTACTTCACATTTTCCGCAACGACGGCATTGACATTGACAGTGTACCCTTCGCGACGAACCGGCGATGGCGGCGGCAGCCCCGCCTTTGCGGATTTATCGGCCTCGACATCGGCTAGCCCGTTGACGAGTTCAATCGCTTCGGGCACGGCCACGTTATCGTCGGTTTCGTTCGCCAAAATGCGGAATTCCAGCACGCCGACGCGAGAAACGACGTCCTTCACGAACTGCACGTAGTCTTCGGTGCCCGCTTCTTTCTTCCGCGATGGCGTGAACGGAACGATAATTTCGATCCGCGATTCGCCGACCGGCCGAATGATGACGTTCCGCGTATCGACGGGGTCGATGCGGCGCTTCAGGGCTTCTGCGAGTCGCTGGAGATCCTCCGAAGAAAACCGCGTCAGGCCGTCATCGTCCTGAGCGACCGACTTCGCCTTATTCGACTTGTCGTTCGATTCGGTCTGCTGGCGACGCTTGGTTTTGTCGAGATCGACTTCGTAAACGAGAATCGTCCCGCCGGCCAGGTCGATTCCCTGCCTAACGGTGCCGAAAATCGCCGCGGCCCCGAACAGGGCAATCGGGATCAAGCAGATGAGTAAGCCGCGAAGAAAATTGCGTTTCATATCGTCCGTTACCGGTCAGATAGGGAGTCGAGGACTCGCGTGAGTGTGTATAAACGTTAAACTTTGGCTTCGGTTTCGTCTTGTCCGAGGACGCGAACGACGCTGCTCTTGAGCACTTTGATCTTCGAGTCTTCGGACTTCAGCGTCAATTCGTCTTCGGTGTCCTTGACGCTGATCACCACGCCGATGATGCCCGATGACGTAACGACCTTCGCACCGCGTTTGAGTGCGGTCATCATCGTCGCTTGGTCTTTTTTTTGTCGGCGCGCGGGCATGATGATCATCGTGAATATGAACACGCCGATGATGACGAACATGAACACCGGGTTGCCGAGCATACCGAGCGGGTTCTGCGCGTCTTTTGCAGGGACGACAGGGTCTTCGGCAATCAAATACGCGTTCATCGAAAACGATCCGTTCGGTGATATTGCTGGCGGAAACTCGCGGCACGATCCGTGTTTACGGAAAAAATATACTACGTTTGTGGGTGCCAACGGGCAAGGCAAGCCTCGCGGAAGGCGGCGAAACGCCGTTCTTCGATCGCTCGCCGTGCATCCGCCATCAACCGCAAATAGAACGCGATGTTGTGCAAGCTCAGCAACGTCGGCCCGAGCATTTCGTCGGCGGCAAACAGGTGATGCAAGTACGCCCGACTGAAATTTTGGCACCCATAACAAGGGCAATCGGACTCTAACGGGGCCGAATCTCGCCGGTGTTTGGCGTTCCGCATCTTTACGACGCCGTCGTAAGTGAACGCCGTCGCGTTCCGCCCGTTCCGCGTCGGCATCACACAGTCGAACATGTCTATCCCCGCCGCAACACCCGCAAGCAGATCAATTGGCCGACCCACGCCCATCAAGTAACGCGGCTTCGATTCCGGCATTAGCGCCGCACACTCGGGTAATGCCGCGTGCATCGCATCGGGCGATTCGCCGACGCTGAACCCACCGAGGGCGTAACCGGGGAAATCCATCGCCACGAGTTCGGCCGCACACATCGCCCGCAACGCAATGCTTGTACCGCCCTGCACGATCGCGAACAGCGCCTGATCGCGCCGCGAATGATGTTTCTGGCAGCGCGCCGCCCATAGAATCGATCGCGCAATCGCTTTCTGCAAAATCTCCGGCGACGAATCCCCCGGCGGGCATTCATCGAGCACCATCGCGATGTCCGAACCGAGATTCTGTTGAATATCGATCGCTTTTTCGGGCGTCAGTTCGAGCAAACTGCCGTCGATGTGCGAACGGAAGCGGGCACCTTCATCGGTGATCTTCACTTGCGACGACAAACTGAAAACCTGATACCCACCCGAATCGGTAAGGATCGGCTTCGGCCAGTTCATGAACTTGTGCAAGCCGCCCTGTTCGGCAATCAGTTCATCGCCGGGCCGCAGCGCGAGGTGATACGTGTTCCCCAACAGAATCTGCGTGCCAACGCTGGCCACCTGCTCCGGGGTCAGCCCCTTCACCGTCGCTTGCGTGCCGACCGGCATAAATACCGGAGTCCGAACGACACCGTGCGGCGTCGTCATCAGACCCGCACGGGCAGCACCATCGATGTGCTGCAATTCAAATTGAAACGACATACGGAAACTTCCGCCCAGGGGTACGACGAAACCGTCTAACCCTGGGCTATATGATCGAACCCCGTTGGGGTAAACGAAGCACACGCAATCAGTCGCCGCGGAGTTTCAGGCCGCTCTGCGTGAGCTTTTCCTTGACTTCGTTGAGCGAGGTGACGCCGAAATTCTTCGCTTCCATCAGTTCGTCGGACGTGCGCTGACACAACTCGCCGAGCGTCGTGATCCCGAGGCGATTCATGCACTTGCGAGCGCGAACCGACAGGTTCAGATCGCTGACCGGCTTGCCGAGCATCGCCTGTTCTTCGGGCGAAAGATTCGACTGATGGCGATTCTGCTTGAACTCGTACTGCTGGCCCTGCTCGAGCGACTGCCCAATGCGAAGCCCCTTCTGCGTCATGATGATCTTGATTTCATCGAGCGACGTTTCGCCGAAATTCTTGCTGGCGAGCAGTTGCGGTTCGTGAACGCGGGTCAAGTCGCCGAGCGTACGCAGGTTCATCCTCTTGAGGCAGTTTCGGCTGCGTACGGAAAGCTCGAAATCGCTGATCGGGATTTCCATGACCTGACGATACGCGATGCTGACTTTCTCATCGTCGGGGCTGTAGAACTGCGACAGCGAGGCTTCGGCGTCCTTATGGAAGAGCCGGGCACGTTCGTCGAACGGATCGGCTTTCGTCAGCCGCTTGTAGCAATCGGTTGCTTTGTCGTACTGGTTGTGGTCTTCGTAAAGCACGCCGAGGTTGTAGAGCGTGCCCTTCGCAACCGGCGGGTACTTCAAGCACTTTTCGTAGTAACCGATCGCTTCGTCGTCGTTACCGGCGAGGTCGTTCAGGAAGCCGAGGCGGAACAGCGAGCCGGTGTGCGACGGGTCGAGTTCGACGGATCGCTCGAAGCTCTTCGTGGCGCGAATGACGTCGCCTTCCGCTTCGCCGACGCCACCCTCTTGGAAGTGGAATTCCGAGTTGTGTGCGGCCATATCCTTGACCTTCGCCAAGATCGCCTTCGCTTCGGCAATGTGACCCTGGTGCCGCAAGATGCCCGCACGTTGCAGTTGAACTTGCTGAGCCGCGTAGCCGGATTTCTCCGATTTCTCGAACGCCTTCAGCGCCTCATCGTATTCCTGTCGCGCCGCATGGGCACGACCGAGGAAGAACGACGCGAGCGGGCCTTCGGATTGCTTCAGATGTTCGACGGCGGCGTTCATGTGGCCGAGGTAAAAATGCACGACGCCGAGCTTCAGGTGTAGCTTTTTTTGTTGCGGACCGGCCGAAGCCGCGAGTCGTTTTTGCAGGACGTCGTTGATGTCGCGCAGGCTGCGAATCTGGGCGGGGCCTTGAGCGAGACCTTCGCGGAGCTTCGAGACCATGCTCCCTTCAAATTCTTCCCGTTCGACGAGCAGCGCGCGTAAATCGATTAGCGTTTCCGTCACAAATCTCTCCCGAACCTGCCGAGTCTTGCCGTGCGTCGGCAGAGCGCACGAGAGACAGCAGTACAACGTGTTTGCCGAACCGTTTGATATAGCGAAAGTGATGCCAATCTGGCAAGTGCGAACGGACGAACTCACGTGTATCGGTTCGACAGGTGCTCCGGATCGAAGAACGTGGTCAGGTGACGGTCGATTTGTAGCAACCCAGCAGGCGTGAGATCGACGCCATCGGCGGACACTGTCAGCCAGCCCTCGGATTCGAGCTTTCGGTAGCCGTCGGCGAACTCTTCGAGGATGTTCGCGCCGAACTTCTTTTGAAAGTAATCGGCACGTAGATGGCCCGTTTTCAGTTGCAAGATCATCTCGCGGATCAGGCGATGATGCGGCGTGGTCGGGAAGGCGCGACCGAGCGGAATCTCGTTTTTATCGAGCTTCTCGATGTACTGCTCCCAGGTATCGACGTTCTGAATGTGTACGCCGTTGACGTGCCCGAACGAGGCGACGCCGGTGCCGAACATGTCTGCCCCACTCCAGAGTGCATCGCGATACACGAACTGCGTTTTGGCTTTGCTTTTCACGACCGTGTAGGCACTCGAAATCTCGTAACCGGCGTTCTGAAACTCCTCGAAAGCGTATTCGACCCACGCGCGTTTCGTCGGCCAATCGGCGATGCCGAGTTGCGGTTCGTCTTGCCCGATCACCTTCAATTCCCGAGAAAACACGGTATTGTACGGCAATTCCATCTGATACACCGTGACGCTGTCGGGCGACATCGCGATCGTCTTTCGGACGCAGTCTCGCCAGTTCGGCCAATCCTCACCCACCATCCCTGCGATCAGGTCGATGTTAATTTGCTCGAAGCCGAGATCGCGTGCCCAACCGTAGGCGCGATGGATTTCTTCTTCGAGGTGTGCGCGACCGTTGAACTGGAGAATTTCCGGTTTGAAGTTCTCGACGCCGAGCGATAGGCGGGTGACGCCGAGTTCGCGTAGCGTTTGCAGTTTGTGCTGTTGGAGCGTACCCGGCTCGCACTCGAACGCGACTTCGCGAGCGCCATCCCACGGGAGAATCGTTTGCAGTTTCTCGATCAAGCCACGCAGTTGCGTCGCACTCAGATATGACGGCGTGCCGCCGCCGAAGTAGATGTAATCGAGCTTTCGCCCGCCGATGCACGGCGTCTGTGCCAGCAGTTCGACTTCCTTGACGATTGCGTTCAGATACACTTCGACATCTTTGGCGTTCTTGTCCGTATAGACGCGGAAATAGCAGAACTTGCAGCGTTTGCGGCAGAACGGGATGTGCAAATACAACCCGAGCGGCGTGCCGGGTACGGGTGGCGAATTCAGTGCCATCATCGCGTCGGGTAAGTAACTCGGCTTCCAGAACGAAAACGGCGGGTAGTTCGCGATGAAGTAGTTGCCGAGGCCAGTTTTTTCGTCTGCAACGGGGTTCATGTTTTAACCTAGATGTTACCGCGAGCAGGGTTTATTGCACAATTCCACACGGTCGTGTCGTTACGCTAAAAGTATATCGTTACCCGACACCATCGACCGTTTTGGATACCCGAAAACGACGTCGATCTTACAGTCGAATTCGAGATCCAAACCTCGCATTATCCGGATTATCGTTAAAGATTGACGCGCACTGAGGTCGAATAAACGAGTGTGAAACGCTTCGCTCCGATCGTATTCGTGCTGTGCATTGGCTGCGCGGACTTCCGTTCGTCGCGCGGGCCGATCGTGGTACCGCTACCGGCACCGGCGGACGGGCAACACTATCGAATCGGCTGCCCGGACGTGCTCGAACTGACGTTCGTCGATCATCGCGAGTGGGATGCCATCGTGACGGTCGATGTCGATGGGCGGATTTCGATGGGCGAATCGGGCACGATTCGCGTGGAAAATCTGACCGCAACTGAGGCGAGCGTGGATATCGGGCGGGCGATCAATATTGACGTCGATCGACTTCAGTTAAAGGTTATTTCGTACAAAGCCCACCGCGTTTACATTACCGGACCCGACAACAAACGCACGCGAACGGTGCCGTATCGGGGGCCAGATTTCGCGGTCGATTTCTTGTTGAACGCCGGTGCCATTCTACCCGCGACGACCCAGTTGAACGATATTTCCATCGTCCGCGCGAACGTCGCCGAGGGTAAGCCGAGCGAGTTGTTTTACGTCGATGTGGAAGCCGTCATCCTCGATGGCGATCCGCGAACGAATGTACGCATACTGCCAGCCGATCATATCTACGTCGGCGAAACCCGAAGGTCGAGTTTTAGCCGACTGCTACCGAAGTGGCTCCGTCCGTTCTACCAAAGTCTCGTCGGTCTTTGGCCGATGGATGCGGCTCGCAGCAGGGCGGATGGATGATGGACTTACCGCGCCGCACCTTGGATTCTCCCGCCCGAACGTCTACAGTAATGGTGTCACGCCAGGGGTGCCGACTTCGTACGAGTCGGCTGAGAACAAACCCTTAGAACCTGACCCGGATTCTGCCGGGTGAGGAAGGCTTTCGGAAATGCGGAATTGCGAACTGGGAATGCGGAATTTCCAGTCACATTTCGCTACGGCATTTTTGTAATCATCCCATGACACAACTCGAATCGGCTCGTGCGGGCACCATTACCCCGGAGATGGCATTCGTCGCCAAGCGCGAGGATTTGTCGCCGGAACTCATCCGCTCTGAGGTCGCACGCGGGCGGATGGTCATCCCCGCAAACATCAATCACCTAAAGGGCCGCCTCGAACCGATGTGCATCGGCGTGGCATCCCTGTGTAAAATCAATGCCAACATCGGCAATAGCGCCGTCACGGGCAAAGTCGAAGACGAACTTGAGAAGTTGCACACCGCCGTCCACCTCGGTTCGGACACCGTGATGGACCTGTCCACGGGCGGAAACATCGACGGCATCCGCCAAGCCCTAATCGAGGCATCGACCGTGCCGATCGGCACCGTACCGATCTACCAGATCATTCAGAACGTCAAGGATCCGAAGGACATCACGATCCAGATGATGCTCGACATGGTCGAGCAACAAGCGAAACAGGGCGTCGATTACATGACGATCCATGCGGGGGTGTTGCTCGAACACGTGCCGCTGACGCGAGATCGCGTGACCGGGATCGTCAGCCGTGGCGGGGCGCTGATGGCGGCGTGGATGATCGGCCACCACAAGCAAAACCCGTGGTACACGCACTTCGGCGAACTGTGCGAGATCATGCGGGCGTACGACGTGACGTTCAGCCTCGGCGACGGGCTTCGCCCCGGTTGCCTCGCCGATGCCAACGATGCGGCCCAGTTTGCGGAACTGAAAACGCTCGGCGATCTGACGCTCAAAGCGTGGGAACACGGCTGCCAAGTCATGGTCGAAGGGCCGGGGCATATTCCGATGCACCTCGTGAAAATGAACATCGAGAAGGAACGCGAACTGTGCCACGAGGCCCCGTTCTACGTGCTCGGGCCACTGGTGACCGACATCGCACCGGGTTACGACCACATCACGAGCGCGATCGGTGCCGCCCTCGCTGCCGAGGCGGGCGCCGCGATGCTTTGCTACGTGACGCCAAAAGAACACCTCGGCCTGCCGAACAAGGACGATGTGCGCCAAGGTGTGATTGCGTACAAGATTGCCGCCCACGCGGGCGACATCGCGCGAGGCCGCAAAAACGTGCGGAAACGCGACGATGCTCTCTCGAAAGCTCGCTTCGAGTTCGACTGGAACCGCCAGTTTGAACTGAGCCTCGACCCCGAAACCGCTCGCCGGATGCACGACGAAACGCTCCCGCAAGACGTCTTCAAGAGCGCGAAATTCTGCAGCATGTGCGGGCCGAAGTTTTGCTCGATGCGTATCACGCAAGACGTGCGCAAGATGGCCGAAGACGCATCGCGCGTGTCGCTCGGGCTAGCGACCGTCGGCACCGCATCGTGAACGAATGCGGATTCCGCGAACCTGTGAAGCGGAATCCGCATCGTTGTTGACAACCGCCCGCACGCGGCTATAAAGCATGAATATGGGTAGTTAGCTCAGTTGGTAGAGCGAGCGACTGAAAATCGCTAGGTCCCCGGTTCAACCCCGGGACTGCCCACTCGGTGCAAGACGATGCGGGGCGGTGCTGAGAAGCGCCGCCCCCTTTCATTTCAAGGTGTTGTGGCGAGTTGCTAATCGTTTCATCGAAGATGCCCAAAGTGTACTTCAGTGCAGTTCGATGCAGTCCGATGTCCCCTGTCACTGCGCCCGGCACTGCGCCCGAAACCGCATCCGTACCGGTCATGCGAAGGGGGATTTCCGTTGCGTTCGATACTGGCGAGATCGTCGGAACGAGGTTCGGCAACTTGTTTACGGCCCCGGCAGTGTCCCTCAACCGGACGTGCATGTAGCGTGCGGTCAGCGTCGGCGTCGAATGCCCTGCCAGTTCTTGCAGCGTTCGCAAGTCGATGCCCGCACGTCCACCCAGCGTCAGGTAGGTATGCCGAATCGAATGGAAGTCGACGTATTCCAACCCGTCTGGGCCTTCGGTGGCATACTGGATGCCCGCAGCTTCTAGGTCGGCCCGGAGCATCTCCGCGGCTTTTGCCCGCCAAGTCCCACCCCACACGAACGCATTCATCGGCTTCTCAGCGAGATAATCGCGGAGAGCGGCGGCTACGTCCACCGGCAACGGTTGCACCTTCAGTTTGCGCGACTTGTTGAAGCGGGCCGCCAGCGTCACGGTTGGGGTTTCGGCGTCGAGGTCGAAGTCGGTCTGCGTCAAGTTCGCCAGCGCGTTCGCCCGGAAACCCGTTCCGGCGGCCAAGAGGTACAGCGTGTACCGATCCGCGCCCGTCAGCCCACGGAACGTGCGTCCGCTCGCCTGCGTGCCAGCGAGCAACGCCCGGAGTTCATCGGCAGCGAGTTCCCGCCTGGCGTGCCGAACGTCCGCGGCAGTGTTGAGCAGGGCGAGCGTTTCGAGCGGGTTCGCCCGTAACCGTCGCGTCTTCGTCATCCATCGCGTGAACCCCTTCGCGGCCCGTGTGTAGTGGTTCGCCTGTTGCGGCCCCATCCCGCGGGCGGCGGCCGTGGCGAGTGTTTCTACGGCAGGCCGCGGAATGAGTCGGGTCTTTCCCGTCCCCGTCCCTGACAGCCCGCGGCGCTTCATGTTCTTCTGAACGGCGCTGCGGGTCACCCTGAGCAGGGTGGCCACATCCCGCGGCGCGAACTGATCCACTCCCTCAGGGAGTTCGACCGGCCGACCGTCGCGGCGAAGCGCGTTCAACCATTCCGCGGCCTTCGCAGCGTCGATGTCCGTGGGGAAAACGAACCCGCACCCGGAGTGAATCGCCGACAGGAGAGCGATCGTCTTTCGCACGTGATCGGCGGTGTCCCCCTTCCCTCCAAGGGCGGCGGCGTAGTCGGCTAGATGTTCGGCGAGCGGACGGCGGGAATGTGTATCGGTCGCGTCGGTGAACCCGGCAGCTTGACGTTCGGACTTCCGGGACATTTCCGCAGCGAGTTGTTCGGTTGCCTTCAGATCGGTGTATCCCATGACACGACGAACAGTACCGTTCGCGTCGCGAAGTTCGAAGTGCCATTTCT
>JAYVQG010000318.1:0-4647 GCA_043757025.1 Limnoglobus sp.
GTAACGCTTCAGCCTGCGGAAGTTGTGGCTTGGGGTAGGGGCGGGAGTTGGCCGGTGGTGATGTAGGTTCGCAGTGCGGCTTCGGTCGCGGCCAATACGTCGACGCCACGCTGTTTCAGCGTGCGATAAATGCTCATCAAGATGCTCCGCGTGGCGGCCCCCTGTTCGCTCCCGCTGCCGTAACTCGCCTTCCGCATCAGTACCGCCGGGCGAATTTCCCGCTCGGCCTTGTTGTTGCTCGACGGCACGTCGCGATACTCCACGAACCGCAACAGCGACTCCCAATAATTCTGCAAACGCTTCGCCAGCCGACGCGCGTCGGGGTGCGTCCACACCGCCTGCGACAGGTCGTGCAGTCGCTGGTGCAACGCCAGCATCCGGCTGTCGAACGCGCTCTCCGCGAGCGTATCCCGCGCCAGCTTGAGCCGAATTCCGTCGGCGTAAATTCGCTTGAGCTTCTTCGAAAACGACAGCCATTCGACCGTCGGATCCTTCGCGTCGATCTCTTTCAGATCGCGCAATAAATGCGGCCAGCACTTCTGCTGGTACTTCGCCACCGCATCGTATGCCCGCCAAAAATCGGTGACGAGCACGCCCGAAAATTCCTCGGCGAAAAACGCACCGAGCCCATCGTGGCCCCGCGACAGATGAATCCAATAATAAGTCGCATCGCCACCGGTCGCGCACCACAACCAACCGTCCGAACTGCCGGTTTTCCAGCTCGTTTCGTCCATATGCAGCACCGGCAGATTCAAACAGAAGTTCCGAATGTCCCCGTACCACGGCTCGAAAATGCCCGCGAGCCGATGCCAAATGTCGGTCAATCCGCCTTCGGAAATCGGGCATTGCAGGTGGCCGTTCAAGACCTCGACGACCTGGCTCGTCGTCGTGCCGAGGCCGAAGTGCAGCCACGTCGATAGCACCGCCGCGCGGTTGCCGATCGTCGCGTTCGGCAACGCGTCGGCGACTTTCGGCTCGGCCTGTTTGCGACAGGTTTTGCAATAGCCGCGCGGAATGATGTGTTCGACCGCTTCGACTTTGAGGTTCGCGGGAATGTCTTCGATTACGCGTTTGCGCGGCGTGGCCCCGTCGGCGAGAACGCCGCCGCAACACGGGCAGGGCGGCAGTTCGTGGACGACGACGCGGTCGATGCGTTCGGGTATCGGACGACAGTGGCCGGTGTGGCCGGGCTTGGCACCGGGCGTTTTTTTGCGACGTTTGCCGGGCGGCTTAGCGTAGGGCGGAAGCGCGCTCGACGGCGTGTGCGGCCCGACGGCCGGTCGCCCCATCGTCGACACGACCGCCGACAGCGCGAGCAGCAAAAAGATAATTTGCAGCGGGTCGCGATGCGCGAATTCGGACGCCTGCGTCTCGGTGAGCGTACCGCTGCGAAACGCGGCGAGAAACGCCGGATCGAGATCGGAGGTCGGAGCGAGCGGTGCAGTAATCACGGTAGGAATGTGCTACGAAAACCAACGCAATCGCGCAACCCCACTTCCGGAGGCTGAAGGGTTACCGTGAATGCACTGTCGGGCCTCTCAAAGCTTCGACCCGACCTACAATACCAGTGGGTTCACAGAAAAACAGAATACCACATGAACTGTTACATAAAAACAGATATGAATAGTTGTTGTTTTGTTTCCGTGGTTATCCTAAAAATTAAACGGACCTCATCGAAGTGCAAGAATTACCCCACACCCGACCGCGCGGCAAGCGATTGATCCACCTCCTCCGTCGCGGGCATTTATACCTGGGTTTGATGCTGTTTCCGTGGGCGATCCTCTACGGCGTCACGTCGTTTTTGTTCAACCACCCGACCGCGTTTAGCGAAGTGCCGACGGCCTCGTTCGGTGCTTCTGCGTTCGTCGGCACGCCGTACGAACGACGCCCGACCGCGAACGAACTGGCCGAGCAAATCGTTCGCAAACTCAACGATGTCCAGAAGCCGGCCGCACCATACACCCTGGCAGGCGAAGCAAAATTTTCGCGCGAGTTCGCGTTCGGCATCGTCAAAACCGAGGGGAACTCGCTGAGTTTCCTCGTCGATGTGAAATCGGGTAGCGGTACCGTTCGCAGTTCGGTCGTGAAGGATTCGGCGAACGAAAAGATCGCACCGGAAAGACCCTCGTTCGCGAACGGTCGCCCCGAAGTGGCAGCCGTGCGGAAAACGACTACCGCCCTGCCCCGCAACGATGGCATTCTGCTCGACGACCCGATTCACGAACGGGTGAAAGCGAGCATGACGACGGTCCTCGAACGGACCGGTTTCCCCACCGGCGAAGTGACCGTCACATCGGTGCCCGATGTCGTCTTCCCGATCGTAGCCGACGGGCGAACGTGGACCGCCAGCTACAACCCGATGACGGGAATTGTCGGCGGTACGCCCGCCGAAACCAAACCGGAAACCGAACTCGGTTGGCGGCGATTCGCGTTGCGGTTGCACACCGCCCACGGCTACCCCGGCGAAGCGAACGCCAAGTGGTTCTGGGCCATCATCGTCGACGTCATGGCGTTCGTCTTGTGCTTTTGGGGACTGTCCGGCTTACTCATGTGGTGGCAAATCCAATCGACTCGCAAGCTCGGCTTCGCCATCCTCACCCTCAGCGCCATCGCCGCAACCGCACTCGCCCTCGCAATGCACGAAGCCCTGAGATAGGAATGGGCGAGCGGTGGGCGTAAGCCCACTGATCCAGCCACACACATGGGCAATTTGCTCAATCCATACCGAAGCCCCGACGCAGGACAGATTAGGGGAGTCACCTCCCCCGCTCGCCAAGAAACTCCGCAGGCGAGCGGTGTGGCGTCAGCCGACTCAGACAGGCCGCACTAAGTTCCTGGGGCGGCACGACTAGCATCGCCCGTCTACGTGGCAGCCGGTCACGTAACAACCACACCAATAGTGTTCCAAAATACCGGTTCGTGTATGATCCGCACACCGTACTCGCGTGCCTTCTTGGCTTTTCCGGATTGCGAATGTGGATCGGCCAATACGAGCAAATCAAGCTTCTTGGTGACAGAGCTAAGGACGCTCAGGCCTGCCCCCTTGGCCAGAACCTCCGCATACTCGCGTGTAATTGGCTGCCCATCGAGAAGGCATTGAAGTTCACCCGTGAAACAAACTCGCTTTCCAGACAAATCGTCTTTGTCGGTTGGAGGCGCGCTGCGTTTTAGGGTAGCGTCGGCGGCTTCGCTCAATATCTGATCAAGGCTTCGGTTCTTTTGGCCGAGAAGATGTGCAACCATTTGAAGATCACGGCGTTCGGCCTCTGTCACTACACCATCGGCCCACGCGGCTACGGCGAGCTGATCGAGATAATTCCGATGAAGATGTTGAATCTGCTCTCGACTCACCCCCCACTTATCGGCCATTTCGATGAGCGCCTCCTCTTCCGATTCCTCGACACGGCGGTCTTCCAATACGCGGTCAAGTAACGCACCATAAGCTATTCCAGTTCCTTCGTCAGTGGTCGAAAGCGAGCCATTGTCCTTGCGCTCAAACAGTCGTTGCAAGTAAGTTGGAGGGGCAGCTTGATGGGTTCGCGACTGGGAACGCGTTATGGGTTTTTTTTCTGAGGCCAAGAAATTTGGCCATTGGATTGGTGGACACTGTCGGAGATGTTGCACCACGGCAGGCTCGTCCGCGAGCAGAGAGATCAAGAGACGAGCGGCAGCACGAGCGTCGTTGAGTGCGTCATGCGTGTTGCCTTCAAACGTAACACCGTGGTGACGGCAGCAATCGGACAAGTTTCCACCGCCAGCGAGTTGCATCGTGCATAATGTGTGGAAATCTGGGAGATCAGATTTCAATCTGGCAAATTCTCCTTGAAGGAACTGCCGATCAAATCGGACGTTATGAGCTGCGATGGCAACCGTTCCCTTTAAAGCTGAGAGCACAAGGGACGCAACGTCAGCGAATTGGGGTGCATGAAGAATATCTGCGGAAGTCAAGCCGTGAATGCTGGTAGGCCCGATGTCCCTCGCCGGATTGACCAACGAAACGAACTCCTGTTGTAGTTGTCCGTTGGCCCCGATGATAACAATAGCAATCTCAACGACGCGGTCATGACGATTTGGAAAGAGCCCCGTCGTCTCCACGTCGATCACTGCAACAGGAACACCTAGCGCGGGAAACGACATCGATTGCAACCCCTAATGTCTAAATGCAAAACTACAGAACTATTGATCCTAACACACTGCACTTAATTAAATCCGACATTCGTCACCGCGTCAAGCACCATCATCTCGTAATGCTGCATTTACCGAACTATCTTGCCCATAATTTTCTCGCCGATCCTTGAGCGGCGCGAGTCATTACTTTCCTTTCGGTCGGAGAACAGACGTGAAACTCGTGGATCGTGTTCGAGACGAGCTTCGCTTCTTCCACTATTGGTGGAACACCGATCAATGCGACGTTCGCTGGGTCGTACGCGACAGCCTCTTCCATAAACAGGGGACTCTCAACAGACGTTCGCCCGTGGGCGTTCCGCCCATTTTAAGACGGTGATTCCGTTGGATCGGTTGCTATTTTAGATGCACCCACACGATTTCCCGAAGTCAAAAAATCGGAGGCGATGCGACGTAAGTCACAATTCGTGTCGTGCACGGAATGACCTAAAAGTGCGCGCAAATGACACAGAAATGTCGCAT
>JAYVQG010000319.1:0-18130 GCA_043757025.1 Limnoglobus sp.
GCGGCGAATGCCTGGACTGGTTCGAGGAATCGGAGTGCCGGAATTACCTCCGCCACGCCGGCTACGGGCCGCAAGAGTGAAAATCAAAATGCTCTAGGATGAGACCCATCTTGTCGATGAGTTTCGCTTTAGCTGCTATTGCGGCCAGTTTTTCAGCGTTTAAATCATCGATATCGATCTGCGGAAAACTGCTCGTGATTAGGTACTTTCCATCCGTTGTAAATGCGGCACTACCCACTTGATGAGCCTGTAAGGGCAGTGTTCCTATCTCTTCTCCGGTACGAATGTCCCATAGTTTGACCAACCCATCCTTGCACCCGCTCGCGGCGACAGTGCCATCGGGTGCGAAGCAGACACAGCGTACAGCCTCTTTATGCCCGATTAACCCGCTCACCCGACCGGGAATCAGCGGCAAGGCATCCCCTTTCGATTTCCGCAGGATGCTGTCAATTTCAACCTTTGGCAGTTTCGGTTCCTCCGGCCGTTTCTCAGTTTTCTCGATCTTCACAACCGGCTTATCCTTTTCTACCGGGGTGTGTATCTCGTCCCGATCTCGTGGTTCGGGAGTTGCGTGTCCTTTCCCTTCTGGTCGAGAAACATGGTTCTTCCTCGCCTCCACCCCAGACTGGGCTTCATCGGAAACTCGGCTCCCTGCGATTCCAGTCTCCCAGACTGCGAAATAGGCTCCCGCGACTCCAGTGAAGACTAGAAACCCCGCGCAGAGTAAAAGCTGAAGGCGAGTCGGATTTCTTGAGAATGCCTTGGTCGGAGTCGTTTGGACCGGATGTGGAGACTGTGATTCGCTAGGCTGTTCTGCGTTGCGGATCCGTCCCCTTGACGCTGGGGCCGTCGCAGGCGAGTTCGCTGGTGCGGGCGAAGGTGGGCTGGATTGGGTGGTTAAAGGGAGCCTCGCAGAACTCACCACCGGAATGAGCACGCGCGCCGAGCAGCCACAGACCGCAGTGGCACCGCCGCTCCCGTCCGGAGCTTTGAGCGTCTTCCCGCACGTCGGACAAAAGAAAACAATCACGGGAGTTCCTCGCGAACGGGTGTGCCCAACACGACTCGCATGTTAATCTGGTTTTTCTGCCGTGCAAGAGCCATCCCAATCTCGCTCCCGCGATGGACCGTACTCTTAGTCTGACACGTCACGTCGAGGAACTAAACGCCTCGGATCGCGCTGCCGGCGGGGTGCTCTTTGATCAGGGTAGCTCCAACGCCGCCTTCACGCAATCGTTGAGCTGCTGCGTCAGGGCAACCGAGAGCTGACCGCGTGATCGTGGCGAGGTTGATGCAGGAAACGACGGAGTTCTGCCGCAGGCCCGTCGCCTGACCGTCCGGCGTGCTCACGTCGATCAGAAAGGATGCCGGGTCCGCCGCGTGCTTCAAGTTGCTCGTGATGGCCGCGACGATCAGGTTCTTGATTTTCGCGTTGTACACCTCTGACTGCACGACCAGCACCGGGCGGGGTTTTGTAGGAGAACCGTCGGCGTTGGGGAAGAGGGCGATCACCACGTCACCGCGGTTGAAACTCATGGTTTATCCAGGTACTGGCTGTAATCGGTGTCGTCGAGTTGCCCGAACGCTTTACCCGCCAGCACACCGGTCTCTCCGGGCGTCCAGGGAGAATCGTCGTAGATTAACGCCTGCACCTTTCGGAAGACCTACTCGCTCACGAGCCGGTACACCTGCTTCGTCTGCGGGTCGATCACGACGACGGATTCGCCTTCCGCGGCGATGGCTTGGGCCTGCTCAGGGGTCAGTTCGATACTCATGCTCAATCCTCGGAAGAGTCATGGCATTCTAGCCTATTTCCCCCGTCACGCACCATTGCTTTCTACGCCTGTCAAAAAGCGAAACGCGATCTGATGTAAGTCGGAATTTGCGACGTTCGCGAACGTACGCAAAACGGTCGCGTTTGGACGCAAAAGTGTCGCATCCCGACGCAAAAGTGTCGCGTTTCGACGCAAAACGGTCGCGTTTCGACGCGAAAATGTCGGGTTTTGCGGCGAGTGTCGAATCGAATCACTCGACGCAAATCGCGAAAAGGGTTCGAGATACGGCCAACCGCACGCAAACAGATCGGTGATTCGCGATCGAAAAGTGTCGCGAAATCCGAAAAAACATCCGAAAAACCGGTTTTCGAGCTTCTGGAATTCCGACTTACGTCGAATGCTCGTCGTTACACGTCCGCCACTCACATCTCGCACAGTCCTTCCAACCAACACCGGCCCGTGAAGAGATTCGGAAGTTCGGGGTCGGATCGACGCGTGAACCGGGTATATTGGCGAAGTGCGGTTTGCTGGGCGGTTTTGCATCATCCGGGGCTATCTGTGTCCTTTCGCTACCCTCAATCGGCGTTCCCCAGGCACCTGTTCGGTGTCGGGATGCTGTTTGCGCTGATCGTTGCGTGTTCGGCCCAAGAGCCAAAAACGCCGATGGAACCTGCGAAGGGCGGCGCGTTCCGGTTGCCCGATGGCACCGTCGTGCTGTTCACGAAGAACCCCGACGAGCCGAACCCGAAAGTCGATGGCGTATTGCTCTCGCCGAAGGAATATCAGACGCTCCTCGACCAAGCCGATTTGGGCAAGAAGGCGAAAGACGCAACGAAGCCGGTGTCGCCGAGTGCGTGCCATGTACGTGGGAAAATCGAGAAGCGGAACGAGCGCCAGGTGGCCGTGCTGACGATCGCCTATTCGTTCCGCACGACGGTGCCGAACGCGCAGGTATTACTCGGCTGTCAGCGGGCGTTTCCCGTGGCAGCGACTATGGGCGATGGCAAACTCGCGGTGCTCGAAATCTCCCCGGATGGACTCGCGGTGCTGGTCGAACGCCCCGGCGAATACACGCTCACATTGAATGCCGACGCGCCGGTTGCCGCGCGCGCCGTGAAAGCGGAACTCGGCTTCGAGATCGGCCTGCCACGGGCGGCGATCACCACGCTTTCATTTGAAACGCCTGCGCCGGAAGTCAAAAAGCTCATCGTCGGCACGCGCACCCCGGATCCGGCCACGCCGTTACGCATCGCCGAAGTGAAACGCACGACCGACGACATCGCGCGATACGCGGCCAAAGCCGACGGCACCGGCTCGCCACTCGGGCCGATCGATTCGCTCGAAGTCGCGTGGGACGCCCCCGGTGCCGCCACCCCGATCGCCCCGAATATCAGCACCGCCGAAGCCGACATTGCCGTACGAATCGACGATGGGCAAATCGAAACGACCGCGAAGTTTCGCATTCGCGGCGCGGCGCGCGATTGGACGTTCGCGTTCCCCAAAGACGCCGACGTGACCGCCACGCGCGTCGTCGTCGATCCGGCATCGATGACCATGGCCACGATCGTTCGCCCAACGGACCCGAAATTGCCACTTTGGAAAATTCAACTACCCGACGCGCTCGGCGAATGGGTGATTGCATCGGTGGTGCGAGCGGCACGGCCGGACCCTAAGGATGGCAAGTTCGCGGGGCCTTACACCGTCGGCCCGTTTGCGGTGCCGACCGCCGTGCGACAGTCGGGAATGATCCGCTTTTACGCGCCGCCGAACGTCCGTCTCAGCGGCTTCAAACACGGCCCCGAACTGCGCCCGTTCGATGTCCCCGCCGGTGTCGAAGATCCACCGACGGTCGCGTTCCGTTACACCGCACTGCCGAACACATCGGACAAGAAGCCGCCCGCAAACATCGAGTTCGAGGCACGCCCCGCACGCGGAATCGTCACCGTGCAACCGCACTACAAACTGACCCTGACACCGACCGGATGGTTGCTCCGTTGCGAGGCGCGCGTCACGCCGGTGAGGACCGTCGTCGAGCAAGTGACGATCGAACTACCCGCCGGTTGGCTGGCCCCCGTGGTGCAGCCACTCGAACTCGTCGACGAAGTCCAGGGCGGCGGCGAACTGGCCGGCAAGCGAACGCTCGTCGTGCGGCTCGCGGCGGGGCAGAAGGATCCGTTCGCGCTCATTCTCGAATCTCGCTTCCCCGTGCAACCGACCGACCAAGATGTTTCTTTATTGTTGCCGCGAATGTTGCTAGTCGGCGAACGCGATGCCCAGGTGACCGTGACCGTGCCCGACTCCTTGGAAGTGCGTGGATCGGTGCGCGAGTGGGACGGCAATCAACCGTCGGCGGTGGCACTCGATTTGAAGCCAATAACCGTGCAAGGCGTGAAGTCCGTGCCGGGTTCGGCACAGTTGTCGGGGCAGTTTGACGCGGGAATTTCGCGGCTCGATTTGACGTGGCAACCGTACCGTCAGGAGCTTTCCGCCGAGGTGCGAGTCGAGGTCGCGGTCTGGGATCGGCAACTCGATATTATCGAAACGATTCGCTTCAAATCGCTCGAACCGATCCGCCGACCGATCCGCCTCAAAGGGCCGCGCTCGCCGACGGCATTTCGCCCGCAACCCGCCATCGAGCCGCTCGGTGCGGGCGAGTGGGTATTCGCGCCGGCCGCCGGGGTGAAGGAGGTGACGCTGGTCGTGCGCTACTCGGTGCCAGTGTCCGGGAACACGGCCACGGTGCCGTTATTGTGGCCCGACGCCACGAAGATCGAAGCGACGACGCGCGTCTGGGGCGGGGTCATTTCCGGTGGACGGCGCGCAACGAAATTTGAAGGACCGTGGCAGGAACTCGCGCCCGAACCCGATGCGGATCGCGAGGCGATGCCGTGGCTGACACTGTCCGGAACGGGTAACAGTTTGCCGCTAACGTTGGAACTCGGCGAGTCGCGCGATGCCGCGAGTGGGGCGATCATCGAGCGCGGCGTCGTGCAAGCGTGGGCGGGCGAAGATGGTGCGATTCTCGCGCGGTGCCGGTTCGTGTTACGCCGCTGGACGGCGGCCACGACGGAAATCGAAGTCGCATCGACCACGCCGCCCGTCGCGTTCGTCGATCGCGAACGGATCGACACGGCTACGCCCATCTCGGAGGAAGGCAGCGCGAAGCGGTACCGCATCGTATTGCCTGTGCCCAAAGCGAATCGGCCGTATCCGATCGTCGAAGTGCGGTACGCGGCAGCACCCGGCCGCAACGATCGCGAAGTGAATATTCCCGCGCCGAGTATTCGCGGCGCGACGCTCCGTACGCCGATCCGCTGGCACGTGACCGTCGCCGCGAATGCCGTTCCGCTATTGCCCAACGAAGGCGTGTCCGCCGAGTTCCGCTGGCTGTGGCGCGGCTGGTTACTCGCGCCGACGGCCACCACGACGGCGGTCGATCTCGATCGTTGGATCGCCGATGGCGCAGACCCCGACGCGAAGCCGGACTTCACCGATACTTGGACGGAACCTTCGGGTGAAAGCGTGGCGGCACGGCAACCGACACTCGCGGCGATCACCGTTTATCGCGTACCGCGCAACCCGTGGGTGGTCGGCTGTTCGCTATTCGCGATCCTACTCGGTGTCGGGTTGTCGCGGCTGCGGCCGATCTTGCTCGGACCGGCGGTGGCGCTACTCGGTTTCGGCCTTGCAACGGCAGCCGTGTACGCCCCGCAGCCGACCGCGCAAGTCGGTTCGGCGGCTATTCCTGGGGCATTAATTGTCGCGGGTGCGCTCGGCGTGCAGTCGTTGCTGCAATGGCGGGCGCGACGAAGCATCAGCCACCTTTCGGCGTTCCATCGCGGCGGGTCGAATTCTGCGTCGGCCCCCGTGCTCGTGCCGTCGCCATCTGCGCCGCGGTCGTCCCGCAACGGTAACCCAAGCGGTGCGGCGGGCACCGTGCCACCGCTGGCGACCCCGTCCGCAAACTGAGCCGCCATGCACTGTCACACCATTGTCACCCGGCTGGCCATCGCGCTGATGTTCGCAGTGTGTGGCCGTGCCGTTCGCGGCGATCCGCCCGCCGTGGCCATCGTCGGTGGCATCGCGTTCGCCGTTTCCCCCGAACGCCCCGGTGCGGACCCCTTCCCGATTCGGCGCGTATTATTACCTGCGAATCGAGCGTTTGCGCTCGCCGGGCAAGCGGGCGATGCACCATTGCGGCGAATGCCACGCGAAGAATTCGAGTCGCTCGTTCGGGCCGCCACCAGAAATCTCGCGGGCAAATCGACGCCGAAATTGGCGAAGGCAACCTACCGGGCGACGCTGACCGACGACGGTCTCACCGGCACCGGAGAGTGGACGGTCCATGCCGCGACGCCGCAAGCGATGTGCATTCTCGAACCGTTGCGGATCGCTATCGGTAACCCGAAGTGGGTGGGCGGCACCGATGCAATGATCGCGCGTCCGCCGACCGCACCGACATCGGCCGCGTTGTGGATCGAGCGTGGCGGTTCGAGTACGGTCGCCTTTGATTGGTCTACGCACGGCATCGAAGAACCGGGCGAGGTAAAGTTCGATTTTCGCGTGCCAGCCGCGCCGATTGCGTCGCTCGAAATCGACCTGCCAACGGATCGCGTGCCGATACTCGCTCAGTCCGACATGCTGCTGACGGGGCCATTTCCTGCGGCGGCGAACCGTGCGATTTGGAAGATCGCGTTCGGCGGTTCGTCGAAGGTGGAATTTTCCGTGCGAAGTACGACGGGGGTCGGGCAGTTGCCGCCGTTCGCCCGTGCATCGCGAATGACGCGCTACGATCTCGCACCGGGTCTCGCAACGGTGACGTACGAATTCGACTTCAGCGCCGTGCGTGGGCCATCGGCGGTGCGCGAGTTTCTCGTCGACTCTGGCGTGCAAATTACCGATGTCGTGGCGGCGGGAATGGATCGCTGGCAGGTGCAACCGAACGCGGTGGCCACGAAGCCCGCGACGCTGACGCTGCAACTGCGGGAGCCGATGACAGCGGGCCGCGTGGTTCTTACCGGGTTCGCATCGACACCCACCGGCGGCGAGCCGTGGGTAGCCCCGATGGTGCGCCCGCTAGCAGCGGCGTTGGCCGACGACAGCATTGAAGCGCGGTTCGCTGCGGACGTGAAACTCGAAGGCTGGGACGGTGGCGATTACCGATTGATGCGGATCGCCCAACCATCGGACCGCAGCCAGACGCTGGTATTTAAGGGAATTCCAACGACGACCGAAGCCGTTGGCCGTCGCGCGCCGACGTTCGCGTTGCGTGCGGTGGCCGCCGAATGGACGACGAAAGAGCAAGTCGATTGGCGAATCGAATCGACGCGCACGACGCTGACAGCCCGCTATCAGTTGCAGATCGTGCGCGGCCCACTGACGCAAATCGCGTTCAAAATTCCTTCCGGTTACACGCCGATATTGGCGACGGCCACGCCCGCCGATCCGTCAGCGATTTGGAACCCCGGCCCGAACGGCACCTGGATTTTCGAGCCGACACGAGCACTTTCGACGGGGCAGACGATCGAACTCCGCGTCGAAGTTCGCCGTGCCGCGCCGGACTGGCCGACCGGCGCGAACCGCATCTTACTACCCGTGCCGAAGCTGATTCCACTCGGGGCCAATAGCCGCGAAGGAACCCGCACCGTTAGCCTCGGCACGATGTTCCGCGGCTGGATGACGCCGACAATTGCAGATGCGACCGCGTGGTCCGATGGCTCGGTGGTGCCATTCGCGTTTAGGGGAAATGAACCCGATGGCACGCTCGTTCTCGCCCGGCGACGCTCGGCCGTGACGGCATTTCACGACGTGACCGTATCGACGACCAACGGCGAACGCACTGCGGTCCATCGGCTGAATTTGAAAGTCGAACGCGGCGAACTCGCGTCGATGGTTTTGTATTTACCGCTTGCTGCAAAGGGAAATTGGACGTTCGACGCACCCGGCGCGGACGTGCGATTGCAACCGCACCCCGGTGCGGCATTCTTGCCGGGCTTTGCGCCGTTACTGGTCCCCGGCCCGTTCTGGCAAGTCGCATTCGTGCGTCCGTTGCGCACTGCGGCTACGATCGCGATCCGCTATCGTGGGCCAGCCGATGCGAAACTGCCCCTGCCCGTGGCGCTCGGCGTGGATGCCACTCCGCCACACATCATCATTGAAGGCCGCGACGAAACGATCGAAGCCGAACCGCTCGACCCGACGGCGGAAATTCCGACGTTCACGACACTGCGGCCACGCGGCCAGTTACCCGTAAAAGCGGAAGCGACACCGTGGCGGATTACCGATGTCAGTGCGGTGTCAGTCGTCGACGATGCGGGCCGCACGACGGTGACACTGCGCGGGCAAATCGCAACGGCGGGCGGACGGATGCTGATGGTGCCCCTGCCCGAAGGTGCGGAAGTGGTGTCGATACTCATCGACGGCAAGTGGGTCGATGCGCGCGGCGAAGGCACGCTGCTTTCGATACCGATCCCCACCCCCGACGACGATCCCGACTCGTTCGAATTGCGCTATCGGTTGCCCGGTGAAGTGCGTTGGCCATTCGGTAACGTCCACACGGCGATCCCCGAGTTTCCCGGCCGCAGCGATGGCGTGCGCGAGTCGTGGGAGATCTCGCCGAAGTTCGCGATTTGGCCCGACCTGGGCCGTACGGTACCGCACGATCGCCGCCAGGTTTGGCTCGTACATGCTAACGTGCCCGTACTTGCGGGGTACTTCCTCGCTGTAGCGATTTTCGCTTTAGGGCTAGTGCGTTTGAAACATGGCCGTGCGGCGAGCCGTACGATGTTCCTGTTCGCACTCGCGCTCGGAACGGCATCGTGGGTGGTGACACCGGGCTGGCAGTTGGCGATCCGCCCGCCGCTGGTTGTGGCGCTACTGGCAGGCATCGCGTTTGCGATTATCGGTCGCGTCGATCGATCGGGTGCGAGCCGTGCCGCGGCTGCCACGCTCGCCATTTTCGCGGCCTTCGCCACGGTCGTGGGGCAACCCACCGAACCCGTCACGGTCTATCTGATTCCCGGACCGCCCGAGGCTCCGTATCGCTTGAGCGTGCTCGTTCCGCAAGCCGTCACGGATCGTTTGACATCGTTACTGGCACCCGAACTTCCTGCGGTGATGCTGACCGCTGCTGAGTACACCGGGGCCGATGCCGACGGGCTGACCGCGTTCGATGCCACCTTCACGTTGCACGTCACACGCGATGGCATCCAGACGTTCTCGCTGCCGCTGACCGGCATCCGGCTGGAGTCAATTCGGCTCGATGGGGCCGTCGCGTTCCCCGATGCCACGCGGCCAGATCGCTACACGATTACGCTCGATGGCAAGGGTAAACGCAGTTTGAAAGTGCGGTTCAGCGTGCCATCGTTGGCGGTTGGTGGCGAGCGCGAAGTGCGGTTCGGCATACCGGATCTGCCTGCGGCGCGGGTTCGGTTCACGGCAGGGCCAACCGCGAAACAGGTGAATGTCGTCAGTCGGCGCGGCAGTCAAATTCGCACCGGTGCGGCAACGGTCGATGCCGATCACGGTGGCGGTCGCGCGGTAGCGATTCGCTGGCGACAAGGCGGCACCGCCGACGCGCCGCCCCGCGTCAGCGTCACCGAAGCGACGATCTGGGACATCGGCGAAAGCGAAGCCTACGCCACGGCGGCGTTCAATTTTCGCATCGATGGCGGCGCATTGTCGCGGTTCACGTTCGACATTCCACCGGACCTCGAACCGGGACGCGCAACGATTCGCACCGCCGACGCCACGGCGATCAACGGCGTGCGAAGTTGGAAGCTCGCACCCGCCGCGAACGGCTGGCAGACGCTAACGATCGAGTCGCAAAATCTCGTCGACGGTGCCGCAACGATCGCGTTCCGCCTCGTACCGCACGCGCCGTTGTCCGTTCGCCCCGCACTTTTCGCACCGCGTGCATACGGGGCGTCGGTCGTCTCGAGTTACGTCGGCGTGCGGCTCCGCGATGCCGTCGTCGAGCGATGGAACAAGGAAAATCTCATCGACTTCCCCGCCGATGCGATTGCTCGCGATTTCGCCGCCGTACCCGAACTTCTGCTGGAAAAGCAGCCACTTTCGCGTTCGTTTCGCCGCGAAGGAACCGGTGTGCCTGCCGTGCGGCCGATCTTGCGCGGGACGGTGGAACCGATACCGACTGGGCAGGAAATCCTCTGGACGATCGGCCCGCGTGCCGATGTGTCGGGTACTGTGCGCTGGCCGCGCGATGTCGCAGCGTTCGCGCTGGACTTTGAGATTCCCGGTGCCATCACGCCGACCGATGTGCAAGCCACGGACATCATCGGTTGGGCGCGAAAAGGTAACCGCGTTCGCGTCTCGTTCCGCAGCGAAGTGAAAGAACCGACGGTGCGTTGGAGCGGCATCTGGTCGGGTTACATCGCAAATAATGTGAAGCCGGTGGAAGCCATCGAACTGCCGACTGTCACCGGTACGTCAGTCCGCGTGCGTGCGTTCGATGGCTGGGTGATCGTGCCGCAAGCGAACCGGAACGCGAAGCCGCTGCCACCGCTTCGCCCGCGCGAGCTGGCGTTCGCCATCGAACCGAACGCACCCGCGTTGCGACTGACGATTACGCCACCGCCGACCGCCGCCGAAGCGCGAATCTGGAAGTCGATCGAACGTGCGGACACGGCCATCGCGTACCGTGCGATTGCCGAGGTGCGTCTGCCGACGGGGCGACTCCACCATATCTCGGTGCAACTCGGGCCGTTGCCGCCGAGTTCGGACGTGAAACTCGAATTGCCACCCGCAGCGATCCTTACCGAATTGACTGCGACACCGACGACGCGACGTTGGGAAATCCAGACGCCCGCCGATGCACAATCGCCGGTGCGGCTCGGGTGTATCGTGCGGTTGCCGTCGCGCCCGGGCTTCGTTTTGCCGCGATGGGAAATCGCGAGTGGCGGCGTGCCGATACCGATTGTGGGGCGGTATCTCGCGGTCGGCTCGCCGGATATTCAGATCGCGCAACTGTCGGAAAATCGCCGCAGTTCGTGGCCCGCCGCGGTGCCGCCCGAACTCGAATCGTTGCGTGGCCGCGCGACATTCTGGACGACGAGCGGCGAAGAACCGATCGCACTGCGGATCGTCGAACCGACACTCGCACCGCACGCGCCGCAACCGCGTCCATCGTTCGCCGTGCCACTGGCGACGGCAACGGACACGCCCGTCGTACACCCGGCGTTGGCCGCGCTCGGTTGGTTCCTCGGCATGTCTGCGGTCGGCCTCATCCGCCTCTGGGGGCCACGCCATTTTCGCCCCGAACTCCTCGTCGCGTTCGGCGTGTTGGCCGCGTTCGTCGGGGGCAGCGGCTTCCTGCTCGTGGTCGTGTTCGGCTTGCTCGCCCGCGCCTGGCGCTTGTGGCAAATCCTCGCACGGCGGATTCTGCGTTAAGTCGTCGTCTCGACTCTCCCCCGTGCAGCGATACGCTTTGGGTATGCCGATGGATTCCCACGGAGAGACACACATGCGGAAGTTACTGTTTGCCGCGTTCCTCACGATTATTACGATGAATGCGCCGACCCCTGCCGCAGAGAAGCGGCCGATGACCGTCGAGGATCTGTTCCTGTTTCAGCGCGTCGCCGACCCGCAGATTTCACCCGATGGCAAGACCGTTGCGTATCAGGTGACGGAAGTCGACTTCGAGGCGAATAAATCGCGAACGCACATCTGGCTGGCCGCCACCGACGGCAAGACGCCGCCGCGCCAAGTGACGTCGTCCGGCAAAAAAGACGCGCACCCGCGCTGGTCGCCCGATGGCACGCGGCTGTTGTTCGAATCGAACCGCAGCGGCACGTCGCAACTTTACATTCTCGACTTGGCCGCTGGTGGCGAAGCCCGCAAAATCACCGAGATTTCCACCGGCGCAGGCACGGGAATCTGGTCGCCCGACGGTTCGCACATCGCGTTCGTGTCGACGGTGCATCCGGAGTTCAGCGAGTTGCCGTTCGCCGAAAGCGACAAGAAAAACAAGGAGAAAAACGACGCGATCGAGAAAAACCCCGTGAAGGCAAAAACCTTCACGAAGCTGTTCTACCGCCACTGGGACGAATACGTCGGCGACAAACGACAACACCTGTTCGTTGTCACCGCCGATGGCAAAAAGTGCCACGATGTGACCCCCGGCGACCGCGATGCGAACCCGACGAGCACGACCTTCAGCGTTGGCGACGACTTCACGTTCACGCCGGATTCGAACCACCTCGTCTTCACCGCCGTGCCCGCGTCGGGCGAATCGTGGAGCACGAACCACGACCTCTGCCGCGTGCGGATCACGAACAAATCGACAGATTGGAAAAGCCTGACGAGTGCGAACAAAGGGGCCGACAACAACCCTCGCTTTTCGCCGGATGGCAAGAAGCTCGCGTGGCGCAGTCAGAAGACGGCGGGCTACGAGGCGGACAAGTGGGACATTCACGTCGTGGACGTGAACCCCGATGGCACGTTCGCGGGTAAGCCGGTGAATGTTACGGTTCATCGCGATTTGTCGTGCAGCGAGTTCGCGTGGCAGACCACCGACCGTTTGGCGATGGCGGCGCACGTCGAGGCACGCAGCTTCATTTACTACGTTCCCACCAAGGCCAACGGCGACATTACACAAGAGCCGTTGGACTACGGATCGGCTAGCTCGCTGAGTTACTCGCGCGACGGCACGGCCTCGGCATTCGCGTTCATCCATATGGCGGCACCGACCGACGTGTATGCCATGCAAACCGCGAACGGCAAAACCACCGAAGCGAAAGTCAGCCACTTCAACGAACCTCTACTCGCATCGCTCGACTTGCCGCGGCCCGAATCGGTGCAAGTCAAAATCGAAGATGGCGAGATGCAGATGTGGGTTCTGAAGCCGCCGGGGTTCGATGCGAAGAAAAAATGGCCGGTGGTTTACCTCATCCACGGCGGGCCGCAGGGCGCGTGGGAAGACGCCTGGAGCTTCCGCTGGAATGCGCAAGTCTGGGCTGCGCAGGGGTACGTCATCGCGATGCCGAACCCGCGGGGCAGTACCGGATTCGGCCAGAAGTTCGTCGATCAGATCTCGAGCGATTGGGGCGGCAAGTGCTACCGCGACCTCGTTGCGGGGCTGGATTTCGTGGAGAAACTGCCGTACGTGGACAAAGACCGCATCGGCTCGGCGGGCGGCAGTTTCGGCGGCTACATGCAAAACTGGTTCGCCGTCAACGACATCAGCAAACGGCTGAAATGCCTGATTACGCACTGTAGTGTCTACAATTTCGAGAGCATGTGGGGAACTACCGAGGAACTCTGGTTCGACGAGTACGAACACGGCGGGCTGCCGTGGGAAATCCCCGGCAAGTATCGCGAGTTCTCCCCGCACACGCGGGCCGGCGAGATGGGGAAACACAAAACGCCGATGCTGATTATCCACAACGATCTCGATTTCCGCTGCCCGATCGGTCAGGGGCACGAATTGTTCACGGCACTACAACGGCAAGGCGTACCGAGCCGCTTCGTGAACTTCCCCGACGAAGGCCACTGGGTGCTCAAGCCCAAGAACAGCCAACACTGGCACAAGGAAGTCTTCGGCTGGCTGACGAAGTACGTGCCACCCGGCGGGAAGTAAATCGACGCACGGGCGAGTTGCGGAGACGTGGGAAAGTATTGGAACGAAACGTTGTACCCTCCATTTGAGGACATGCCATGAGCGCGTACGATCGACTTGGACTCTGCGCCATCGTGGCCGCTTCGCTTTTCATCGCGGCGGGTTGTTCCCCAAAAGCGCCGATTAAAGCGACGACTCCCAAGCCTTCTTCCGCTACCGCAGTCGTTGCGAATTCCGTGCCGATTCCCGTCGCGAGGTTGGATCGGAAACATGGCACGGACTATCCCGGTTGGGGCAAACTATACGATCCGCAAAATGATACGAAAGTTCAGCTCCATGAAGGCAAACTGACCATGACAGTCCCCCCCGGTTTGCACGATATTAATCCGACGTTGGGCGGCATGAAAGCCCCACGAATTCATCAGGAAGTCGAAGGCAACTTCACGTTAGAAGTGACGGTCGCTGGTCAATTCACTCCGGGCCAGAACTCTGCCAAAGAAGGGGTTTCGGCATTCAACGGCGCAGGAATTTCACTTTGGGTTAAGGAGCAAACGTATCTTCGACTCGAACGCAATGCCTGGTGGGACGGCCGCGCAAATCGCTACACGTGCTACATGCCGCTCTTTGAGATTTTTAACGACGGCATTCAATCCGAATCCCATCAACCGATCGGTTCGACCCAGTTCTTCGGCGAATCGGCGACTCGCCTCCGATTGAAACGCGACAGTCAATTGTTGATCGCGTCGTACAGTTTCGATGGTGGAAACAGTTGGATGCACGTTCCACAATTGGCATCCACTTTCCCATCCACACTATACGTTGGCATCGAAGCCGTCAGTACTTCCGCCGAACCGTTCACGGTCTCGTTTGAAGATTTCAAACTGACTCGCGAGTAACGGACATCGCAACGGGGTAACCGTTGGGTGACAATGGTTTTGGGTCAGGGTCACCCAGGGGTACGACGAAGCGTCTAACCCTGGTCTGTCAGATTTAACCCCGTTGGGGTAAGAATTGGCTATGGATTTACCCCAACGGGGTTCTATCGTTTAGCCCAGGGTTAGACGTCTTACGTCGTACCCCTGGGCATGCCTGTAGGAGAATGGACATGGGGAAGCCCGCAAAGAACACGATATGCCTTTGGTACGATGGCGAAGCCGAGGACGCAGCGCGGTTTTACGCCGAGACCTTTCCCGATTCGTCCGTCGGTGCGGTACACGGCGCACCGGGAGACTATCCAGCGGGGAAGAAAGGCGACGTGCTGACCGTCGAGTTTACCGTGATGGGCATACCGTGCCTCGGGCTGAACGGCGGACCCAACGTCAAGCACAACTGGGCGTTCTCGTTTCAGGTCGCCACCGCAGACCAAGCCGAAACGGATCGCTATTGGAACGCAATCGTCGGCAACGGCGGCCACGAAAGCGCGTGCGGCTGGTGCCAAGACAAATGGGGAATATCCTGGCAGATCACGCCGATCATCCTGTCGCAAGCGATCATCGACTCCGATCCCGCCGCCGCCAAGCGCGCGTTCGCAGCGATGATGACGATGCATAAGATCGACATCGCCGCAATCGAAGCCGCGCGCCGCAGCTGAGCGGTAACGTGCATTTTCCCCATTCTTGGCGAGCGGTGTGGTGTCAGCCCACTGATCCTGCCACCGTCACACGCAATCGAGGTCGTCAGAGGTCGCCAAGTCGAAACCGCGCCCACGGACGCATGTTGAATCGATTAATGACATTGAATTTGACTCTATTAGTGCGAGCGGTTAATTTAACATCAAAGGCAAATGGAACGATACGTCAAGCTGGCAATCAGATGTATTGCGGCATGATGCGCGTAGTTCTGACGCTGGTGAACGAGTCAAACATGAAACTGCCAATGCTCCACATCAATACTGGCCGCGTGACAAAGATGGAGCACGATATTCGATGCGGTGGTGAACTTACTCCGGTCGGCCAGGTATTCGCATTTCACTTGGCCCCGCTGCTTGAGGCTGCCGGTGCGATGACCTTAGATGATCTGAGCCTGCACGAACTGCTGTTGCAGGTCAGTATCGAGGGACTTTGGAAGATGCGGACTAAGTACCCAGTGCTGGTCGGGTACATCCCTGATTCTGAAGCGGTGCCCGTGGTCCGACTGTTCCTGATGTCACGCCGGGAGTTGCCTTTCGGGAACTTCATGGCCGCCGTCTCGAAGTGTCCGGGGTACATGGAGTCGGGGCGAGATTTTATCCGGGGAAACCGGACCGTGCCGTTAGCGTACTGGGAATATCCGTGCTCCGCGTATGCGATATGGTCGGCGTCGCCGAATGGTGTTCCTTTCTTGGACAACGAGTTGGAGGGGTTCGAGGTAGGCGGGGAGCGATACTGGATGGTACACCGCGAGTTCGAGTTTGTCAGCCCCGGTGCGTAGACGGGGGTTTCCCAGGAGGGTCAACGCCGGGTTAACGCCCCCGTGACTGGTAATCACCGAGTCGTGCATTTTCCCATTCCTGGCGAGCGGTGTGGCGTCAGCCCACTGATCCTGCCACCGTCACACGCAATCGAGGTCGTCAGAGGCCTCTGCGCGATTCTTGCAATTTGCAAGTCGGTAGTGAGATAACCGAACCGTCCACGCAATCGATGTCTTCAAAATTCTCTGCTGAAATCCAGCCCGCTGGCAGGTGTATGAGGTTTTGGCGAACACGCTTGACCTCTGGACTATCACAGTGTAGACTGAGACTGTTCATCACGTTTTGCCTAGTAGGGGGCACCCCGAATGCAGGCGATCTGGAGTGTTCACAAGGTGGGGCCATTACTGGCCCCACCTTTTTTTATTTCAACACCCACGAACCTATGCCAGCGATTCTCGGGAACGGAAAAGCCCGCAAACACAGCCACGTCGCCAGGGCGTTTGAGTGGATCTTGCCCGAATCGTCGAGGTAAAGAATGTGCACAGGCGAACACCACTCGATCTGGTACATCTTGGACTGGATGACACGATAGAATTGTACCCACTTAATTAATACCGGCTTGAGTCGTTCGGCGGCAGAAAGGCAGCGATGCGACAAACCGATGCACAGAACATCATCGCGTTTAACACCGGGTTGCCGCGTCGTGCATTTTCCCATTCCTGGCGAGCGGTGTGGCGTCAGCCCACTGATCCTGCCACCGTCACACGCAAATCGATATTGTTCGCGACTCCGGTTGGATCAGGGGCTGACGCCGCCCCGCTCGCCTAATGTTGTGGTTTTCCCATTCCTGGCGAGCGGTGTGGCGTCAGCCCACTGATTCTGCCACCGTCACACGCAAATCGATATTGTCCGCGACTCCGGCTGGATCAGGGGGCTGACGCCGCCCCGCTCGCCTCATCCGTTGCAGGCCGAAACCTCACAGCACGTGGAAGGCGGCCTTCAGGCAGGCGTGGGCTTCTTCGCCGCGTGCGCGTTCGATGACGACGCCGATGCAGACTTCGCTCGTGTTGATCATTGCGATGTTGATGCCCTTAGCGGCGAGCGCGCCGAACATCGTTTGCGCGACACCGGTGTGCGTTCGCATCCCGACGCCGAGCACGAAGAGGACCGCGATCTCGGCATCGCCCACGACCGCACAATTCGGGTCGATCGACTGCACGACCGCTTTCGTTCGCTTCAGCGCCTTGGCCAAATCTGCACGTGGCACCGTGAACGATAACTCCGCGCGATCCGGGCGGTTCATGTTCTGCACGATCATGTCCACCAAAATGCCACCCGTCGCAATCGCGTTGAAAATCGTCGAGCAGTTCCCCGGATTATCGGGCAGGTCGGCGATCGTGATGCGGCTCTGTTCGGCGTTCAAATGCACGCCACTCACCAGCACGTCTTCCATCCCTTCGAGCCGCGACACGGCGGCTTCGCGGTCGCCGACACCGGCGACGACGAGCGGTTTCGCCCTCGGTTTGAAGCCCATTTGCGATGCGCCGCCGACGGGAATCCCCGCACCCTTGCGCGGCAGATGCAACCCGAACGCGGCATGAACCGCCTTCAACGCGCGTCGCCCTTTCACCGCTTTGCGGCTCTCGAGGTGCGACTTTTTGATCGCCTCGCCGGTCGTACTCATCTCTTCTTCGGCGAGCAGTGCGTCTTCCTCAATCAGCACGCTGATTTTAATGTCGCCGGTGGTAATCATCTTCATGTTAATCCCTTCCGACGCGAGCGCCTGGAACATTTTCTCCGCCACGCCGCTGATGTTCCGCATCCCCGCGCCGACGACCGATACCTTGCTCACCTTGCCCGTTTCGCGGAGCGTCGCCCCCATCTCGCCGACGATCGGCTTCAAGGTTTTGATCGTCTTTTCCAGTTCGATATTGAGCACGGTGAAGCCGATGGTCGCCTTGCCGCCGATGCCGACACTTTGCGCGATCATGTCGGTGGCGATGTTTGCGGCGGCGAGTGCGGCGAAGATCGCATGGCTAATGCCGGGGCGGTCGGGGACGCCTTCGAGCACGAGGCGGGCCTCATCGGCGGCGAGCGCGACGCCGCAAACGGGGACTTCGCCCATCCAGTCGGCTTCGGGCACGATCCAAGTGCCGATGGCATCCGACCGCGAGTTGCGGACCATGAGCGGAACATCGTACTTCTTCGCGAATTCGATGCTGCGCGAATGCATAACACCCGCGCCCATGCTCGCCATTTCGAGCATTTCGTCGTAGCTAATCGCGTCGGCTTTGCGGGCATCGGGGACGATCCGCGGGTCGGTACTGTAGACGCCATCGACGTCGGTATAAATCTCGCATTCGACGTCGTAGCCTGCAAGTTTCATCGCGG
>JAYVQG010000320.1:0-18097 GCA_043757025.1 Limnoglobus sp.
ACGCGGCTCGCGTGCTAATTTTTCAGCACGCGAGCCGCGTGCGCTACATTCGGCGCGCTTACGCCGTGCGTGAAACACCTGCATTTCGATACGGGCGACTAAATCGCGCAACTTCAAAACGCGCTAGCGAGGGATTACTATCGTTTCTGCGATGTCGTGCCTTCAAGTGGGTTTCCCTCGCTGGCGCGCTGGCGCGTCGGGCTAACAAAACGTATCGAATCTCCCCGCTCAAAGTCTAGATTCATTGCGCGTGCGTTGCACCTCGAACGGCCCCTTCAGGCAACGCCGTGACGGATTTCTCGATCGGCGTTTTCGTAGCGGAAGTCGTAAGACTTCCGACTGTAGCCCTCTCGCTCCGCGAGAGGATAGCGAAGCCGGAAGAATCACCGCCTCATCGCATCGGTCCAGACTGTTGCTATCCTCTCGCGGAGCGAGAGGGCTACATCAGCACAGTCCTTCACTCCCATATCTGTTGCGCGAACCTCAAAATACAAGCGAAATAATCCGTCACGGCGTTGCCCGGAGGGGCTGATGGGTATTCCAACACGTTCCCCAAGGCTTCGCCGGCGAAGCCTTGGGCTAGTGGAACGAACCTTTCAGGCCGGAAGACTGGCATTTGGAAACGCAGGCGTTCCAAAAACCGGTGTTTGAACTCCAAAATCGCGCAACTTCAAAACTTGCGCTGCGGGCTGGCACGATAAAACCGCTCCGACTATCACGTAGCATACACCAACGCGGATCGGAAGTTGAGCTTTCGAGCGCATTTTCGAGACAATCGCACGTAACCGTTCACGGGGCAATTTGCATATTCGACCATTCAGAACCCGTAGGTCGTGGCCGAAGAGGCTTTGCGATGTGGGCACCGACGGAACGGCAACGACAACAACCCTCATGGTTTTGATGTCCCGCGCGCTAACACTGTCGGTGCCCTCCCAAAGCATCCGGCCCGACCTACAAAACCAGCGGGTTCAAAGCAAAACGGAAACCCCGTGAACAGTTACCTGTGGGCTGACACCCACCGTTCGCCAAGAGTGGTATTTACAAAATTGGCAATCGGACTGTAATTGTCGTTCCCTGCTGTGGTCCAGCACTTTCGGCGATCGCGGTGCCATTGTGCATTTCGACTAGCCACCTTACGAGTGCCAATCCGATACCGAGGCCGCCATCGAGGCGGTTCAATGCGCGATCGACTCGCGTGAAGAGATCGAATACATATTCGATTTGCGCTGGCGGTATCCCCACGCCATTGTCGATCACGCGAATGCAATACTCGGTGGCGATTTGCTCGACTACGAGCGAAATGGTACCTCCGCGATTCGTATACTTTGCAGAGTTGTTGAGGATGTTGGTAATCACTTGCGCGATGCGAATGTGGTCGCCGATGAAAGGTAATGGACGATCTGGAATTTTCTGACGCAGTTCGATACCCGCTTTGAGAATTCGCGGCATACTCGTTTCGACGGCGAGCGAGATGGCGCTGCGCAAATCGAACGGTACCCGTATCAGCGAAAGTACCCCGCGGTTGAGCCGCGAGACATCGAGGAGGTCGTCGATCAACCGCACCAACTGCAATAGCTGGCGTTCCATGACATTGCGCGCTTGTTCGTGGGCAACAGGGTCGTCGCCGATGAGTTTTTGCAGTTCGAGCGCGTGTCGAATCGGTGCGAGCGGGTTGCGAAGTTCGTGCGCGAGTGTCGCGAGAAATTCGTCTTTGCGGACGTTCGCATCGCGAAGGGCGCGATTCGCGGCTTCTAATTCTTCGGTGCGTTCGACGACCTTGCGTTCGAGTTCGGCTTCGTGATTGTGCTGGTGGATTGCATAACGAATCATTCGCTCGAACACGACCGCGTCGAGCCGGCTCTTCTCGAGATAATCCGCCGCCCCTGCCGACTGTGCAGCCCGATCGATTTCCGATTCGCCCTGGCCGGTCAGCAAAATGATCGGTCCCGAACACTTTTTTTCCTTGAGCGCATTCAGCAGGTCGATGCCCGTTTTCTGGCCGAGACGGTAGTCGATGAGATAGACATCGTGGACACCATCGCAAATCGCTTCGAGTGCGGTATCGAAATCCGACTGCCAATCGAGTACGATTTTTGCGTTGGTAATTTCGCGAGTGACAGCGAGAGTCAATCGGTAGTCGTCTTCATCGTCGTCGACCAGCAATACTCGGATCGTTGGAGTTTCGATTCCGAATTGTTGTGCCATTTTCAATCGCTCCACTCCGCCAAAATCGTCCGGCGCGGGACGGCGGCTCGAACGTAACATGCGGCGCATGATATTGCCAGTAGCCCGAGAGTACGAAATCGACACCCGGAGTGCCGACTCCGGGTGTTTGAGTTCGTCGGCGATCGTCGAGGATTACGAGCGCGAATTGGTCGCGCGTCCGAGCAACATCCCGAGGCCGAGGCCAATGGCAACGGCGGTCAGCGGGTACTTGCGAACGATGTTGGTGACATCTTTACCGAACTGCTCGATCTCGTGTTCGGCGCTCTGGTAGCCATCGGAGACAGCATTTTCCACAGTCTCAGCGGCATCGCCAATCCACTCGCCGGTTTTTTCGGTCGCCTTCTCGGCGGTGTTTACCACGGAGTCGGTCACGCTCTTGGCGCGCTCTTGGACCTTCTCGACGAGGCCCTTGGCCGCGTCTTTGGCCCCATCGGCTTTGTTTGCCAAGGTATCGACGACCGACTTCGCTTTGTCGGCGGCGTTATCGGTTGCGTTTTTCACACCATCGTACATCTTATCTGCCATCGGAAAACTCCTGTCGGTGAAACGGGTGACAACAACAGATGTCTGTTAGTGCAGTTGCCATGCCAATCTGGCGATTCCCATCGGAATTCAGAATTCACGCGCACCCACGCGATTGCAATCGGTCAAGCGTGCGAATCGCGATGGGACGTAAGTCGGAATTCGCGACATGCACGAAGTGACGCAAAAGTGTCTCGAAATGACATAGAATTGTCGCATCCGGTCGATTTTCGGTCGCATCCGGTCGATTTTTGGTCGCATCCGGTCGATTTTTGGTCGCATCCGGTCGCGAAACGGTCGGTACTTTCGCCGAGTGTCGATTCGAGGGTACTCGGCGTAACCCCCAACAAGAGTGTGAGATACGGAAAACGGATCGGTAGCCTGCGATCGAAAAGGTGTTTTTTTGGCCTCCAAAATTGCAGAAAACACCCAAAAAACGGTTTTGAAGCCTCGCGAAATCGGACTTACGTCGATTGGAAGCGGCAAAATGGGTTCCCGAACATTATCCAGTGTTCCGCGCAATATAACATCTGCACGATAATCCCCTTTTGAATCGAACCGCGATATGGCCCTTCCTGCAAACACGACCGTTCAGCGCCTGCTCGTGGTCGAAGACCTCGAAGACGCCCGCGATATGCTCCAGAAGCTGCTCGCGATTTCGCTCAAAATCGAAGTCGATACCGCCGAGAACGGCGTGGCCGCGCTGAAAATGCTCGCCGAACGCCCGTACAGCGTCGTGATTACCGACTTGCGCATGCCGAAGCTCGATGGTATGCAGTTGATTGCCGAAATTCAGTCCCGCAAAATCCCCGTAACGGTTATCGTCACGACGGCGCACGGCAGCATCCAAGATGCCGTATCGGCTATGCAACAAGGGGCGTACGACTTCCTGACGAAGCCGGTCGATACGCAGCACCTGATCTTGATGATTCAGCGAGCACTTCGCGAACGCATCCTTCAAGACGAAGTGGCGGCGTTGCGAGCGGAAATCGGCGAACGCCGTGCCTTCCGCAACATGCTCAGCAAAAGCCCGCGAATGCTGGCGGTGTTCGACCTGATCGGCCAGGTAGCGGAAACGAACTCGACGGTGCTAATCGTCGGCGAAACGGGCACCGGCAAAGAGATGGTGGCGCGAGCGCTCCACGATGCATCGGGGAGTCGCCGCAATGGTGCGATGATCTCGGTCAACTGTGCGGCACTGAGCGAAACGCTGCTGGAAAGCGAGCTATTTGGCCACGAAAAAGGCTCGTTCACCGGTGCCGCGGCCCAGCGCAAAGGTCGTTTCGAGCAAGCCAACGGCGGGACGCTGTTTCTCGATGAAATCGGCGACGTACCGATGTCGATGCAAGTGAAAATCTTGCGGATTCTGCAAGAGCGGCGAATCGAGCGAGTGGGCGGCACCGAGCCGGTGGAAATCGACGTGCGCCTGATTACGGCCACGCACCGTTCCCTGGAGAAACTAGTGGCGGAAGGGAAGTTCCGCGAAGACCTTTTCTATCGGTTGAACGTCATCAAAATCGAACTGCCGCCCTTGCGGGAAAGGCCAGAAGACATCCGACAATTGGTGGGCCACTTCCTCCAAAAGTATCGGCGGCCGAATCATACGAACATCGAGATCGGGCCGGACGCGATGGAGATTTTGCTGAGGGCAGCCTGGCCAGGGAATGTGCGACAGCTCGAAAACGCGATCGAACGCGCCTGCGTGATCGTGCGCGACGGTGCCATCGGTGCGGAACACCTGCCGCCCGATATTGCAGGAACTGCGACGCGATCGTCGGAAGTCAAAGTCGATATTTCGCGGCCATTAGCCGATCAAATTGCCGAGATGGTCGCGAAAATTGAGGAAAAGTATCTGCGTGAGGCAATGCGGAAAACGCGAGGCCACGTCGGGAATTGCGCTGAGATCAGCGGTCTTTCCCGACGTAGTATCTCCGAAAAACTGCAACAGTATCAGATTGAAAAAGCCGACTACAAAGCCGACTTTAGCAGCGACAACTAAACCGACTTCCCGCCGTTGCGATGGAAGTAGCCCCGTGGCGAGGCCGCCTGCCGTGCGCGTCCCCTGGACTAAACCGACTTCCCGCCGTTGCGATGGAAGTAGCCGTTCGCGGGTTCTTGCGATTGCAACTCGCCCGCCGGCAGCGAAACGAGAGTTTCGATGTTCTCTCGCAATTTCTTCGAGGCGACGTTGATCGCCTTCTCGCCGAGGTCGACCAGTTCGCGGCGTACGCTCGTAATGATTTCTGAGATGGGATTGACGGAAGTCGTTCCCGTATCGACGGCTGTGCGTACCGAGGACGAGGTCATTCGGGTCAACATTCTACCTGCCACACCGGCCCCGACGGCGAGTAACATCCCTTGCCACGGGTGATTGCTGAACTGTCGGCGCAGATCGAAACCACCGCCGTTCGGGCCCGTGAACAAACCACGCACGCTCTGAGTGGCATCGGTTACCGTACCACGCAGTGAAGTCGTGGCATGATCGACTGTTCCTTTTGCCTGCTCGACCGTATCGGTCACGCGATCTTCGAGGGCCGCGACTCGTTCGGTAAGCGATCGGCGTGCGGCGAGGATCCGCTGGTCGTTCTCGCTTATCTTCGTGTGATCCATGACAGGCTCTCCTGAAGCGATTGAAGGGATTTTGAAGGAAGCCAACGTACGAGCAACAACTGGTGGCGTGCGATACCGAGCATCAGAATCCCCACCGCGAAGGTCGTCACTCCCGTGATGGCCAAGGCCGCGGTTTCCGTGAAACCGAGTCGATCTTGGAGGAGTTGGGCAATCGAGAATACGACGAACACGAAGCCGATCGCCATCAGCGTACCCGCCGCCGACATGATGCCAACGACGTAGGTGGCACGATCCGCTTCACCTTTCACTTCGTCGACCATCTGTACCGCGTGCGCCGAGACGAGTTCTTGCGTCCCACTCGCAACATCGGCAATCAGCTTCACGTAATGGCGTTCGGTTGTTCCATTGGCGGTCGGCGTCATGGTTCATCCTCCCAGTTTGGTGCAAAATTACGCGATGTCGCGGGTACGTCGGCCCATAATCAGGCTGACCACGAACAGCACGAGGAACACGAAGAACAGGATCTTCGCCCCTTCCATCGCAGGCCCGACGATGGTGGTGAAGCCGAGCATCGCCGCGATCAAGGCGACGACCAAAAAAATGACGGCGTAACGGAGCATGATGAGTCCCCAAGTGGAAGTTGCAGTAGCACGATCAGGTGTTGATCGCAGCGTCTGAAGTTGAGAATGTGTAATGCAGATCGCGTGCCAATCGGCTTGATTTGTGCGAAGATTGCATCCGTCCAGAGATGAAGAAACAGCCGATGCATGGCATCGGCTGTTTGAATTTTCTACATCAATTGGGGAGAGCGATCGAAAATCATCGGCGAACATCGCGGCAGTTGTGAAAGACGCTCACGGGGATCGCCATACCGCGTGGCAACATCCCAATCAGCTTCGATTGCACCACTTCCGAAGGCCGCAGATCGATCCGATCATCGGGGAAGTATTCATCATCGCAACCGTATTCATTATGCTCTGGTGGCAATTCCAGTAAGCTCGTGCTGCTTTGATAGTCGGTAATCATAATCGATCCTCACTTTCACAATAAATATATGCACTTGGCGTGCCAATTCAAGTTCTTGTTGAGAATAGCCGAAAAACCGCTTGTAAACCTTTCTCGAGTCGGACAATCGGAAGCAGATTGCGCATCGTTAGGTAGCATTCGCCCCCAGAACGATCTTCACTTCGTGGCGGCCGCCATCGTCGACCAGATCGATTGTCGCTTGCGCCAATGCCCCATCCACGCTGACGGTTGCAATTCCGCGTTGCACGCCGTTCGGGTTCAGGCACTCGATGAGGTACATCGTCGAGCGGTAGCGATATTGCATTTTGAACGACGGCCAACTGGCGGGAATGCACGGGTCGAACCGCAGTCGCGTGCCTTCGCGGTGTAACCCGAGGAGGTCTTCGAGGCCGACGCGATACATCCACGACGACGATCCCGTGTACCACGTCCAGCCCGCACGGCCGACGTGTGGGGTCTTCGAATACACATCGGCTGCGACTACGTACGGCTCGCCGCGATAGACTTGCACGGGCATTTCGACGGGGTTGATGAGCGTGTAGGCGGCGTGTGCAGCATCGCCGCGGCCTAGCCCCGCGAGTGCCTTGATGACCCACGCGGCGGCGTGCGTGTATTGGCCGCCGTTTTCGCGAACGCCGGGCACGTAGCCGCGGATGTAACCCGGACGCAACGGGCCGGTGTCGAACGGCGGCTCGAACAGCAAGATCAGCCGATCGTCGGGTTTGACGAGGCGGCTACCCACCGCGTCCATCGCCTGTGCCGCGCGTTCGTGTTGCCCCCCGGCGATGACCGCCCACGACTGCGCGAGCGAGTCGATCTGGCATTCGTCGTTCGTGGCCGACCCCAGCGGCGTACCATCGTCGAAGTATGCCCGCCGGTACCAACCGCCGTCCCAGGCGTTCGTTTCGACCGCATCGCGAAGCTGCATCGCGTTCGCCCGGCTGCGGACCGCCGTGCCGACATCGCTGAAATGCTCGGCGAGTATCGCGAACTGTTCGAGCACGACGCACTGGAACCACGCCACCCAGACGCTTTCGCCGCGTCCCTCGCTACCGACGGTATTCATGCCGTCGTTCCAGTCGCCGGTGCCCATCAGCGGCAAGCCGTGCGTGCCGAGTCGCCAGCCGCGATCGATCGCGCGTTCGCAGTGTTCGAACAGCGTGCCGGTCTGGTCGGATACGCTCGGAATGCCGTAAACTTCGTGCTGTTCGGGTGTCAGTGGCGGCGCTTCGAGGTACGGCACGACTTCGTGCAGAATCGCATCGTCGCCGGTCGCTTCCACGTAAACGGCGACGGTGTATGGAAGCCAGAGGAAGTCGTCGCTGAAGCGAGTGCGGACGCCGTTGCCCGCCGGTTCGTGCCACCAGTGTTGCACGTCGCCTTCGACGAACTGCCGCCGTGCCGCCCGCAAAATATGTGTGCGCACTTCAGCAGGGCTGGTGTGGACGAGTGCGCAAACGTCCTGGAGTTGATCGCGGAATCCGTACGCGCCCCCCGATTGCGAGAACGCCGAACGCCCCCAGAGCCGACACGACACGGTTTGGTAGATCAACCAGCGATTCATGAGCAAGTCGAACGCAGGGTCGGGCGTCTGGACTTGCACCGCCTCGCACAGTGTCGCCCAGCGTTCCTTCACCGCTCTCAACGCGGCGATGGCGGAGGCACTACTGCGGTAATCGCGGGCCATCCGTCGCGCATCGGCGGGGTCGTTCCCCTGGCCCAACACGAACACGATGGTGCGGGTTTCGCCGGGCGACAGCGTGATGCTGCCGCGGATCGCCGCACACGGGTCGAAGCCCGCACCGACGGTGCCGGACAGCGCGATGCGGCCAAACGACGCCGGTTGCGCCATGCGGCCGTTGCGGCCGAGGAACTCGGTGCGATCCCCGGTAACGGTCCGCGGCCGCAAGTCCGAATCCGCAAACGCGATCTGATTCGGGAAGTCCGGATGGAAGCGGTTCCCGGCGAACATCGCGCCCGTTTCGGAATCGACCCGCGAGACGATGTGCGCGAGCGTCGCTTCCCGCGTCGTGCCGAGTACCCATTCGGCGTAATACACGAGTTCCAATCGCTTCACTTTCGCGCTCGTGTTGCTGAGTTTCAACATCGAGATTTTTACGGGGTCGTCGAGTGGTACGAACACCGTGAGTTCCGAGTGAATGCTTTCGACCGTGCGATCGAACGACGTCCAGCCTTGGCCGTGGCGAACGCGAATCGGGCCGGTCGTGGGCACCGGTTGCGGCGTCGGGCACCATAGCGTACCGGCTTCTTCATCGTGAACGTAAATCGCCTCGCCGGGTGGATCGAGAACGGGGTCGTTGCTCCACGGCGTCAGCCGATTCGATTGGCTATTGCTCGCCCAAACGTACCCGCTACCGGATTCGGTCACGAGGAAGCCACCGCGTGGATTCGCGATGACGTTCGACCAAGGCATCGGCGGGACTTTGTGCGGATGCACCACATAATCGTGGCCATCGTTGCTGAAACCGCCGTAGCCGTTGTCGTACTGCAGGTTCTTCAGCGGAGCCGGTTCCTCGAAGCGGGTGGCGGGTATCGGCATGATTCGCCGTGCTGGTAACGAACGCGGCGCAACGGCGGCATCAGCCTGCGCCGCCACCGGCCCACTGCGGTCGTCGAGCACCACCCGTGCCGTACTCAGAAGCACCGTGCGCTCCGGCTCAGTCATCTGGAAGCCTTTGCGGATGAAGATACCCGCGGGCTGGTTGATCCGCTCGTTGAAGCCCATCTGCCGCGTCAAGTTCACGACGTCATCGTGAAGTTCGTCGTGATAGCCGCCCGCGTTTTCGAGCAGCACGACGAGATCGACGGGGAAGCCTTTCGCTTGCCAGTACGATTCCGCTTGCAGCAACTGACGCAGGTGTGACAGTCCGCCCGCACTGTGCATTCGCAGCAGCAGAATCGGTAGGTCGCCGGAGATGCCGAACGCCCAGAGTGCCGACTGCCCGAGGCGGTTGGCGACGAGCGTTTCGGAGGCCGCCCGCAACGGCCCGGTGGCATATTGCAGGTGCCCCGCAAGCCGTTGGAACAGGTGGACATCGTCGGGCTTCCAGTGGCTGCCTTGCAGTTCGATTCGCGCGTGAGCCCATGCCAGCTCGAAGGCGTGCGCGATCGCGGAAATCGAGTGATACCGATCCGCAAGTGCCACGGCTTCTTCGCGCGTTGCGGCCACGCCGGTGGTGAACGCGACGATCGCCCGTTCGCCCGGTTTCAACAATAACGAGCGACGAATCGCGACGATCGGATCGAGGACCGCGCCGACGGTACCGCTGAGCGTCGAGACGCCTTTGTCCATCGCTTGCGGGCTGCCGATACTGCGGCGACGCCCGAGAAAGCCTTCGCGAGAAGTCTCGAACGTGAACGTGCCGGGTGCCTCGCACGCCATACTGTGAATCGCAAACACCGGTTGTTGATTCGCCGCACGCGGTCGTCGCCGACAGAGAATCGCCGAGCTGTCGCGCAGCCATTCGGTTTCGAGGAACAGCTTGCCGAACGCGGGGTGTGCGTTGTCGGCGGCGTGGGGCGCGAGCACGATTTCCGCGTAACTCGTGAGGTCGAGCATCCGCGGCCGCGAGCCGTGATTGACGACCGTGATGCGTCGCACTTCGACATCCTGATCGGGCACGACCGCAATTTCCAACAGCGATTCGATGTCGCCATCGCGCCGCCGAAACTCGGCTTTGTCGATCGAGTACGTCACTTCGTATTCGTCGGGCGTCTTGTCGGTCGGGTGGTACGTCGCAGACCACGTCGCGCCGTTGCGCCGGTCGCGAATGTAAAGGAACTGCCCCTCGCTATCGGCGGTCGCGTCGGCGTGCCAACGGGTCACGTCGAGATCGCGGCACCGGCTGTAGCCACCGCCCGCGTTCGTTACCATCGTCGTGTAACGGCCATTCGACAGCAGGTGCGTACGTGGAATCGGAGTGTGCGGAGTCGTGATGCGTCGTCGCATCGGGTAATCCGGCAACATCGTTTCGCCCCGCGACATATCCGCGTTCGGACCATCGGGGTCGATGACCGGAGCGGAGAACGGCACGCGCTCGTCGAGCAGCAACTCCGCCGCTTTCACCGCCGGTTCGCGCGCGAATCGCTGTCGTATCCGCCCGCCCGTCAGCCGGTTGACGATCGCCACGAAGCCCATGCCTTGATGGTGCGCCATGTACGAGCGAACGACCTTCGGCTCGCCCGAATCGCTCGCGCGTTCGGGGCTGTAATCGACCGCTTCGTAAAAACCGAACGGCCCTTCGGCCCCGACCGCTTTCAGTGCGGCGAAGTTTTTCACCGCCGCCGGGGTGTCGATATCGACCGCCATCAGCGTGGCGTACGGCGCGATCACGTGATCGCGATCGAGGCCACGTTTCAAGCCCAAACCGGGCACGCCGAACGATTGATACTGATACACCTGCGCCGCATCGAGTAGCGCGAACCCGGACTCCGAGATGCCCCACGGGCGACCCGTTTCGCGGCCGTATTCGATCTGCCGCGCGACCGCCGTGCGTTGTGCGCGATCGAGCAATACGCCCGATGCCGTGGGTAACAGCAACCGTGGCATCAGGTACTCGAACATGGTTCCGCCCCACGAAACGAGGCCGATCTTGCCGGCACTCATCGTCACCAATCGCCCGAGGTGGAACCAGTGTTTGCGGGGGACTTCGCCGCGAGCGACGGCAAGGAAACTCGCGATGCACGCCTCGGAGGCGAGCAAGTCGTAGTGGTTTGAATCGAGCCGCCCCGTTGCCGCATTGAAGCCGATGGTGAACAGTTCGCGGTCGGTGTTGTACAAGAACCCGAAGTTCATGATGGCCGCCATCGCCTCGGCACGGCTGGCGAGCGCGATCAGTTCGGCGGACTGATTCGGCAGCGTATCCGCGAGTTCGATCAGCCCGTGTTTCAGCGCGATGAGGCACGCGAGCAGGTTGCCGCTGTCCACCGTGGACACGTACGGCGGATGCATCGTGACGAGCGTGTTCGTCTCGTACCAGTTGTAAAAGTGCCCGCGATGGCGTTCGAGTTTATCGAGTGTATCGAACGCTTTCCGCAGGCGATCGACGACGACTTGCGGCTCGACGAGTTCCATGTCGTGCGCCGCCACGACCGCGAGCAGATACAGCCCGATGTTCGTCGGCGACGTCCGGTGTGCCACCAGTCCGAGTGGCGTTTCCTGGAAGTTATCCGGCGGCAACCAATGGTCGGCCTCGCCGACGTACGCTTCAAAAAACGACCACGTCATACGCGCCACGCGGCGCAATTCGGCTTCATCGGAAGCCGATAGTGGCGTTTCGACTTCGACCCGCGTCCGGCTGACGAACCAGGCGATGAGCGGCGACGCGATCCAGAGCGCCAACAGCGGCGCGGCCAATAACAGGTTGTGCGGCGCGACGGCGGCAATCGTCACCGCGATGACGATCGACGCCACGGAGGTCGGCCACATCGTTTGCACGAACTGTTTCAGACCCTCGCCGAGACGCGCTTCGGAGGCCGCCGCCGTCTCCCATTCGAGCATCCGCCGTTTAGACGTGGCCAACCGAAACAACGTGCGTGCGATGGCATCGACCGCGTGCCGCGCCGACTCCGGCAAGAACGCGATTTGCAACAACGCCTGCCCGAACGTGTTCGTAAATTCAAATCGCCACTTCGATGGCAACGCCCGCCACGTGGCCCGCGAACGCAGTTGCAGAAACGTACTGATCGACAGCAAGACGCCCGGCACCAGCCACGGTAACAGCGCGAACATCATCCACGCCCACGCGGGCGATGGCAGCACCGTCCAGGCCAATACGAGTAGCGCAAACGAAGCGGGTGCGACGAGGCTGCGGCGTAGATTGTCGATCACCTTCCAGCGTTCGAGTAACGGCAGCACGTTCGGCAATCGGTTACCGTCGGCTTTCGGCGATGGCACTTTTGCCCGTAACCAAGGCAGAAGTTGCCAGTCGCCGCGAATCCAGCGGTGATCGCGTCGAGCGTAGACGTGATACTTCGAGGGAAATTCATCGAAAACTTCGATGTCCGTCGCCAAGGCACATCGCGCGTAATTCGACTCGATGAGGTCGTGGCTGAGGATCGCATTCTCGGGAAACGCCTCGCCTGCAGTCGCGTGAAACGCATCGACGTCGTACAGGCCCTTACCGGTGAATGAGCCGCGGCCGAAGAGATCCATGTACGTGTCCGAAGTGGCCGACGAATACGGATCGACGCCCGCACTCCCCGCGAACAACCTCGCAAACCACGAACGAAATCCGGTGCGGTACAGGAAGCTCACACGCGGCTGAAGGATCGCGTAACCGCCGATCACGCGGCGACCATCGGGCGATAATCGTGGGCGGTTCAGCGGGTGCGACAGCGTGGCAATCATCTGCGTGGCGGTGTCGCGCGGCAGCACGGTGTCCGCATCGAGCGTCAGAACGTAACGCACTTTCGGCATTGCCGTAATGGCCTCGGCACTCAGAACGTAGCTCGTATCGAGTTGACCGCGTAACACGCGGTTGAACTCGTCGAGTTTCCCGCGCTTGCGTTCCCAGCCCATCCAACAGCCTTCGGACGCATTGAATTTCCGCGAACGATGCAGCACGTAGAACCGCGATGGCCCCGCCGCGCAGTACGTCGCATTCGCGGCAGCGATGCACTTTTGCAGCGCCTCGATACACGCGGCATCGTGCGGCATCGTCTCCGATTGGGCATCCATGAAGTCGATGAGTAGCGCGAACGTCAGCGACGAATCGGGGTTGGACAAATAGTGTCGTTCGAGCCGTTCGACGAGGCCGCGCGCTTGCTCCGGCTTGCCGATCATCGTCGGCACCACGACGAACGTCGCCGACTCGACCGGTATGCCTTCCTTGAATTCCATCTTCGGCAATACGCGCGGCGTTGTGAATTTCCGCACCGCGAGGTTCGTGAAACTGATGCCCGCTTCGGATGCCACCAGACCGATGGCGAGCGACGCCGAAACGATCGCCCACCACGACGACGCACCGAGGAAAAACCACGCAGGTGCCGCCACCAGTAACGAAAGTGCGAGGATCAGCCCGAAGAACACGATGCCCGGTCGGCTGCGCAACCACGAACGGATCCGCCGTCGGATCGGGCGGCGCTCGCCGAGGACGCGACCGAACTTGGCACGCCCTTCGCCGATGAGATAATAGCCGACGTGGCCGTTCGATTTTTCCACGGACGCGGCCGCAATCGCCGCCTGGGCCACGTCGAGTTCCGGACGGCGACTCCGCCGCGAGAGAACCTCCACCGCTTGCCGACAACGGTCGCGCGTCGCGAAATCCTGCTTCAAATACACGCCGTCTGGGTCGGTTTTCAGCACCGCTTCGACGAGGCTCGTCTCTTCGAAAAACGATTTCCATTCGATCACGCCGAGGATCCGCAGCGTCGTCACGGCGTTACCGATCGATACCTGATTCGCCGCTTGCCGGCAGAATTCGCGATGGCAGATCGTTTGCGGATCGACGAGGTATTGCCCCGCCCATTCGTCGAGGCGTTCGGTGGTCGTGCCATCTTCGCGGATCGATTCCCAAATCGATGCCGCGTATGCATCGCTCGGGCGGCTATCGAGGCGATGCCGAGAGCCGCGCCGCAACGTGGCCACGGCGGCGTTCGCCTCTTTGCGCTCCGCAACCGTCGCCAACATCTGATCGACGAGGCCGCGAAGCAGTTCGATCACCGCGAGCCGCAACATGATCGGCACCGCCCACAACTCGCCGATCCGTAACGCCGTCGTTTGCTGATATTCGTTGACGGCGGAACGGATGTCCCGCTCGGCCAGCGAGCCTTCGCCGCGACCGATGATCGCCGCCGCGAGTGGGTAAACGCGCGGAAGCCCCGCATGGGGACCGTTGGGGATAATCGGCAACTCGCTGTAATACGATTGCGGCATGTGGCCGCGAATTTGCCGTACGACTTCGTCGATCACGTAGTAATTATCGAGCAACCACTCGGCTTCGACGGGCACGCCTTCGCCGCGTACGATCAGATCCGAGAGCGTGCTATGTGCTTGCGAAATCCGTCGAGCATTAGAACTCAATCGCCGCAACAACCGACGGCTCATCCGCGTACGAGCAGTCAGACCTTCGGCAGCAAGCGAGACAATTGTGCGGTAAAAGTAACTTTGCTTGACGAGTTCGCCGGGCATATCAATTCCTCTGGTGCATCGTAAATGAACCCGTGCAAGACTGTCGAAGGTAGGCATTTTACGTGCCAGACTATCAACGACAAAGCCCCTCGGAATTCCGAGAGGTTGTCGCGGTCGATAATCGAGTGAGAGGGCTTACGCTTTAGCAGTTTCTTCGGTCCATTCGCGCATCGCCTCTGCGGAGTTTTTGCTCAAAACGACCTCGGAATCGACGTGATCGACCCAGTCGGTTGGTATGAAATGATGTTTGTTACCGGAGACGGGATCGTTTTTCACGAGTTTGATTTGGTCGCCTTCAACGTGATCGACCTTGCCGATTCGCGTACCGCAGGAACAGACGACGTCCATCCGGTCCTTGATCTTGCTGGTGTCCTTCATGATGCACTCCTCGATGTAGACATGAAGCCGAACAGTACGGCTTCATGTCCATAATTCAGTGCAAAGGGCATGCCATACCGGCATCATGTTGCATTCAGTTGTGCGGGGATTTCTCGCTCGATCGCGACGGGTTTGAGGTCGGTGGTGGCGGGGCCGTGGAGGACGCGACCGTTTGAGGAGAATCGCGATCCGTGGCAGGGGCAATCCCAGGTTTGGTCGGCGTTGTTCCAACGAACGATCGCGCCGTAGTGCGGGCAGGTGGCCGAAAGTACCGTTAGGCCGCTCTCGCCGTGCGTACGGCATACCGCCAACTTCGACAATCCCCGGCGAACGATCATGCCTTCGCCTTCGGTCAACGAGAGCGGATCGCCTTTCTCACCGGACGTCAGCCAGTCGAGATACTGTCCAGCCGCGTTCGCATTTTCGCGCAGCAACGTTCCAGTCGTGGCGATCGACAACCGGGCCGGGTCGTAAAGCTCTGCCCAGTCGTTCTTGCGTTCCATGATGGCGTCGGCAATCAACGACCCGGCGAGTGTGCCGTGAGTGAGGCCCATCCCGGAATCGCCAGTGACCACATACACGTTCTTTCCGGCGGACGCATCGGCACCGATTAAAGCGAGGCCATCGAGCGTTTCAAAAACCTGACCGTCCCAACGATACAACACCGATCCGAGTTGCGGAAACCGTTTGCGTGCCCAGGCTTCGAGCGAATCGTATCGCGCAGCCGGATTCGGTTCTTGTCCCGTCTTGTGGTCTTCACCGCCGATAATCGCGTAGGCTCGGTTGCTACTGTCAACGTGAAATCGCACGTAGTGATAGGGGTCTTCGGTATCCCAAAACAGCCCGTGTGGTGCCTTTGCGAGTGGCAACTCCGCCGCGATGACGTACGTGTTGTACGATGCCAGTTTCGCATTGATGCCGATGCCGCCATTGATCGGCGTGTTCGTCGCCAACACTACGGACTTGGCCGTGACAGTACGCCCTTCTGACGTAATCGCGTGAAGCGGTTCTCCGGGTTCGACGCGATCGACGCGGCAATTCGTATAGATTTGCGCACCTCGATTTTGAACGGCTCCCGCGAGGCCGACAAGGTACTTTCGTGGATCGAACTGCGCTTGATCGGGGAACTGCAATGCCGGTCCGCTCCGATCGCCAGATATGGGTAAATCATCGAACCAATCGAAACGAATACCTGCATTCTTGCACGTTTGGGCTTCGTTGCGGAGGATTTCCTCGCCTGCCGCATCGGGAGCAAACAGATAGCCGTTGAGCCGCTGAAAATCGCAGTCGATGCGTTCGCGACGTTGGATTTCTTCGATCGTGTCGATGGCAGCGGCGTGGCTACGATACGCCCCGCGTACGACTTCCAGACCGCGAAGCGATTCGAGCTTGGCGAATCGATCGTCGTAAATACTACTGAGGTGGGCCGTTGTCGCCCCGGTTTCACCCTCGCCAATTTCGGACTGCGCTTCGAGTACGACGACGGTTTTTTGCTCGCGCAAAAGGTGATATGCCACGCTCAGGCCCGCAATGCCGCCTCCGATGACGCAGACATCGCAACTCAGATCGTCGTTCAGTCGACGACCGTTCGCGGGCAAATCGGTGGATGCTCGCCACAGTGGTGATGTACTTTTCGACATAACCGTGCCTCTTGTAAATGGTAAAAAGCCCACCCGGAACATCCGGGCAGGCCAGGGGAGCAACAGTATCGTTTGCCGACTTATGGGCGGAGGATCGTATCGCGACGAACGCTGCTGGCGACGGGAACTGCGAACAATCGCAGCGTGGGGCCAGCCCCGACGTAGCCACCGACTGCGGCAGCAATCATCGAAATCAGCGTGCCGAGGAACGACCACCACGTCACGCGGGTCGTCACTTCGGCGGCATCGCGAGCGGCTTGTTCGGCTTTGGCCTTCGTTGCAGGATCTTCGAGGGTGGCCTTCGCATCGGCTGGGGCGCTCTTGATCTTTTCTTTCCACTCGTTGATCCGTTCTGGTGGCACGCCCGCACGCTGCGCGCCGGTTTCCCAGTCGGCGTCGGCGACGTTGCTTCCAACGGTGGCGACGCCAACCATCGTGTTGAAACCGGCTCGCACGCCGGTGGCCATCAGCCACAGAAGCATCGTGAACACGGCGGCCCACACGAGTAAGCCGTACATTGCGGCTTCCCGCTTGTTTTCGCCCGTTGTCAGTTGGCTGGCGACGAAGCCCCCAACGAACAGACACGCTGCCGTCACCACGATGGCATATACCGCGGCCGCTAAGCCGATGTTTTTGCCGGCGAACTTGTCGCTGACAGAAAGGCCGATTGCCCCGCCGAGCAACGTCAGCAAGAAGTAGAGTGCGAGGGAAAGCACTGAACCCGCTACGATTGCGCCCCAACTGATGCGGCTTCGAACTCCAACCATGTCTCCGACATCTACGGGTGTGGTCGTGCGATGATTTGCGGTGTTGACCATAACATCTGCCATAAGTAGTCTCCGAAAAGGTGACGCATTTTGCGGCCCCACATTGAGACCAGTGAGATACTGTCATCGCAACTGCCGTGCCGGACGAATCGAACATTCCAAAGCGTCTGTAAAAGTAGGATTTCTCGCGAGGGGAAAGTCAATACAGGAAGCGACCTTCTCATGCCTGCGCACGAGCGCGATTCGGAATTAGACGCGCCGCGAAGGCTTTGCGTAGCGAAGCGCGGGGCGTGAACCCGCGTAGCAATCGCGTGCAATCCGATAAGCCGTGCCCGCGCTTCGCTCCGAAGACTACGCAGGCATTCGACTCATCGATGATTCGGTTGTATTACCTCGGCTTTGAACAACATCACATGTTATTTGCCGCGGGTATGTTCCTCTCTTCGGGTGTCTCGGTATCGAGGATCTGCTGGATGCGTTGAGCCTGGTCGTCGGTGAGGATGCGACCGGAGCCGAGGGGCCGTCCGGTTCGTTCGCCGGGTAATGCGTCGAGTCCGCCCTTGCGGTAAGCGGAGCACCATCGACTGATGGTCTCGCGGGTCACGCCGAGGAGTTCGCCGAGGTCGGCCTCGGTGTATCCGAGTTCGCGACCGTGCAAGGCGAGAAGGCGGAAGGCCTCCAAAGTCTCGTCGGACAGTTGGCGGGAATCGGGCAGTGCGATGGCCATGTGAAGTACTCCAGGGGCGTCAAGGCTCATTCTATCCCGCAAATGCCGCAGGGGAGTCCAACGTGCGGATCATACGAACCGAGGTAAT
>JAYVQG010000321.1:0-18083 GCA_043757025.1 Limnoglobus sp.
CTCTCGCGGAGCGAGAGGGCTACAGTCAGAAGTCTCACGACTTCCGCTACGAATACAGGGAAAACACGCCAATCTGGAAATCGTTCACGGCGTTGCCCATCCGGGGCAAACCCGAAAAGATTGAAAAGCAAGAGGCGAATTCAGGAGGCTGAAGGGTTACGGCGAACGGAATTAACGGGGGTCGGTGGGGAATGTGCTGATGAGCGTCAGAGCGAACGCTCCAATGCGTGCGCGTGATCGCGGAGGCGCTGCGCAATGGGTAGTGCGAAACGAGGATGCGCGGGCCGGGCGAAAGCGTGGCACAGCCGTTCGAGGCGTTCGAGTTGCTCGTCGCCGTATCGACTCGGGATGTCGGAAAGCAATCGAACGGCCCCGCCGTTTGCTCTTCCTCGTTTGGAATCTCATCCCAATCGCGGCGGCTTTGGGTAACCGGTGCGTTTCGGCATCACCCACACGATTTCGCACAGTCAAAAAATCGGAGACGATCCGACGTAAGTCGGAATTTACGATGTGTCTCGAAGTGTCGTGAAAGTGTCTCCAAGTGTCGTGAGAATGTCTCCAAGTGTCGTGAGAATGTCGTGGTCGGTCGATTTTGTGTCGCACTCGGTCGATTTTCGGTCGGTAGTTACGGCGATTCTCGAATCGACCCCGTTCGACACAAACCGCGATGCGAGTTCGAGATGCGGCAAAACCGCCCGAAACAGATCGGCGATTTGCGATCGAAAAGCCGCGATTTTGGGTCGCAAAAACCGAAAAAACACCCGAAAAAACGGTTTTTGAGCCTCCGGAATTGTGACTTACGTCGATTATGAGAGGCGAAACGGCCTCCGCCAGTTTCATCGCCGAATTCGCGTGAGATTTCACGAACCTCCGCTATAGTATTCTTTACCGGGTTGCAGCCTCCTCAAGCCCGGTAGCCGAAAGGCCGAACGATACATGCGTTGTACCGATCTCCCCGTTCCCTCGACCCTGGCGGTGTGATGGACGAGCTTCAGCACGAATGCGGTATTGCGGCACTGTATTGCCTGCCCCACCCGATCGAACGGATCGACGCGGATGGCGCTACCCCACACGGTGACAGACCCCCGGTTTACACCGGCGATCCGGACCTCGTGGCCCGACTGATGCCGCGAATGTTGCTCGATTTGCAAAATCGCGGTCAACTGGCAGCGGGGTTCAGCGGGTACCACCCGACGCGCGGCAAACTGCTCGATACCTACAAGGAACTCGGTACCGTTCACGAAGCGTTTCGCATTGGTCGGCCCGAAAAACACGCGAGCATCCTGGAAGAATTCGGCGGGCGGGCGGTCATCGGCCATGTACGCTATGCGACGTGCGGGCAGGATAGCCGCGAATACGCGCAGCCATTCGAGCGGAAACATTCGCAGAAATGGAAGTGGTTCGCCTTCGCATTCAACGGCCAACTCGCGAACTTCGGCCACCTCCAGCACGAATTGCTGAGCAATCACCCCGATTATCACATCGTCCGGAAGGACAACGACACCGAAGTGATTTTGCATTATCTGGCGAAGGAGATGCAGACGGCGGAGCGACCGGACTTGGTGCAAGTGTTCGCGAACCTCAGTCAGAAATTCGACGGCGCTTACAACATCGTGTTCATGAACGCCCAAGGCGATATGGTCGTCTCGCGCGATCCGCTCGGCATTCGCCCGCTCTGCTATGCCACCGATGGCCGCCTGTTCGCCGCCGCCAGCGAGAGCGTGCCACTCCTGAACCTCGGCTTCCGGAATATCCGCTCGCTCGAACCCGGTGAACTGATCGTCATCCGCGATGGCAAGATGACGATCCACCGCTACGCCCCGAAGCAGAAGACGGCACATTGCTTCTTCGAGTGGATCTATTTTGCGAACGTCGCCAGTACGCTCGACGAACGCAGCGTGTATCTGTCGCGCTCGGCGTTGGGGAAGGAACTGGCGATCCAGGAACGCCGGCTGAATCTGTTCGAGATCGACAAGGAAGATACGATTGTCGTGCCAGTGCCCGACACCGGCAAGGCCGCCGCCGACGCGATGGCGTTCGAACTCGGCATCCCCGTCCGCGAAGGTCTGATCCGCAATCGCTACGTCGGCCGCACCTTCATCGAAGGCGGCAACCGCGCGGATAAAGTCCGGATGAAGTTCACGCCACTCCGCGAAGTGCTGCAAGGGAAGAAGGTCATCCTCGTCGAGGATTCGATCGTCCGCAGCACGACGTTGAGCACGCTGTTGAACTACATTCGCGATCAGGGCGGCGCGAAGGAGATTCACGTGCGAGTCGCCTGCCCGCCGATCATTTCGCCTTGTTTCTATGGCATCGATATGTCGACGGTGAACGAACTCTACGCACCGACGCGGATGTCCGGGAGCGTGCCGACGCCCGAAGAGCAGCAGCGGATGGCGTACGAACTCGGCGCGAACAGCTTGCTGTATCTGCCGCTGGATGCCGTGTCGCGGAGTATTGATTTGCCCGCGGAACGCCTGTGCCGCGCCTGCCTCACAAAAGAGTATCCGACCCCCGCCGGCGAGGAACTGCAACAGCTTTCGCTGCGTGCCACCACGCGAACATACGAAACCGTCAAAGACCTCATCGCCGCCGCCGCCGAGAGTTGAACGATGTCCATAGCCATTCATGCCGACCCAACCCCGATGCGTGCCGATGCCGATGGAGTGATCCGTATCGGTACGACTCGGGTCACACTCGACACGCTTTTCGCGGCTTACTGCGACGGCGCAACGGCAGAAGAAATCCACCTCCGATACGAGTCGGTTCCGTTGGCCGACGTCCATGCGGTGATCGCGTATTGTTTGCGGCATCGCGATGAGATTGACGCCTACTTGTCGGATCGAAGCACGAAAGCGATCGCCGTCCGCGAACGTGTCGAAGCCCGCCAAGGCGTGCAAGCGATCCGCGAACGATTGACGAAACGGCAGGCGCTGGGTTACACCGTTAGAATTTTTAACCGCAGAGGGCGCTGAGAACGCGGAGTAAAAATTCCTGATTTCCGCACGGTTCGAGTACAATCGGACAACTGCGACCCAGATTGAACCATTCCATGATTTTTCTTCTCAGCGTACTTTGCGCCCTCTGCGGTTAATGTTTTTCGTTTTTATTCCTCGATTCTTCGTCTGTTGTTTCAAGAGGGTTGCCATGTCGGACGATGCGAATGTCTTTACGGCTTACGAGATCTTTTCGCCGCCGAATATGAAGCTCGAAGCGGCCCCGCTCGAACGCGACTGGATGGACACGTCCAACCAGCGATTTGCGTACCGCTGTTTGCCGTTGAACATCGCCAACCAGAACGGCTGGTTCCTGACTTGCCCGTGCAGTTTTGAAATCTATTGGTATGGCGGCGACGCGAAGACCGACATCGACATTCGCTACCTCGAACACAAAGACCCATCGGTGACGAGCCACTTCGGTTACGGTGTGCTGACGTTCTCGCCGCCGTTTCTGTTTCGCACGCCGAAGGGCATCAACCTCTGGGTGAAGGGGCCAGCCAACCGCATCAAAGATGGCGTGCAGGCGCTCGAAGGCATCGTCGAAACCGACTGGGCAAACTCGACGTTCACGATGAACTGGAAGGTCACGCGGCCGTTCGAGTGGATCCGCTTCGAGCGCGACGAACCGATCTGTATGCTCGTGCCGATCCCGCGTGGGTTGGCGGAGTCGATGGTGCCGCAGACGGCGGCGCTGGCATCGGACCCGGAGCTTTTGGAGAAGTACAAATCGTGGGAGGCCGGGCGGCAAAACTTCCTCGGCGGGCTGGCGAGTTTCGACCCCGCAACGGTACAACGCGGTTGGCAGAAGGACTATTTCCAAGGCAAAAAGATCGAAGGCGGTACCTTCGACGGACACCAAACCCGCCTCAATATCAAAGAGTTCACCCCGCGAAAAGACGCCTGATCGGGAGTTTCCCTTCGAGTCGGCCAATTCAAAACTGAAGTCATTCTGAAACTTCTCAGCAAGTTCCCCCGCCCGCTATGCCGATAGTAGCGATTATCCGTGCGACGATGCGCCCGGATAGGCAGGGGATCGAACGATGCTGCGACGACGAAACCTCCGGTTGGAAATGCTCGAAACTCGCGATCAACCGAGCGTGGCCGCGCCGCCATCGGTGGCTTCGCTCTCGGGGAGCGTGCTCACCGTTACGGGGAACGAATTCGACAACCGCATCGAGATCTTCCGCGACGTGACCGATGTCGTCGTTCGCGATAATGGCAATGAAATCGGTCGCTTTGCCGTCGTGGCGGTGAACTCGATTACGGTGAACGCGCTCGGCGGCAACGACACGGTGCTGGTTTCGCGGAAGTTGCTGATACCGGCCACGATCGTCGGCGGGTCCGGCCGCAACAAACTGGCGGGCGGCGGTGGCACGAACGTGCTGGTCGGTGGCAGTTCGGCGGACGTTCTCAAGGGCGGCACCGGTTTCAATACGTTCATCGGAAACGGCGGTCGCGATAACCTGTTCAAAGTCGGTTTGCTCGACACGATTACCGCATCGCCGGGTAGCCGGGCGTTGCGCGAAGATGCGTTGCCGATCCCATTCGGCTCGCTCGGACAGCCGCAGGAACTCATTACGGCCAGTGACGTCGACACGCTGTTAAAGCGGGCCGCAGCGGCGTCGGTCACGACCGATGCGATCATCGTGATCGTCGACCGCAATGGGCGAATTCTCGGCGTTCGCGTCGAAAGTGGCGTACCCGCCGAGATCCAGAACGACCCCGCGAAACTCGTGTTCGCGATCGATGGTGCCGTTGCCAAAGCACGCACCGGCGCGTTTTTCGGCAACAACGAAGCCCCGCTGACTTCGCGCACGATTCAGTTCATCAGCCAATCGACGATTACGCAGCGCGAAGTCGATTCGAACCCGAACGACACGAACCCGAATTCGACGGTACGCGGGCCAGGGTTCGTGGCCGCCGTCGGCACGAAGGGGCACTTCCCGCCGGGCATCGCGTTCACGCCGCAAGTCGACCTCTTCGGCATCGAACACACCAACCGCGATGGCACGTTTGGCCCCGGTGCGGACCACATCAAGGGCACTGCCGACGATGTGAAATTCAATCAGCGTTTCAACCTCGAAAGTGCTTTCGTACCAGCAGGCCAAGAGCTGTTCGCACCCGATTCCTACGGCGTCGAATCGGGGTTGTTGCCCGGCGCGCAATCGCGCGGTATCGCCACGCTGCCGGGTGGCATTCCGCTCTACAAAAACAACCAGATCGTCGGCGGTATCGGCGTGTTCTTCCCCGGTAAAACCGGCTACGCCACCGAAGAAAACTCCTCGCTGAGCAGCACGTTCGACGCGACGAAACCGGATCGTTCGCTCGAAGCCGAGTTCATCGCGTTTGCGGCGGGTGGGGGCTTGCAGGGGCTTGTGCCAGTCGGCGCGCTCGGCGGCGTCGAACTGCCACCGGGATTCAAAGGGATCCCCGTCATTGGCACGTCGCGAATCGACCTCGTCGGCATCCAACTCGACGTTCTCGGGCCGGGCGGTTTGGACAACGGCATGAAGGTGCTCCAGCAAGTCGGCGTTGCCGTAAAGGCAGGCACTGGCAACCCGAATGATGGCACGAATCAGGTGATTGTCGCTGCGGGTGGTGTAACTCTGCGCGACGGGGTGCGTGCGGCCGAAGGCTGGTTGGTGACGCCGCACGATGGCGATGGCATCACTGCGTCGGATGTCGAACTCATCATTAACAGCGGCATCGAACAGGCCTTCGATACGCGGGCCGCGATTCGCTTGCCCGTCGGCCAACGTACGCGCATGGTGTTCGCGGTCGCGGACAAAACGGGGAAGATCGTCGGCCTGTACCGAATGCCCGACGCGACGATTTTCTCGATCGATGTCGCCGTCGCCAAGGCACGAAACGTGGCGTATTACGCGAACGCCGACGATTTGCAGCCGATTGACCGCATCGACGATGTCCCGCTCGGCACGGCGTTCACGAACCGCTCGTTCCGCTACCTGGCGGAGCCGCGATTCCCGCTCGGTATCGACGGAACGCCGCCTGCGCCGTTCTCGCAATTGCTCGATGGCGGGGCCGATCCGCTTACGGGCTTGCAGGTTGGCCCACGGCTGCCCGCGTCGGCGTATCAGAGCGTCTTCGGGTACGATGCGTTCAACCCCGGAACGAACTTCCGCGATCCGACCGACATTAACAACGCGAACGGCATCGTCTTCTTCCCGGGCAGTGCGCCACTTTACAAGAACGGTCGTCTTATCGGCGGTTTCGGTGTCAGTGGCGATGGCGTCGATCAGGACGACATCGTCACCGGTGCGGGCCAAGTGCGGTACGGCGTGCCGCTCAGTATCCCGCGCGTCGATCAGCTCTTCATTCGTGGCGTTCGCGTGCCGTACCAGAAAACCAACCGCAATCCCGAGGGGTAAATTCGACGTAAGTCACAATTGAACTCGCTCAAAAACCGTTTTTCGGGTGTTTTTGCGTCTCAAAATGCCACTTTTTGATCGCAAATCGCCGATCTGTTTCGGGCGATTTTGCCGCATCTCAAACTCGCATCGTGGGTTACGCCGAATGCACTTCGTCTCACACTCGCCGCAACTACCGACCGAAAATCGACCGAGTGCGACACAAAATCGACCGACCACGACATTCTCACGACACTTCGCGACATTCTCACGACACTTCGAGACACTTTCACGACACTTTGCGCACGTTGCGAATTCCAACTTACGTCGGATCGCCTCCGATTTTTTGACTGTGGCGATTCGTGTGGGTGCGCACAAAAAATCACACACGCCGACAGTTCTTGAGGAGTTTCCTGCTCCACAAGAGATGAGAATTGGCAAGATGTCCAAGGTTGCCATTTTGTCAGAAATGTTTGTGGGAAAGCAAGAAAATTCTTGACGCACCATTCCGAAGGCAGGTATTATCTCATCTGTGGATTCAGGGTAAATTGTTTATCTCATGTAGGGATTGGATAAACATCTGTTCGGCGGCGGAGGACTTCGGGTGGCGGCGCACTGCTGCGAGGACATGCGGCGGCAGGTCGAGTCGGCGTGCGACCGGCACCCGGATCGGCACGACTGCCCCGACGCCCTCGTCGGCTACTCACCGAAATTCCGGGAGTACGGGCTGCTCGTCCACGATGGCGGGTCGTCTTCGGTGCTGATCCGGTCCTGCCCGTGGTGCGGGGTGCGGCTGCCCGAACCCCTGCGGGACCGCTGGTTCGAGGAGTTGGCGGCGCGGGGCATCGACCCCGGCGAGGTCGAGGTGCCCGTGGCGTTCCGGTCCTCGGCGTGGTGGGCGGACCAGGACGTAGCCCCAGCCCCAGGAACGTTAGGCGAGCCTAAGTCGTGATCTGCGTTGCATTTGCGACTGGAAACTCGCTCTCGGCGCGCAGCCTCTCCGCAATCCGTCTGGGGGGTTTTCTAGCAGTCGGACTCCGCTCGCACTGTCAAAGATCGATCCGCTCGACTCGTGCCAGCGACACCACTTCCGCTTCCACCGTCAACCCAAGGCTTCGCCTTGGGCTGGTAGAACGAACCTTTCTGGCTCGAAGACAGCCTGGCAAATGCTATCCGGATCGCAAACAGCGCAACTTCAAAACGCGCAAGCAAGGGTGCGCGTTCCACGTTCGGGGCACGGCATCGTTCGGAAATAATCGCGACGATTCCCGCTAGCATTCGATCCATCGCTGGTTTATAGTCTCATTAACCCACACGGGTTCCCGCTGGTTTGCTCTTCGTTCGGTCGTTAGGTGGTTCCATGACTCAGCCGCTCTCGGTGCTGATACTCCTTTGCAGGTACCAGCGTCCCGCCCATTCTCGTGACGCTCGTCACCACCGATAGAATATTATTCGGAACGATGGTAGCCGCATAAAGGGAAGGGACATCATGGAAGCGGTCGAAAGTGCTAACCGCTGGCATCAGTGGTCTGTGAATGGCACCGGAAACGTGCTGACACAGGTACTCGACGGGTTGGATTTGAACTGTCCGCACGGGTGGTTGCGACTGCGTGGAGAAGATCTGAAGAGTTTTCAGTCGCTCGTACGACCGGGATCGGCCTGGTACTCCCTCGTAACCACCTCTGCATACGCGGGTGTGAGATTGAGCGTAGAGCAGCGGGGAGACTCGGAACTGAGGGGTGGCCGGGTCTGGTTCTTGAATCACCTAGTACCGGCACCTGCCGCCGGTATCTCAGCTGCCTGGAATGAAGTCATGCGGTTCCTGGACGAGGGTATCGTTCCGGCTGCCCGTGCGGCGGGGGCGTTGATCTCGGTGCCTACGCCCCAGGAGATGTTCCTCGGCGACCTGCCGCCCGATGTTGTCGAACGATTACAAACGTTCTCGCGGCTTGCCAAGAAGGGACTCCCGCTCGACCGGGACGAAGCGGAATTGTGGCAGGCGTTCGTCGTCGGTGCTTACCGCGCCAGAGCCAGCATTGATGCCCCCCGATTCATCGACTGGCTCGTTCGCGAAAATTGGAAGCGAGCAGACGCGACAGAACTGAATATGCGCTTCTTCGATCAGTGCCTGTTGCTGGCGCGATACGCGGAAGAAGTGTCCGCCGCATGACCATCACCATCGCCGATGCGGTCGCCAATATTTTGGCCCAACCCGCCCCGGTTATCCTGGTCGATACTTGCTCCTTTATCGACCTGTTCCGGCGGGACCCAACACGATTCCAGCCGAGGGTGCTTGCACATGAAATCCGGGCGGCGGCCGACCTCATGGAGTTAATGAATGCAAGTCCTGAAGCCGCTCATCTTCTGCTACCGGAGTTGATTCCACGCGAGTATTCCGATCACGCGGACAGAGAAGAAGCCACGTTTAATAACTGGATGCAGTTTCACGACCAGAATCAGGGTTGGCTCGCCAAAGCATCTTTGTGCGTCGCGCTTGCACTTCCACTGCCGCTTCTCATCCATCCCTTCGGACTCGCAGCCCGGTTCCGGAACCTTGCAGATGATCTCTTGGGAAAATTCAAAGTGCTGGATCGAGACCAAGGGTGTTTAGACCGGGCAGTCGTCCGCGTCATCAATAAGTCGCGGCCTTCACACAAGAAAGAAGTGAAGGATTCCATGAACCTGGAGCAATGCCTGGAACTCAGCCGTCGACTTCAGAATGCTGAATTCACGCGGTCGCGGATTTGGGTTAGCTCGAACATAAATGATTTCGCGGGGCAAAGCGGAACTCAGATTCACCCCGACCTCGAAGTCGATATCACCACTGCGGGGCTGAAGTATTTCACATCGCTTCAGGCCGCTCTCGCGCATCTTCGTGCGGCGGGTGAAATCTAGCAACCGAATCCACCGAGTTCCGAACTCCACATTTCTTCCAATCTTGTTGACCGACACCACGTCGCTGGTTTATAGTCTCAATAACCCAACTGGGTTCCCTCCGCCGGTTTGCTCTTCGTTCGGTCGTTAGGTGGTTCCATGACTCAGCCGCTCTCGGTGCTGATACTCGTTCTCTTTGGGCTGGCCCCTGCGTATGCGGGTGCGCTCGTTACGCCTCTTTCCGTGATGCTCGATAGCCCCGAATCGTCGCAGCAATTACTCGTCACGCTGGCGAACAGCGACGGTACGCGCTCGGCGAAATACGAGGTCGCGAACGCGGCGATTGCGACGGTCGATGTTACGGGGCTGGTGACGCCGAAGGCCGAGGGCAAGACCGAAGTCATCGTCCGGCACGGCACCGATGTGGTGCGCGTGCCCGTCGAAGTGAGTGGGCTGAAGGCACCGCGAGCCGTGTCGTTCGAGCAAGAGATCATTCCCATTCTCACCAAAGTTTCGTGCAATAGCGGTGGCTGCCACGGCAAAGCGGAAGGGCAGGCGGGGTTCAAACTCAGCGTCTTCGGGTTCGACCCCGAGGCCGATTACCATGCCCTCGTGAACGAGGCACGCGGTCGGCGCGTCTTCCCCGCATCGCCGCAGAACAGCCTTTTCCTCGTGAAGGCGGCGGGCCTCGTTCCGCACGGTGGCGGCAAGAAGATCGACAAGGATGGGCTTCGCTATCGTCGCCTGTTGCGCTGGCTGCAAGAAGGCACGCAGTTCGCCGGCGCGAAGTTGCCTGCGGTGATGGCGCTCGAAGTCGAACCGAACCAGCGAACGCTCGCGCTCGGTGGCACGCAACAGTTGCGCGTGACCGCAATCGCCGCCGATGGTTCGCGCCGCTGCGTGACCGCCGAGGCCGAGTATTCCTCGAACGCCGGAACCATCGCGGGTGCCGATGGCCGCGGGTTAATCACGGCGGGCGACAAGCCCGGCGAGGCTGCGATTCTGGTGCGGTACATGGGCCACGTCACCGTGTGTCGCGTGACGTTGCCGAGGCCGGGGGTGAAGTTTCCACGGCCACCCGAAGCGAACTTTGCCGATAAGCACGTCTGGGATAAACTCGAACGGCTCGGCATCCCGCCTAGCGAAATCGCCAACGACAATGCCTTCCTGCGAAGGGTTTTCCTCGACACGATCGGCACCTTGCCGACCGCCGTCGAAGCGAGTGCGTTTCTGGCGGATGCCGCGCCGGACAAGCGCGCGAAGTTGATCGACACGTTGCTCGCTCGCCCCGAATATGCGGACTTCTGGGCGATGAAATGGTCGGACATTTTGAAGGTCGACAAAGACGCGATCACTCCGCAAGGGGCTGTCGCGATGACGCGCTGGGTGCGTCGGCAGTTCGCGGAGAACCGACCGTACGACCAGTTCGCCCGCGATGTCGTCACCGCAAAAGGCAGCACCACCGCCGACGGCCCCGCTGCGATTTACAAGTCGCTCGGCACGCCGGAAGTCGCCGCGCGATCGCTCAGCCAGATCTTCCTCGGGGTGCGCATCGAGTGTGCCGAGTGCCACCATCACCCGTCGGAAAAATGGGGCCAAGACGACTACTGGGCGCTCGCCGGGATGTTCTCCGGCGTTGCCCGCAAACCGCTGCCGGGCGGGGCCGAAGCCGTGATCTGGACTGCGGGCATCGACCTCGGCCCGAAGGTCAGCAAGGGCAAAGTTGCACTGGTGCCCGCGAAGTCTCTGGGGGCAGTTGCCACAGTGTTCGTGCCGTCCGACGACCGCCGCCGCGTCCTCGCGGACTGGATGACCGCGCCGGAGAATCCGTTCTTCGCCACCGCGATTGCGAACCGCCTGTGGGCGCACTATTTCGGTCGCGGGCTGGTCGAACCGATCGACGACATTCGCGCCACCAACCCCGCTTCCAACGAACCGCTGCTGGCTGCGTTGACTGCGCACCTTCGCGAAACGAAGTACGATTTGAAGGCGTTCACGAAGACGCTTTTGCTATCGCGGGCGTATCAACTCAGTAGCCAGGCCACCGTGGGGAACGCGACCGACGAGCAAAATTTCTCGCACGCCGCCGTGAAACCGATGCCCGCCGAGGTGCTGCTCGATGCCGTCTCACAAGTGTCGGGTGTCGTTGAAAAGTTCAACGGCTGGCCCGAAGGTTACCGCGCGATCCAAGTCTGGGACAACCGGATGCCGTCGTACTTCTTCCATATCTTTGGGCGACCGGTGCGGTTCAGCGTGTGCGAATGCGAACGCGGCACCGACCCGAGCATCGCACAAGCCTTGCACCTGATGAACTCGCCCGAGATCGCCGCAAAGATTCGCGCCCGCAACGGCCACGTCCGCAAGCTCGCCGACTCGGACAAGAAGCCCGAAGCGATCCTCGACGAACTCTTCCTGAGCGCACTCAGTCGTCGCCCCACCGACGCCGAACGGGTGAAGTTGCTGACCGCATTCGCCGAAGGCGACCGCCGCGCCGCCATCGAAGACGTACTATGGGCCGTGCTGAACAGCAAAGAGTTCCTGTACAACCGCTAGAACATTGAAGGGGGCAGGGTGCATATTCAACCTTTCAGAACCCGTAGGTCGCGGTCGAAGAGGCTTTGCGATGAGGCCCGACAGAGTATCCGCGACAAAAACCTGTAAGGTTCGGAATCGTCGCGTGAATGCACTGTCGGGCCTCTCAAAGCTTCGACCCGACCTACAATACCAGTGGGTTCAAAGAAAAAAGAAATACCCCGTGAACGGTTACTACAAACAAGATCATCCATTTACAGAGTCGTAGCATGCCTTCAATCTTCACTCGCCAATCTGAAATCTTCAATAGTACTCGTCGTCAAGCCCTGCGCATTGGCAGCGTCGGCCTGCTCGGCGGCCTGACGTTGCCGCGGCTGCTGCAATTTCAGGCGCAGGCGGCCGGGGACGGGAAACCGAAGGCGAAGGCGTGTATTTTCCTGTTTCTCGAAGGTGGGCCGAGCACGATTGATATGTGGGACATGAAGCCCGATGCGGCGGCCGAGGTGCGTGGGCCGTACAAACAAATTGCCACCAAGGTGCCGGGTACATTCATCTGCGAACACCTGCCGAACTGCGCGAAGATTGCCGACAAATACACGATCCTTCGCAGCCATAGCCATAACGATAACGGCCACACCACTGGCTATCACTATGTGATGACCGGCATGAAGGCCGACTTCGCCGATGGTACGAATAGTCGCAAGCCGAATAATGTGTTGTATCCTTCGATTGGCTCGGTCGTGTCGCGGGAACTCGGCAACACCGGTACGCTGCCGCCGTACATCAATCTGCCGCACCCGTTGGCGGCCGGCGGGCCGGGCTTCTACGGCGCGGAGTACGCGCCGTTCATCATCGAAGGCGACCCGGTATCGCCCGACTTTGAAGTTCGAGATTTATTGCCCGTCGAAGGGATCGACGCGAAACGGCAGGATCGTCGGCAACGGCTGCTGGGCGGGCTGGACAAGCCGAACGCCACCGCCGGCAAAGCCGGCACGATGGCCACGTACTACGAAAAAGCCCACGACCTGATGACCTCGCCGGCGGCCCGCAAAGCGTTCGACATCAAGAGCGAACCCGAGGCCCTTCGCGCCGCCTACGGGCACACCACACTCGGCCAATGTGCCTTGCTCGCACGCCGTCTCGTCGAAGCCGGTTCGCGGTTCGTCGGCATCGACCACAGCGGCTGGGACACGCACTTCTCGTGCTTCCCGAGTTTGCAAAAAGACTTGATTCCCAGCGTCGATCGCGCATTCAGCGCACTCGTGACCGACCTCGACCAGCGCGGCTTACTCGATAGTACGCTCGTCGTGATGATGGGCGAAATGGGTCGCACGCCGAAGGTGAACGCCCAAGCCGGGCGCGATCACTGGTCGGCCGCACAGAGCGTGCTATTCGCGGGCGGCGGCATTGAGCAAGGCAAAGTCATCGGCGCGACGACCAAGACCGCCACCGAACCGTTGGCCGATCCCGTCAGCGTCGAAGACATCTTGCGAACGCTGTTCCATCAAATGGGCATCGACAGCAGCAAAATGTACAACACGCCACTCGGCCGACCCGTGCCGATCGTCAGCGGTGGCCGCGTAATTCGAGATCTGGTCGGTTGAAGTGAGTGGGAATTGCAGAGTACACAGAGAAGAAATCATGTATCGGAAACATATACAGGCAACAGTACTCTCACTTTCTCTGTCATTCATTCTACTTTTCGCCTCTTCCGCGTACGCGCAGAAGCCGAAACAGACGGCGGAGCTGAAAGCACCGGAGCCGGGGTACGTGTTCCCTTCGGGTGGCAAAGCGGGCACGACCATCGATGTGCAACTCGGCGGGTACGACTGGACGCCGGACGTGCAAATGTTCGTACTCGATCCGCGCGCGAAACTGGAACTGACTGGCGAACAAGGGCCGGTGCTGGTGCCGCCGCCGCCGTTCTGGTTCGGGGCGAAGAGCACGAGTACCGCGCCGCTATTGCCGCGCGAACGTGCGGCCCGGTTCACGCTCCCCGCCGACTTGCCGACCGGCCCGATTCGTTGGGCGGTAGCGAGCGCGAGTGGGGCCGGAGCCAAGACTGGTCTCTTCTGGGTCGGCACCGAACCCGAGGTCAACGAACTGCCGACGATGAAGGTTTTACAAAAATTGCCGGGGCTGCCGGTGACGGTCAACGGGCGATTGTCGCGGGTCGAGGAAGTCGATGCGTACCGGTTCGCGGTGGCCAAAGATGGTCCCGTCACGTGCGACCTGTTCGCCCGCCGGCTCGGCGTAAATATCCATGCCGCACTGAGTATCCGCGATGCGAAAGGGCAGATGATCGCCGATGCCGTCGACACCGACGGGCGCGATCTGGCGGTCACATTTTGGGCGACCGCAAATGTTGAATACACGGTGAGTTTGCACGATTTCGACTTCCGCGGCGATCGCTCGTCGGTCTACCGGTTGTCGCTCACTGCTGGCCCGCGTGTGGTCGCAACGATCCCCGCTGTCGGCAAACGCGGCGAGACGCGCGACGTCGAATTCGTCGGCTACGGGCTGACCACCGGGAAGCCGAAACTGGAATCGTTGACGCGCAAAATCACGTTCCCCGCCGACGCGAAAAAGCCCGCGTTCACGTACAAGCTCGACACGCCGTTCGGCACCGCGCCCGCGTTCGACATCCCGCTGAGTGACACCCCGGAGTCAGTCGCCAGCGCCGCGCCGGAGCAGGTGCTCGCACTGCCGACCGCGATCACCGGCGTGCTGCTGCAATCGAGCGTGCGCTTCCAGTGTACGGGCAAAAAGGGCGACGTCTGGAACGTGGCCGCCGAGGCACAGCGGTTCGGCTCGCCGCTCGATTTGTCGCTCGCGGTTCTCGATGCCACCGGTAAGGAACTTCTGCGGAACGACGACTTGCCCGGCACCACTGATGCGGGCCTGACGATCACTCTGCCCGCCGACGGCGCGTTCACTCTAGTCGTCTCGGACTTGTCCGGAAAAGCTGGAAATCGTGCCGCCATTTACCGGTTGACCGCGACGAAAGCGGCCAGCGATTTCACGCTGTCCACGGTCGCACGGCTCAATGTTCCGCTCGGTGGCACCGCCGAACTTACGGTGAAAGTCGATCGCAAAGGGGGCATGAAGTCGCCGATTGCGATCGCGCTGTCCGGGTTGCCCGAAGGCGTGACGTCGCTCGCGAACCTCGTAATTCCCGCAGATAAACCCGAATTGAAACTCGTACTCGCGGGTGCCGAAACCGCCGCCGCCAGTGCTGCGCTCATCACCGTGAGTGGCACTGCCGATGGCATCACGAAACTCGCGAGCGCACCGATTCCGATCAACCTCGCGGCCCGTTCCGTTGAGGAACAAACGACTTCCATCTTGTTGGCAACGACGCTTGCGCCGCGCTTGAAATTAGTCGCAGTCGAAGCCGACGGCGGGCGGAAAGTGCATCGCGGCAGTACGCACCCCGCCGAGGTGACACTGGAACGAATCAACGGCTTTCAGGGTGAAGTCAGCTTGCAAATGTCGGCAGTGCAGTCGTACCAACGTCAAGGAATCACCGGCCCCGAGATGACCGTCGCCGCCAATATCGACCGCGCGTTTTACCCGTGCTTCATGCCCGAGTGGCTCGAAACCACACGCACATCGCGCATGGAATTGATCGGCGTCGTGAAGGTACCCGATGCAAAGGGGAAGCTGCGATATTTAGCCACGCCGATGATCGGCCGCATCACGATGTCGATCGAAGGTTCGATCCTGAAAGTCGCGACGGCGACGAAAGAACTGAAGATCAAACCGGGCGAAACGATCGCGGTTCCCGTCTCGGTGTTGCGCTCGGCGAAGCTCGCCGTGCCGGTGCAGTTGGAACTGAAACTGCCCGAGGAACTCGCCGGAATGGTAACCGCAGAACCGTCGACGATTACCGTGGGACAAAGTGCTGCGACGTTCAAAATCATTTGCGCGAAGGACGCGAAAATCGAAGGCGAATGGCTCGTCACGATCCGCGGCACCGCATTGCAAGATGGCAAGTACGCGGTCGTGTCCGAGGCCACGGTGAGCGTGCAGATCATCGCGAAGTGACGCGCGATCGAAATTAAAACAACTCGGTCAGCGGTCGGCCATCTTCCATCAGATGGAACGGGCGACCTTCGCGATCGACGGCGTGCAAGTCGTCGATACCCATCGCGTGATAGATGGTGCGGGCGATATGCTCCGGGGCGACGGGGTTTTGGTCGGGATATTCCGCCCGCTTATCGCTCGTGCCGAACACCTGCCCGCCCCGGACGCCGCCGCCCGCGAGCAACACCGACTGGCACGCCGTCCAGTGATCGCGACCGGCACCGTATCCGCCGTTGGAACGCGGATCGCCGATCTTCGGCTTTCGCCCCATCTCGCTCGTCACGACGACGAGGGTACTTTCCAACAATCCGCGTTGATGCAGGTCGTCCAACAATGCCGCATACGGTCGGTCGAATTCGGGCAACAAGCGATCTTTCAAGCAATTGAAATTGTTCCCGTGCGTATCCCATCCGCCGCCACTCTTGCAGAGTTTGTCGACTTCTTTGTCGCCCTTCCAAAACACCGTTACGAACGGTACGCCCGCTTCGACGAGTCGACGAGCCATCAACATCGTCATCGAGTTGATGCCCTTCCCGTAGCGTTCGCGGACTTTTTCGGGTTCGGCGCGTAAATCGAACGCGGACTTCGTCTGCCGCGAGGCGAGCAACGTGAACGCCTTCCGCTGATGGACGGTGTAGTCGCGATTCGCCGCCGAGTTCTCGCCGAGTCGTTGCGTTGCGTCGATCGTGCGAAGCAATGTGCGCCGGTCTTGTAACCGTTCCGCCGAAATGTCGCCGCTCAGAGACAAGGCGGGCACGGCAAAGTCCAGCGGTTTCTCGCGCGAGCCATCGACGAACACGGGGTCGAATTCGATGCCCAACCGAGCCGCAAACTGGCCGGGCCGGGTGTATTCGGGGGCATCTTCTTTCTGCGGCAACGTGATGGCCGAAGGCAAATGCGGGAGCGACGGTCGTTTCGATGCGACGACCGATCCCATCGCGGGCCAGTCGGTTGCGTACGGCGTGCGCGCATTCAGCAACTGGTGAAACGTTCGATCCGGGGCGTGCCCCGTCAGGTTGTAGTAATACCCCGCATGATGGTCGCCCGTGCCGCGACGGTGATCGCCCAACGAGCGAACGATCGCGAGGTGGTGGGCCTGTTTCGCCAGATACGGCAGATGCTCGCAAAGTGAAATGCCAGGGGCCGAAGTCGAAATCGGTTGGAATGTGCCGCGATATTCGACCGGTGCCTCGGGCTTCATGTCCCACGTATCGATGTGCGACGCACCGCCGCTGAGCCAGATGAGGATGGTCGATTTCGCGGGCTTGCGTCGTGCAGGTGCAGAAGTCTCCGGTGCCGACGCATTCCCACGGTTCATCCCGTAGTAACTCATCCCGCCCGCAAGCAGAAAGGCGCGTCGATCGTGGGGGAGATTGGATTTCATCGCGAAACCTGCTCGCAAGGATTCGGCAAATCGGACTGTTTCGGCAGGACTCCGATGTTCTCATGCCTCCCGTGTGCCGTCAAGCGAAATTTATTTTGCGATGGTTCGGCAAGGCTTACTTCCCCGTCAAAATTTGGCTCAGTAAATCGGCAGTAGCAGAACGATCGTGTCGGCATCTCTGTACATCATGCTCAGACAATCCGAATTTTCATCGATTGTAAGCGATTGGTCCGCTTGAAAGCAGATTGTCAGAAGGAATTCGACTGAAACCAGTGGATTCTGCCGAAGCAACTCTGCGTCAGCGGAAGGCACTTCGTCGATGACTCCTGCTTCCACTCCACCAATTTCCCCGCTCGCGCGTTTGAGATAATTGTAAATGAAACCGTGCGCAATCGTCCGTCCGATTCGATTCGGGTCGTCCTCTTCGAGGAAAGCCCGCCATACGTTATCCGAGTTGCTTGCGATCCGATCCGTAACAATCGAATGGGCCGTAATTTTCACCCGCAAGAAGGCAGTGATGTACGAAAAATCATTTTCCATCTCCATACTACATTGTCCATATTGCGAATCGGCGAAGCCTGGAATCCTCCTGTAATGTATTCGACACCACCGGAGTGAATCCGGTGTAATCGTTCAGTCTGGTGAAGCATCATCACTGAACCGAGGCGGATTGCCATCGGAACGCCCCGGAGGGCAACGCCGTGACGGATTTCCAGATTGGCGTATTTTCCGTGTATTCGTAGCAGAAGTCGTAAGACTTCTGACTGTAGCCCTCTCGCTCCGCGAGAGGGTAGCGAAGCCGGAAGGATCACTTCCCATCGCATCGGGCCAGATTGTTGC
>JAYVQG010000322.1:0-4574 GCA_043757025.1 Limnoglobus sp.
TCATTTTCCAGATCATGTGCGAAGTTACTTTCAGGCCCCATTCGTGCAATATGCCGCGGCAAATAACATGTGATGTTGTTCAAAGCCGAGGTAATACCAATATTCAACTACCCGAGGAATTGATTGATAGTGAGTCGGCGATAGCGATTTTTGAACATGTTTTGAAGTCGGGCAAAACGCGATTGCGGATCGCCAAGGTGCTGCTTGTGGGGATCGGCGAAGCGGGCAAGTCGCATTTGTTGCAAAGGCTTTATCCGGAAGAGAGCGCCAATCGAAATTACTTCGATCCCGTGCTCGCACGAACGAAAGGAATCGACGAACGTAAGATTCCGTTACGCGATGGTCGCCCGGAGATTCGGCTGTGGGATTTTGGCGGGCAGATGCATTTGCATAGCATCCATCGTTTCTTTCTCGGTGCCGACCACTGCGCGTATATTCTCGTTCTCGATGCGACCAAGGACGCCACCAGCAACCGCCTCAACTACTGGCTACGCTTCATCGCGCATCATGGAACCAGCGAGCGAAACGAGACGCATTCGCGCACGCCGGTGTTGATCGTGCTCAACAAATGCGACGCTGTAGCCGTTGCCGAGCAGTATCCAAAATGGTCGCAGAGCCAAGCGATCATCAAAAACAACAACAGCTTGTTGGCGAGTCTCGCCATCGCAAAAGAACAACAATGGTACGGCGCGAATGTGATTGGCGAATGCATCGTCGGGCTTGGTAATTTCGACAAATCGACCATGCATTCGGATGCACTTTACGGGTCATTCGATGTCGAGATTCCACCCGCGAAACATCAACAAATCTCTGCAAACCATGCGGAATCATTAAATGAGATTGAAGCCCGATTGCAGACTGCATTCGACGTGATGCCCGGTGCCAATGTCGAGTACGCAGCCGAATTTCACAGTTTGCGGAAATACGTCGATAGCGAATTTGCGAATGCAGAAGTTTCCGAACTTCATGCGGATTTTGAGTCGGATTCATGGAAGCAAGTCTTGCGTGAACTCAAAATCGAAGATTGCCCGTCGTGGTGGCTCGATACGCTGCACAGCCTCGGTTCTGCACACTGGATTGGCGGAAAAAAGGAAGCGAAAACAGACCACAGAACGATTCGCAATATCGTGTTCAACCCACGCTGGGTACGGAACTGGATTTACAAACTCGTTGAGCACAATACCGATCAATCCCATGGTGAACTCAACGAAAATCATCTGGCACGGCGACTGACCGGATGCACTACGTCCGTTCGCGATAAAGTCCTCGAACTCGCCAAAGCCTGTCAGGTGGCATTCCCGATGCGCGATGCGAACGGCCAGCCGACGACATCGGTACTCGTTCCCGACTTGCTTCAGGATCTGAACGCGATCGATGTCTGGCCATCCGACAAAACGATCGTCGATGAATTGCGGTTACCATTTCTCTCGGATCGCATTTTGTTGCGATTCGTAGCCGAGCATTGGACGTATGTACCCGACAAGCAAAAGGCGTATCGCAACCAGATGACTGTGCGCATCGACAATTGCGACGCGATGATCCAAAGCATCGTCGAACCGCCCGATGGCGACAATCCATTCTTGCGTGTCTGCGTGAATCGTACACAACCAGACCACGAGCATCATCGGAAGAACACCAAGTCTGCACTCGTAAAGTTGCTAAAAGCCGAAAGGCTTCTGCCAGAGGATGCCAACGCGGAATGGAAGTCACCCTCCGATTTGAAACGGATTGCGGATGATAATTTCCGTGAACGAATAGAAGCGATAAAGGACGGCGAGAAATGGATCAGTGCGGAAGAAGTTTCTAACAGGATTGGCGGCAACTCAAGAACCGTGAAACGCGAAAAAGCAAGATGCGAAGTGATTGTGAATGAGTTTACTTATTACCAAGGCATCAGTGGAAGGATTTGGAAACGAGACGGCGATAACCAAAAATACCTCTATCTCGAATCGAGCGTCGCCGCAGTGAAGACGTAACCTGTCCAGACCCAAATGTCCTTTGACCAGTGGACAACGCTGGACAAAACGGCTGAAAATCAAGCGTTTTGTGCAATGTCCGACCTGTCCAGCCTGTCCAGTTGACCCACTTACATGTCCAGTTTGTCCACCGAACAACGCCTCATCGCAATTCCGCGATGAGGGCCGAACGATGACGATTCTTTTTCCAAGCGACTCCTCTACCGAGGTGATCCTGCTTAAGCTGGCGAGCGAAACCGAAGTCCCGATGCTGCCAGATGGCATGAGGGTACTTCAGGGCAAGCTGTGCCAGAAGCCGACGCCACGAAAATGGCCACGCTTCACCCTGCCACGGCTGCAGCTGATCCTCGTGGCGGCTGCGATGATCGCAAACGTGTTGGCCACCTGCCACGGCCGCGAAACGCTGTTGCACTGTCTTTCGAGCCACCTGCCCGGCGCGGTGCTTTATGGAACGCTCGTGCTGATGCGACGCATGGAAAAACATCGCGTGAATCCGCGTGAATGCGAGGTAGAAATCAAGAAGGAAGTCGGCAAGGCCGTCGTCGAAACGAGCCTGTGGACAATGGTCAGCGCAGCGTTCAAAACCATGTGCGAGTAATAATTGCGAAAGCGATTCCGTCTGCCCGGAATGGGCAGTCGGAATGCAAGGCGTAGTGCGAAATGTGCGAAATCGTAGTGGAGAGTTACGAGTGGATAGTTGTTCGATGAACGATCCACACGATTTCCCGTAGTCAAAAAATCGGAGGCGATCTGGCATAAGTCGGAATTATCGACGTGCGCAAGAATGTCGCGAAGTGTCGTGAAAGTGTCGCCACTTGCGCCGAGTCTCGAATCGATCGCCCGCGACATAACCCGCTATTCGAGTGTGAGATACGGCAAAATCGCCGTTTTGAGATCGGCGATTTGCGATCGAAAAGTGACGTTTTGGGACGCGAAAATGGCAAAAAAACGGTTTTCGAGCGTCCGCAATTGTGACTTACGTCGATTGCGAGAGTGCAAACTGGTAACGAAAAAGCGTCGGGACGCCTGAAAAGTCAGGCGTCCCGTCGCTTCGCGTTTTGCAGTTGGGCCGGGTGGGAGTCGAACTTCAATCCTCAACTACTATTCCCACCAACGACTTACGGAATTCGTGTTCCAACGACACTTGGAGACACTTCCACGACACGTCGAAAAGTCGACTTACGTCGGATCGCCTCCGATTTTTTGACTTCGTGAAATCGTGTGGGTGCTACCAACCCAAAGCCCACGGACGAACGTCCGTGGGACGCCATTCCGATTTTTCGCACACCCTTTGCCAGCCTGTGTTACCATCCTGATAGACACTCGACCGGGTGGTCGTACTCTCTTCCGATCTAGGAGGTGTCGCATGACGATAACACGGATGTGTTGCTTGTACGGCGTCGGCGGTGCGTTGCTCGCGATGGGAATCGCGTGCGATTCGCGACCGCGCGAGCCGGTGGCCCTGTCGACGAAGCGCGACCCGAACGCGCCGTTACCGGGCCTGCCGCAAGACCTCAAATCGACGGTGCCACGGCCCGATCCGGCCATGATCGACTTCAACCACGAGACGAATACGCTCACGCTTTACGATCTGCCGGATCGCGATGCGACGTGGATGTTGGTAGCGGGTCGGAATATGAAAGGCGAGCCGATCGGGATGACGCATTGGTTCATGGACGAAGTCGACGAAGACGCGACGTTCCTGTTCTACACGACGAAAAGCGGCACCGCGTCGCCGCGCATTACGCTACGCGACGTTCGCAATGCGCGGCTCGAAGCACAGGCGAACCGCTAATCCCGGCGGCGGCTCTCTTCGCGCCGCTCGCGGTTCCGTCGGCTGATGCCCGGCGTGTAGTTCGTTTGCAAGGCCGCCGATGGCGGCTTGTTCAACCCGACGGCGATCTTCATCCGATCGACGATCAATTCCATCAAGTTTTTCTGCGGATTATCCAAGCCCGGCGGAAGCGGCGTCGATAGCGGCGCAACGAGGTTCTTCATGCTGATCACTTCGCCGGGCGGTCGTGTCGTCGATACCGGTTTGCCATCGGGGCCGAGGTAACTGATCGGCGTGCCCGCCCGCGGGGCCACCGGTGCGAAGCCGTTCCCCACCGGCTGAAGCGACGCGCGCCCCACCGGCGTGCCGCCCGCCAACGGCCCTTGCGCCGAAGCCGAAACCGACAGCGACACCACCCCCAAAACCGCAAATAACCGCGTGCGTAACATCGAACGCTCTCCGTCGGGTGAAGGATATTTTTGCAAGAATCGCGACTTATGCCGATACAGCCGAGAAATGTCAAACCAATTTTTGGCCGAAACGCAACGAGTAAGTAGAGTGCCATTCTCGCTATTCGAGGGTTAATCGACCGAATTATTCGATTCGATATTGACTTTCCCAAACAGTGTGTCTATTGTGTCTTCGTTACGTTTGAGAGAGACGTTTCTCACGTTTCTCACGTTTCTCACGTTTCTCACTCAAGAGTGTCACTTTCGTGACATCGCGACTTAGTACCCGTCCAAGATCTATTCCGTGTATTCGACATTTTCTGTAAGTTAATGAGCACTTCAGGGAAGAGGTGGCTATGGCTACGGAATTGGTGG
>JAYVQG010000323.1:0-17940 GCA_043757025.1 Limnoglobus sp.
GATTCCGAAATCGGGAATGATTCCAGGGATGGGTGGGTGGGTAAGTGGTGGAATCATTCCCTGCTACCCAAAATCGCCGCAATTGGAACCAGGCCGAAAATTAATAACTTATACTCAAACTATCTACATGCGGCTATGTTTCTACACCAGTATCGCGCTACACTGTCTGTGGTCGAGAGGCGTTACGACTGCGGCTAAATTGGTTTCGTTACACACAACGACAAAATAAGCGAGATTGTTATGGATTCTGAACTGGTACGATGTCCGAAATGCAAAACCGTGTTGGGTATGTCGCGCGGCATGAACTTAAAATGCCCTACCTGCGGCGAACCGCTTCGATTTCCAAAGTCGCTCAAGAAATCCGCATCCGAGCCAGCTATGCCCGAGAAAGAAACCGCAAAGCAGAAACCGAGCGAAAAAGCAACCGTTACACCGGATGGTGCGAAAGACGTACCGCACCACGCATCATTACCCACTGGTTCGAGCAAGGAAATGCCAGTCCCTTCGCTACCCACCAACGGTCCTCAAACTGCCAAACCGATACCGGTGGGCAAACCGATGCTTCGTTTGAAATTGTTGATTTCGATTTCGGTGGTCCTCGGCTGTAGTGTGGGGATCTGGTTGATGTTGCGAAAACCGGATCCGGCAAAGCCAGCCGACGAGTTAGCTTTTGCGAGTGCGGGCACCAAATCGGAAGAGCCTATACCGGAGCACGAGGATGACGAGCCAGTTCCTGCGCTCATTCAGGACATGCCGCAAGAGAAGGTGTACGATTCGCTGATGCGAGGAACCGTTCTCGTATACATTTTCGGTAATGAGAGTCAAAAACAATATCTCGGTTGGGTATACGATGCCATACGTCAACTGATTGTCACGAATGCGACCGTTGCGAAAACCAGCAACCGAATATCGGTTCTGTTTCCAAAATTTCTGCCAAACGGCGAATTGGACGCCGATTTCAAATCTTACGTAAATGACAAAGAGTCTAAAGAGTTGTTTTTTGATGCGGAAATTGTATCCAGTGACGATTCGACGAACACGCAGCTGGCGATTCTCAAGTTGTTGCCGCGCGACAAACAGAAGGCTCCGTCTTTTCTCAAACCACTTTCACTCGCAAATAAAACGCCGAAGGCGACGACACCCGTCATGTCTCCCGATACGAGCGCTCTCAGCCGCGATCTCTTTTGGAAGCCAACGAAGGGTAACATTCAAGGGATCGTGAATGGAAACAAGATACTGGAAATCGACCAAAAACTCGACGCAATTAATTGTGGTGGAGCCGTCGTCAATTATCGCGGCGAACTCGTCGGTACACTTCTGAAATGTAACAGTGATCAGGCTTCATGTACAGCCGTCGATGTGGAGGAAGTGCGAGCGTTTCTCAAGAAAGCATATACCAGCAAAGGGTGGAAGTGGGTGGAGCAGGCTACCACAACGTATGAGCCTAAAGATAAGATTGCGATCTTGTTGAAGCGAGTCCGAGTCGCTCACGAGAAAAAAAATCGGGTGCTGGTGCTCAAATCGCTGCGTGAGATCGGTACACTCGGGCCGGACGCCCGCCCGGCGATCGTCGAACTCTTTTCGTTTCTGCTCGGTGAGGATGCGGAAATTCGAGCGACAACACTCGAAGTCCTTCGCCGGGTCGGTGGGGAGAGCGACTACGATCAAGCCCGATTAACCGAAGCGATCCAGTCGAAGAGACTGGAGCCTCAGCTTTATGCAGCTTTGGCATATACGAAGATGTCTGCGCCTGCCGAAGCGATGGAAAGACTACGCGAATTCCTCGTGGCAAAACAAGAAGGCGATGGCAATTATGCTGAGTTAAGAATCGCGGCCTTGAAAGCGATTGCAAACAACAAACTCGATTCGGCAAACAACAATAGTATCATTGCAACCGTACTCCAACTACTCGATGACAACGCGGGTTCCGTGGCGGATGAAGCGAGTCATACGCTGGAAGTCATCTTGTACCCGCTCACACTCAAAAAGCTGGAGCCACTCGTCGTCGCCGTCATTCGTACGGAAGAGGATTGGATCAAAGAAGCCGCAACGCGACCGGCGCATTTGAGTGGTTCATCGGAAAACGGGCGGATGCGGGCTGCGCAAATTCTCAAGCGAATCGTCATCAACAAAGAGAATCGAGAAGGATTACTCAGTTACGAATGGACGCGCGGCTTATTTTTCCCGTTATTGAAGAAGTCCGATCCGCGATTGCAAGCGATTGCGATCGAGGCTTTGCGAGTCTGGAAGCGTGCAGCGGTCGAATGCGTACGGCCTGCCATCAAGCCATATCGATGGCTTGTGGATTCCGAATACAAGTGGAAAGACGAACACTATCAAGGATTCCTCGATTTGGCTTCATATTCGAAGACTCAGGCCGTTCGACTCGAAGCGGTCAAAGCGATTGGCGATATGGGTTCGCGAAAAGGGGGCCGACTGAGACGGTTGGCCGATATCGTTTTCAGCGAGATCATCGAAGTCGATGTCGTCGAGATTCTCGACCAGATTGCGGCGACCGATCCGGATGACAACGTCCAGTCGGCAGCAGTAGAAGCGATGATGTCGCTCATACGAGTGGAACCCCGCACGAGTGACCTCGCAATCTTGGTGAAATGGTTTGCGAAAGATAACTTCGCAACACTACGTGGTTCTAACTCACCGTTGCTGACAGGTGCGCAGCCACTGGTCGATGGGCAACACGATCTTCGAGCGACGGTAGCCGAGTTGTTGGGCGATGTGATCCGGCTGACGAAACGTACGACTCCACTTGCGGTTCCAAAAATGGCAGTCGAAGTCGCTCCCCTGTTGATCGAAGCCCTTCGACAAAATACACTCCTCGGCGTCGCGAATAACGATTTGCGTTTGTATGCCTTGAATGCACTCAACGAACTGGGACCGCAGATCAAAGACCCGAAAGTAGTCGCTCTCAAAGTGGCAAACGATGCCACGCAAGTCGCAATCGAATCGCTCATTCCTGAACGGACGATGCCGACTGTTGGCAATACCGTTGCAGATAAAGACATCGCAGGGAAATTGCTTCGATTTACGGTGTGGATCCACACAGATAATTCAAACGGTTCGGGCAGCGTGATAACCGGTGGCGACACACCGCTCGTCATCACGAACCATCATGTGATTCGAGATGCCAAAACGATTCACGTTATCTTTCCGGTGATCGGCGAGAATAAAGAAGTGAATGGCACCCAAAAGTATTATCTCGATAATATGGTTTCGTTACGCAAATCGCGACAATTCCAGAATGCCACAGTCGTGATCGATAAACCGTCGAAAGACCTCGCAATACTGAAACTGACATCGCCACTGCCAGACGGTGCATTCCCCGTACGACGGGCGAGCGGTGGCGCGAAAACGGGGCAGACTCTTTTCTCTCGCGGCATGTCGGGGGTAAACGATGGTTCGTTATGGCGCTATTCGGATGGTAAATGTCGAGCCGTTATCGCGAATAGCAATTTCTCTTATCGAACGGGACAAGACGTTAGCGCGAGTGTGATCGAGCACACATGCCAGATCAACCCCGGTGACAGTGGGTCTGGAATCATCAACGAAGCCGGCGAACTCGTTGCGGTCAACTGCGCTTCTGACGCAAAAAGCAACAATGTTAATATTGCAATCGATTTGTCAGAAGTGGATAAGCTACTCGCAAATATTCGCAACAACAATTTGACTGGTAACCCGCGACAAGGGGAATTAGCGAACAACGCGAAAGCGAATTCTGGAAATGTACAGAACGCAGCGATCGAACTGTTGCGAACGTTAGGCACACCTGCCATCCGTCCGCTGACTGCGGCACTTTCAAAAAATCCCGGTGTCGAGCAAGTTCAGCGGATCTGCCAACTGCTGAAAGAGTACGCTCGCCTCGACGATGCGAAGGTACGGACGGAACTGCTCGCTACTGCTCCGCTCTATTTGTGCCGCATCGGTTCGGAGTCCGATAATGACGATATTCGTGAAGCCACATCGAGTACGATCGCAGAAATCGGCGGGATGGAAGTCGTCGAGCCACTCAAAAACCTGACGATGTTCACCACGCTCCCTGGCCCCAAACCTCGACAGGCTGCCCGGTCGTGGGCGGTGAAGACACTCGGCCGGCTCGACCCCGACAAGCTGATCGAAATGAAAGAGGGCAAGCCGGTCAGCAAGGCGAAATCCGTCATCGAATTTATGCGAGATATACCGAAAGCCGAGAAAGACAAAGACATCAATCGTCTGGCCGCCGACGCGCAGCAGAACCTGACCCGTTCTGGTGTGAAATAGCAAGCCTCGCGAACTCGTGTTGGGCGGAAGTTTGAAGTGAGCGTTTTTGCGGTTTGTCGTGAAATGCTTTGAGACTCGCACTACAGATTTCTTGCACGACGTTCGGAATCTCGGTAAAATCTTACTCGATAGACTTTCCGTTGCTTCGGATGAACGCCATGCCGACCCTTATTTTGATTAAATCGCCCGGCTCGACCGGTGCCTCCGAGACACACATTCTGAAGGCGCAAGAGGTGATTCTCGGTCGGGAAGACAAGTGCGGGATCGTCGTGCCGAATCATGCGGTCAGTCGGCAACACTCGAAAATCATCATCAAAAATGGCGAGTTCTTCATCGAAGACCTCAATAGCCGTAACGGCACGTTCGTGAATAATCGTGCGATCACCGCTCCGCATCATCTGAAACACGACGACCGAATCAAAATTTGCGATTTCCAGTATCTCTACCAAGATGAAAAAGCCGTTGCGGCTGCTAAACCGCGACTGAAACTCCCACGCGAGTTCGGCCCCGGCGAAGTCGAACCCGAAGAAAATTCCGACGGTACCGACGTTGCCGACATGAGCAATGTCGAATCGACTGTGGCCGTTCGACCGACGGCGGAACTGCTCGGTGCTCAGCCGAACGACAAGTTACGGGCGCTGCTCGATATCAGCGTCGCGCTATCGAAAGCGAATGAACTCGACCCGCTTTTGAACGTGATCGCCGATAGCATCCTCGGCGTGTTCCGACAGGCCGACCGTTGCTTTATCATCCTCAGCGAAGGGACGAAGCTCATCCCGAAAGTCGTGAAAGCGCGACGCTCGACGCCGGGCGACGATCACCGTTTCAGCAAGACGATCGTGCGGAAGTGCATGGAATCGCAGACGGCGTACCTCAGCGAAGATGCGTCTTCCGATGCCGCGATGGGCGCGGCGCAGTCGATAGCCGAGTTCCGTATACGGTCGGTTATGTGCGTGCCGCTCGTTTCTACCGAAGGCATCGCCATCGGCGCACTCCAACTCGACACGCAAGACCGCAGCAAGAAGTTCCGCGAAGACGACCTGAAGATGTTACTCATCGTCGCGAACCTCGCGTCGGTGGCGATTGAAAAGGCGACGTACCAAGAAAACAACATGGCGCGGGAGAAGCAGCAAAACGAGATCGAAATCGCGAAGAAAGTGCAACTCGGCTTCCTACCCAAGGACATGCCCGTCGCGATGGGTTACGAATTTTACGCCGTCTACAGTGCGGCTCAAACCGTCGGTGGCGACTACTACGATCTCATCACGTTGCCCGATGGCCGCATCGCGATTATGCTCGGCGACGTGGCAGGGAAGGGCGTACCGGCATCGCTTCTCATGGCGAAACTGAGCGCCGAAGCCCGCTACTGCATCCTCACGCAACCGAGCTTGGCCGCCGCGGTCAACCTTCTCAACGAGCAACTCATTCGCGGTGGGATCGGAGATCGATTCGTCACAATGGCCGCGATGATTTTGAACCCGATGACGCACAAAGTCATTCTGGTGAACGCGGGACACATCAACCCGAACCGCTTTCGGATGTCGGATAAATCGTTCGACGAAGTGATTACCAACGACCTCAGCGGATTGCCGCTCGGCCTCGTCACTGGCTTCGAGTATCAATCGATCGAACTCGAACTCGAAGAAGGCGACAACATCTTGTTGTTCACCGATGGCGTATCGGATGCGATGTCGCCAGCGGGCGATATGTTCGAGATGATTGGCGTGAGTAAAGCGATCTTCGACCCGTCGCCAACGGGACCGGCCAACCGTCCGGTCGTCATCGGCGAACGGCTCATCACTTCCGTTCGGAAACATGCGAACGGTCGACCGCAGAACGACGATATTGCCATCGCGTGTTTCGGTCGACTGACTGCTGAACTTGCCGCGACGGGTTCGCACGAAGTGCCAAAACTCACGAACGGAAAGTAGTCCATTGCAGCATATGCCACGACGGTTACAATGTGCTTTCACCCGCACGGCAGGACCACCGCATGAGCCAGACCGCAACGCTACCCGAACTCGAAACGGAAAGTGAAACGCGGACACGGCGTCAACCGCCGTACCACGTCATTCTCTTAAACGACGACGATCACAGTTACGCCTACGTGATTTTGTTGCTCAAGGAACTTTTCAACCACCCGGTGGAAAAGGGCTACAAGCTCGCGGAGCAGGTCGATAAGCAAGGGCGTGCCGTCGTACTGACGACGTCGAAAGAACATGCCGAACTCAAGCAAGAACAGATCCACGCCTACGGCCCAGACCCAACGATTCCGAGATGCGAAGGTTCGATGACCGCAATCATCGAACCCTCGGAGTAGTGGCCTTATAGGAGTGGCGTAAAAACTACTTATCCAGTCGTACGCTCTTGATGACGATGTCTTCTTTCGGCAAGTTGCCTTGGCCGCCGCGCTTGACGGTGGGTACGGCCTTGATCTTGTCGACGATGTCCATGCCTTCGGTGACGCGACCGAACACGCAGTAGCCGTGCCCCGCGTCGTCGTTGGCTTTGTCGAGGCCGTTGTTGTCGGCGACGTTGATGTAGAACTGGCAGGTCGCGCTATCCGGGTCGCCGGTGCGGGCCATTGCGATTGTCCCGCGTGCATTCGATAAGCCGTTCGACGACTCGTTCTTGATCGACTTCTTCTTGTTGTCCTTCTCCTTCAAGTCCGGCGTGTGGCCACCACCTTGGATCATGAAATCGCGGCCCGAGTTTTCCTTGCCCATCACCCGGTGGAAGATCGTGCCGTCGTAGAACTTGTCGTCGGTGTACGCCAGGAAGTTCTTCACTGTGATCGGTGCTTTATCTTCGTACAACTCGACTTTGATCTTCCCGAGTGAAGTCTCGATGATCACGAGCGGGTTGGCCGCGCGTGCCCCGTTCGCCGCTACCATCGCTAGCCAGATGAAACAGATCGCAAACAATTTGAGAAACATTTTCGACACCCTCAGTATTGGCCCGAGCAGTCAGCCCGCACACGCGAAGCTGCGTCCCGCTCAGACTCTAAAAGATTGTACCCACGAAACGCCTGCTTGCGAGACGTTCCAAAAGTCGTTACCGTTGGGTAACTCGACCGCAACCCCACGAGACTCGCCGTGCTCCGTTCCCTCCTTGCTCTCCTGTGCATGTCATCGGTGGCATTCGCGCAGCCGAATTTCGCCCCGGCGAACGCGGTGCCCGTCGATCCGGATGTCCTCAAACAGATCGAAGCGAAGACAATCGCACTTCGCGAAGCCTTCGCCGAGTTGCCGAAAGTGACGTCGATCGCGCGGAAAGCCGACGTCGAATCATCAAAGCGAAGCCGACCCCGACAAAATGACGTTTATCGCTTACACTACCGACTTGTACATCAAGCCCGAACAGTTGCTGATGACGTTGCAAACGTCGTCGGCTTCGTCGCGGTTCGTGGTGCGGAACAAGATGTCGTCGGTGCTGCCGTACATGTCGCAGAGCGCGACTTCAAAGCGTTCGGGTCGGATGATGAACCAGTAGAACAGGATGCCGGGGATGAGGAATAGCAACAGCAGATAGACGAGTGTGAACCATTCGAGCAAACCCGGATTGTATGTGGCGATGATGCCCATGCCGTGACTCTTCTTCCAAGCCACCGGCACGCTATTGATACGGATGAACGCGATCCGCCAGGTTTTCGTAATCGTCACCTGCCCCTCGGCGGTTCGCTTGACGCCGATCATCTGAAACGTGCCGACGAGAAATGCCTGCATTCCCCCTTGAACGAGCAGCCACACGAACGCGAAAAACGGTGAATTCGCACCGCTGTTAATGTACAACGCCATCAGCACATTCACGAGCTGCAATGCGGCGATTACCTTCAACCGCAGGAGTAAAGGGAAGCGTGGCTCCCACTCTTTCTCAATCGGTTCGTACGACTTCTTCGGCTTCTTTTTCGTGACGAGATCGATGCCGCAATGGACGCACTGCTTCGCGTCGAGCGGCAGTTTCACGCGGCAATCCGGGCACAGTTTCGTACCGTCGCCGGGCACCGCATACGGCTTGTCATCGTCCTCATCTTGCGTGCCTTCGAGGAGGTACGGCCCGGTTGGCTCCTCGTCCTCGAACTGCGGTCGGTTGTCGCGCGGATCGGCCGCTCGCTTGACCTTCTTCTTTTTCTTGACGGAAGTATCGGTCGTTGCCGTGGCGACCTCGCGAGCGGATGTTACGGGTGCTGGTGTGCCGTCTTCGTCCAGTGTCGAACGCTGATCGGGTGGCACTTCGGCATAATAACCGCAATGGTTGCAGCGGATTTTGGCACGCGAGTGCCCCGCCGGCACGTCGACCTTCCCCCCGCAACTGTTGCAGTTGATGCGCCCTGCCATGTTAGTTCGTGATGCCTTTCGTGATCCGCATGAAGACGTCTTCGAGGTTGATTTCTTCTTCCTGGAAGGCGCGCAGTTTGAACCCCTCGGCGATGAGTCGCTCGGGGAGGAAGCATCCGTCGTCGAGCGCGTCTTTCAGCGTAACCTTGATCGTATTGCCCTCGCCGGTCAGTTCGACGGCTTCGATTTCGGCGTACGTTTGAATCTTTTTCGCGGCGAGTTCGTTCTGCTCTTTGCCGACCGAGACGTTGTAGATGTGCTTCTGGCGAACCTGACGGATTGCGGAGTCGACATCGTCGTTAAAGAGCAATTTGCCGCGTTCGATGATGCCGATTTTATTGCAGATGTCCGCGAGTTCGGGCAGAATGTGCGACGACACCATGATGGTTTTGTTCATGCCGCGAAGCTCTTTGATCAGCTCGCGCATTTCGATGCGGGCACGTGGATCGAGACCACTGGCGGGTTCGTCCAACAGCAGCACCTGCGGTTCGTGCAGCAGCACGCGCGCCAACCCGAGGCGTTGCGTCATCCCGCGCGAAAGACTCGTCACGAGAGCGTCGCGCTTGTAACCGAGATCGACGAGGTCGAGTACTTGATCGCACTTCTTACGGCGTTCGGGGCCTTTGATGCGATACGCCGCCGCAAAGAATTCGAGGTACTCGATGACCTTCATGTCGTCGTAGACGCCGAAGAAATCCGGCATGTAGCCGATGGCACGCCGGATGTCTTTCGAGCCGGTGTAGATCGAATATCCGCAAACGCTCGCCTCGCCCCAACTGGGGTTCAGCAGCGTGGCGAGGATTCGCATCGTCGTCGTTTTCCCCGCGCCGTTCGGCCCGATGAAACCGAAGACGTCGCCCTTGTCGAGCTTCAGCGTCAGGCGGTCGAGGGCGAAGAGGTCGCCGTACTTTTTCGTCAGGTCGCGTGTCTCGATCATGTCGTTCTCAGCGAGGATAGTTATTTGCGGGTGTTCGGTCGGATCGGGATGTAAGCCCGAACGTAGGTTTCTTGTTGCAGTGTGCCTTGTTGCGGGAGTCGTGCGTTGGCCTTGCCGGGCAGATCTTTCAACCAGAGTTTCGTCGGCGAAGACGAGTTCGTTTCGGTGAACATTGCCTCGGCGGAGGCTTCGCGGGTCGGTACCAGTTTGCCGACGAGAATCAGTTCGTCGCGATGCTGATCCGATAGCCGCCACGATTGATCGATCCGTCGCAGCGTTGCGTTTTCGGGTGCCACGCTGTCGTTCGTCTTCTGGATTTCATCGTGAAACATCACGCGGAACAGTTGCGGGTTGCCCGTGACGGTGCTGGGCATGTTTGGCTTCTTAGAAACGAGCGTACTTGCACCGGCGACGACATCGATTGCGGTCAACCAATCGGGATCGTCTTTGCCGATGAGCACGACGTTGACCTTCGTGCCCGGCGTGATCGGGTTATCGTACTTGTATGCTTTGCCCGCGTAGATCAGGTACACGTCGCGGATTTCCTTGAATGGCAGGTTCGCAACGAACGAGCCAGAGACGGTGGTTTTATCCGATGGCGGGTGGATGAGGTCCGAGACGATCAGCGGATTGGCTTTCTCGATCGGTGCAGACCAGTCGGCGGCGAATGCCTTGGTCGACCAGACCTGAATCGGCACATCGACGATGCCATCGCCGAACGGAACGCGGTTGGCGTTCCCCGGTGTGTCGATCTGATAATAATACGAGCGGCGGAAGAAGCTCGATTTCCCCGAATGCGCCCCGCCAACCCAGTCGATCAGGGCACCGGCTCCCGGTTGCTCGCTGGTCTTGTTTACCCAACCATCGCTCGGTTCGATGCCGATGCGGTAATCTTCGCGGCGCGGGCTGAAGATCGTAAACCACGTCCGACCGTAGACGCGATTCGTGCTCGTGTCGATGTCGATGAGGTCGATCTTGTTCACCTTCAAATCGCTACCCTTCAAGGCATACGCGGTGAAGTACGCGATCGTACTGACCGTTAGGACGATGATCGGGAACGTGATCCAAGTGAGTTCGAGGCGTTTGAAAACCTTCTTCAGAATGAAGTATTCGATCGGCCCGATCAGCAGCGTATACATCACGATGAACAGTGCCACCCAACCGAACGAGATGACCGGCACCCCGGCGAAGGTGTCGATGTGCGACCGCAGGCGATTCGCGAATTCATCTTCCGAATCGTAGCGGCTGTTGTAACTGGCGTTGGACTTGATGCCGCTACCGAGCGAGGCACGCGGCGAACCGGCTTCGCGAAGCAAGAGATCCCAGAAGTCGGCGCGGCCTACGTAATCGGTGAATGGCGAACGGTCGAGGTCGAAGCCGACGAGCGTGACGCGGCCCATGCCGTACGCGCCTTGCACCATCGCGCGTTTCGTGCCCGTTTCGTCGTCGGACGGCGGGATCATCTGGCGGAAGCCCCGGTCGGGCTTCGGCGTGAAATTGCACAAGGGGAACATCGTTCCCTGCTTCGTCACTAACGGCAATAGCCGTTTGTTCGTGCCGGGTAACGCCCATTCGAGCGTCAGTTCCTTCACCGGCTCGGATGGATTATCGCGGCGAATTTCGACGGGCAGCAGTTCTTGTAACAGCGGGTATTCCTTGACGATGGCCACATTCGAGCCAACGCTGACGACGAGCCGCCCACCCCGGCGTACCCACTCGAACAACGCTTCGAGACGATGCCGATGCGTCGGGGAAGTGAACAGCGGCGTGAGGAAGTTGTTCACGTCGGCCGCACCCGTCGTGAGCACGACGAGGTCGGTCGAGTCGTAACCGAACCACTGATCGGGCATCATCGCAACATCGGTAATGGCAGCAGTCTCGATACGGCCACCGCGTAGGCCTTTACGCGTCGTACCCGGATTCGCGTCTTCGACTTCTTCCTTAGGCAACGTGAAACCCGCGAGATTCGTACCGAGCGACAGCACGACGTAGTGCGAGGTATCACGGCTACGAATGTAGTTCGATCGTAACGGCTCGGAAACCAGTCGCCACTCGGCGGGGTTCCCCTTGCCGATTTCTCGAACGGATACCGTCAGTTCGCTGCGGCCATTCGTGCGAATGTACGGCAGGTAGCTCAACTCGGTCGGTTCGATTTTTGTGCCGGGCAACCGATCCGACAGGTTCTGCAATGGCACCGCATACGCGGCACCGAGGTCGTCGGGGTCCGAGGTTTCGACCACGATGGCTAGAGAGCGTTTTTCCTCGCGCATCACTTCGAGTTGCACGTAAACCGGCGTCCACATGTTGCTTTTGGCGATGTACGAACCCTGACCGGTCGCATCGTCGGATTCCGACGTGAAGCGCCCGGCAGGCAGGCCGACCTTCGCGGCGGTCACTTTGATCGTGTACGATTGCGCGACGACGGGATACGACAGGAAAACCAGCGCGACGAGAGCGATATCGAACCGCAGATTCCGCATGAGATCCCCTGTCAACCGGTGAAAATTAGGGCTTGTCCGCCGTCGGGCAGTCGCACGGCGTGTGTTGGCAACCAGGGCAGCCGGTGCCATACTTGCGGGCGATGGCGTCATCGAGATCGACACCCGCATTATTCGCAAGCGTACTCAGCCAGGCCAGCACGTCGGCAAATTCGAGCACGCGTTCTTCGTGGGTGCCGCCCCGCAACGCCGCCGACAGTTCCCCGACTTCTTCCATGAACCACATGAACGTACCTTCGACGCCACGCCGCGCATCTTTCTCGCCGTAAAGTTCGCGAATCCGCGACTGTAACTGCCCGAGCGTCATCGACAATATTCTCGATGTAAGAGATTCTAGCACCGGTTGAACATCGCGGCCATTTCCGAATCTCAGTCGGCGAACCGCTTCGCCAACTTTGCGGCTTCGTCGGCCTTTCCGGCGGCCTTCAGCGCTTCGAGGTACACGGCGCGGGCGTCTTCGTTCAGCACGTCGATCTGGATCGCGTCGCGGGCATACAACTCGGCATCGGCAAACTTCTTCATGGTCAGGCTCGCCTTCGCCAACTTGATCCGCGCATCGAACTCGTCGGGGTCGTGTGCCACGATCACCTTCAGCACGTCGATCAGCTTCTCATCGTTCTTCGTGGCAATGTACAACCGCGACAACTGTTGCAGTAAATCTTCGTCGAGCGGGGCCAGTTTGCGGCGTTTCTCCAGCACCTCGGCGGCTTTGTCGAACTCTTTCGCCTCGATGTAATATCGCCCCACGGTGGCGAGTAACCGCAAGTCGTCGGGTTGCGCCTTCAGAGCGACTTCGAGAATATCGCGGCCCGCTTCGTCGTCGCCCGCTCGGGCCAACAATCTCGCTTTCACGACCGATGCCGTTGGATGGCCCTTCTTCTTTTCGAGAACCGCATCGGCGAACTTTCGCGCGTCGGCGATTTTCCCGCGGACGAACGATACCTCAGATAGCTTTGCCATCACTTCGATGTCGTCGGGGTTTTTCCGTTGGGCTTCGATCAACTCATCGTACGTCAGCGGCTTCTCGTCGGGTTTCTTCTTCTCTGCACCGTTACGGTACGGCTTGAGGAGTTGTTCGACGTACGCACGATAGCCTTTTTCAAAATCGGCTTTTGAAACGCCGCACGCTGTCTGTATCGCCTTCGTGGTGTCGTGGCCCTGGCGGTAGGAATCGAGGAGTTTCGCGATCGCTTTTTCGCCGTGAATCTTGACTGCGTATTCTACGTAGATCTGGCTTTGGCAGTACGCCAAGCCCCACTCCGACGGGCTGCGCGGCCGCACGAAACCCATCAGCACGGTATCGAGGTTGAACAGCGTGCCGTCGTCGTATCGTTCCCTCAGCGTTTCCATCCAGGGGAAGGGGCGTTCCATGTTTTCGTTCCGCACTGCGAGCCCTTCGGTCAGCCAGTGCGGACACTGGAAGTCCGTCTGCGTGAGGTTGAAGATGTGTACGAGTTCGTGCCGCATGACGCGGCCCCAGTTGAACGGCTTCGGCACGCCGACCGCGTGCGGCGACGCCATCACGATCACCCGCCCCGTACACGCGCCGATCGTGTGCAGATCGGGCAGCCCAATCGTGCGGCCCGCGAACATGTCCTTGCGGCTGAACAACTCGACCGGAATGCGGCCCGTCGGCTCGTAATCGAACTGCGTTTTCAACTCGATATGGATTTCTTCCAGATACTCGGCAACGAACGCGGCGAGGATTTTGTCGGTCTTGGCATCGTATTTGACATCGTAGTGCGCGGTTTTGAGGATCGCGTATTTATCGATGTGGTCCATCACCTTCCGCATGTTCGAAACGCGGACGTTGAAGGGGTCGGCCTTGAACGCCTGATCGAGGATCTTCCGCCCCTCGGCTTCCTGCCCCAAACGCAGTTGCAGCATCCCCAGCGACGTGCGCGGCCCCGCCAGTTTCGGCCGGAGTTCGGTCGCCTTGCGGAAGAACTCCTCAGCCTTCGTATACAGCTTGCGGTCTTCGAGATACTCGGCGAGTTCGTAGTAAAACACGCCCGGTTTCGCGTCGTAACTTTCGACCTGTTCGACGATCGCGTCGTATTCGGCGAGCTTCTTCTGCACGAGGTAACACGCGGCGAGTTTGCCGAGCGCCACGGTGTCGCGCGGGTTGATCGCCTTTGCCGTTAACAGTGTCTTTTCGGTTGCGGGGAAATCGCCACCGCGAAAGGCGACATCGGACTTGAGGTGCAGCGCTTCCGCCAGTTTCGGGTTCCGCTTCAACGCCAGTTCCGCGAACTCCTCGGCTTCCTTGAACTCGTAACGCTGCATCGCGGCGAGTCCCTTGCCCACGTATGGCTCCGCCGCATTCGGGTTGATCTTGATCGCCTTATCGAACGCCTCCACCGCTTCGGGACGGTTGTACTTTTCGAGCAGCATTCGCCCAGAATAATACTCTGCCGCCCACATTTCGGGTTCGAGCTTGATCGCGTCGCTGTACACTTCGTTCAGAATGAATTTGAACTGATTCGCCAGGTTGTTCCAGCGAGCGTTCTCGGCCCCAGCGAGGCCGACGAGCAGTAGCCGATCCGGATCGGTGATGTCCTTGCCCGCGTTGCTGAGAGCGGTGTACGTGCGAACGAACCAACGGACTTCCTTATCGGCGCGTTCGTGATCGCCCCGATCGCGAATGATGCGTGCCCGCACCCACCGCGCGAGGAACTGGGCATCGTCCTTCTGAATCGCGGCTTCGGCATCCTTCAGCGCTTCGTCCCAGTTACCGGTGTCGTAAAGCAAGTCCGCACGCACTGCCAACAGTTGCGGATTGTCACCGGCCACCTTGAGCGCGGCATCGATCGCTTCGCGTGCCTTGACGTACTCGCCCTCGGCTCGCCATGCTGCCACGATGCCCGTTACCGCATCGGGCATGAGCTTCTCATCGCCGCGAAACTTCTCGTATTCCGCACGCGCTTCGGCGTAGTTGCCTTTCAACAAACGTTGACGGGCCTCGGCGAGCGGCGATTTCACCGCCGATTTCGGTTCGGCTGCGAAGTAGCTAACCGTCGCGGTCAGGGCAAACAAAACGGCTAAGGCAATCCGCATGGCAACAGTTCCCGATCCAAAGATAGATTTGATACTACCGTAACGACGATGCGGCCAAACTGCAACGGCTTGCGAATATCGTATCTCGCGCGAAATGAACCTCCGGCAGGATTGAAAGAACGCTAACGCATTGCACTCATGGCGTTACTTTTGGCGTTGCCGCGAATGCGTATGGTGCGTTTCGTGGCTTGGCTTTCTCTATCGCTGTCAAAATCGAAGGCTCGCCTTTGACCCACGACTCGCGAAGCGATCGAGCTTCGGAGGTGTCGAGGATATCGAGAATCTCGTGAGCACGATGCGCGCGAAGGTCGTTTGCAGACGTCGTGCCGTGGGTCGCCAGAATCTGTTCGATTCGCGTGCGCAACTCGACGGAGTCGGTGTTTTTCAGTTCGAGTTGCAGCGGGCCTGAAGCAGCAGAGCCGATTTCGATCAGGCGTTTGGTGGCCGTATCGCGTTCGGCAAACTGCGGCGAATCGAGTTTCGCTATCGCGGCTACGACATCGGTGGGGAGTTTGGTCGGCGGCATCTTTTCGCGCAAGTACGGCACCGCCAGCTTGGGATCCGAAGCATACAACCGCACTGCAAGGAATGCTTTCCTGGCATCGCTCGAACCGAGGTCGGCGAGTGCGGTATCCATATCTGCGCGGGTGATCGACACATGTTTGGACAGTGGAAATAACGGCACGATGTGGACCGTGTTATCGCTCGCCACGTGTGCAATCGAGCGCCGATCCGGTGCAAACGCAACCGAACTGCTGCCAGCCGTTGCGATCGTGTGCCGTATCTGTCCCGTCAACGTCTCGTGGAAGGTCAGTGCGCTGTCGACGATAGTGCCCGTCATTCGACCGTCGTCGCAGATCGAACCTTCAAATTGGTTTTTCAGCTGATAGACGATTTGATCGCTTTCGAGGTCGTGTATGCAAAACCCTTTGTCTGTCGACAAGCTGAGGTATCGACCATTTGCAGACCAGGATTTGTGAAACAACACCCCCTGGCCCTTGAATAGTCGAACCTGGTGAGCATCGTCCAAACGATATACTCCCACCTCATATTGTGGTGCAGCACCATTCGGATGACTCGTTTCTGCCCGAAGTATGACAGCCGCGAGGGTTTGATCGGGGTTGACAGTAATATATTGTCGAATGCTATGTCCACCATTTCCTCCCTTAGTGTACGCGCCCAGATCGATCGGTAGCGGATCGACGGCGTTCAAGTCCCACCGCCAGATTCTCGTCTCCATATTGTGGCAAATCAAGTATCGCCCATCGCGGGTGAGATGCAATTCTTGCACGTAGGATGGCCCACTGGACAGACGACGAATTTCTCTTCCTGTTGTGGGGTCCGAAAGCACGGGCGACCATTTCGCCGGTCGGTTTTTTTCATTGTGATCGGGCGTCATCGTGACTCGAAACGAACGATCTCGCGAGATGAGGGACAAGACGAGGTTGGAATAATTCCTGTTCTTGAACGTTGTTCCTCCGTCTTCGGCGAGTCGATTTCGCGGGATGCAGAGAAGCTCTTTCCCCGTTGCCACATCCCACGATTTCAATCCGGACGTCGAGTTCTCATCGCTCGGGCCGACTTCCAGCTTCGTACCACCGTCGAGGTATTGCAAGCGACCGCTTTCCGATATGGCGCACGTGCGTGGTTTCGGAGCGATCATTTGCATCGTCGCAACGTCCCATACCGAAATCGCACCGTTCGAAATGGAAACCATCCGCTTCCGATCTGCGCTCAATTGACCGTAAACACGCGCATCTCTCCAAGCATAGGTTTCGCCAGGCTGAAGCGGGATTGGCTTCCCGGTGCGAGCATCGTAGTACGTAATGTCGTGATTCGCGAGTCCTTCTCCCATCACGGAAATGATATCGCCGAACGATTCGTTGCCATGTACGTATGGATCGGAATCCAACTTCGGAAGACCCTGCTTCCAGTTCGCTTTTCGAGTCTTGACATTGAACGAACATAACTCGAGAGGGTTACGTCCATTTTCGCTCGGCTCTCGAACCGCACTGCAAACGCTTTCTCCATCTTTCGACATCTTGATGAAGATGTTTTCTCCAGGAAGACGCGAGATTTCTTTCATGGCCACGGTGTCGTAAACGATAATTTCCTTCTGTTTGAAATAGGCGAGCCGAGAGCCGCTATCGTTATAAGAGGGGTAGAAAAACCCACACGCCTCAAAGTCGATCGCCAGCGGCAAAACGCGTACCGCTGGCTCGACGTGTACGAGTGTGACCGTCTGTTTTGTTTCGTTGTCCGGAATGAGAAGGGTGCCATTCGCGTTAAACCAGAACCATTCGGACTTCTTTTCTGTCAGCACATTTTTGGCAATCCGTTCGAATGTCGTGGAATGATAAGTCCATAACTCAACGCGCTGGACTGGTATTTTAACGACTTTTCCTGGTGGCTCGGCGGGTTTCTCCGTGTAGCCCGTTGTAGCCAAACCGACGACGAACAGTTTTTTGCCGTCTTTGCTCAGCGAAAAATCTATGCATTCCCATTGCGGTTCGATCACCTCGCGAATTCGGAGACCCGTATCGAGATCCCACACGGAGAGCACACCCCGTGCCGCCGTGACGGCGGTTTTATCGCCCGGAAGGAAGCGCACGCGACCGATACCACTCGGTGGTAGGTAGCGCGTGCTGCCGTACCGTGCGGTCACGCCCAACGGCAGGGGTACGCCTTCGGCATCGAATTGCACTATCGCCAACGGAAACGTCAGGCACAGCATCGCGAACGTAGTTGTCTAATCTGCGCAGGGTTGAGCGGCAGAGATTCTCTCCGCTTGCGAATGCAGCGTTTCTTCTAACGGACTGACAGTGGTGCGTCAGCC
>JAYVQG010000324.1:0-17905 GCA_043757025.1 Limnoglobus sp.
TTGATTCCGAAATCGGGAATGATTCCAGGGATGGGTGGGTGGGTAAGTGGTGGAATCATTCCCTGCTACCCAAAATCGCCGCAATTGAAACCAGGCCCCGCAAAACCTCAATCTTCGTCGAGCGCGTCGCCGAGGACGCTTTCGTTCACGTAGAGCGGGATCTTCGCCGTGACCGCGATGGCGATGGCGTCGCTCGGGCGGCAGTCGATCTCGATGAGTTCGCCTTCGTGCCGAACCCGCAGCTTCGCGTAATAGGTGTGTTCCTGCAAGTCGTTGATGATGACATCTTGAATATCGCCGCCCATGGCATCGACGACGGCCACGATCAAATCGTGCGTGAGCGGGCGGGGCGACAACTCGCCTTTGACGCGGCGATTGATGCTGTGCGCCTCGAACAAGCCGATGACAATCGGGAAACTGCGATCGCCTTCAAATTCCTTCAGAACGATGAGTTGCGTATCGTCGACTTCGCTGATGATGATCCGCTTGAGTTCCATTTGAATCGGCACGGTAGACTCGCTTTCGACCAATTTTGGGCACTTCTTCAATCGCGACTGTAGGGGACGCACGTGCGGTCTGTCAAGGAACGCAGCACATTACTTCGGTGCGGCAGCGATTTTGCGCAATCGTAGGCCCATCCACACCAAGACGATCGTCCACAGGATTCCGAATTCGAGCGGGCAAAGGCGTTCGTCGAACGACATGATCGGGACGATGAGTAGGAAGCTGAGGCCGAAGAGATAGAAGCCGCCCCAGAACATCGCGCCGAGCGAAAACAACGACACCGCAGACGTCGCCGCGAGCGCCTGATAGAGGCTCGATCCGCTCGTGGAATGCAAGTTCGCATGGAGCATCATCGCGGTGATAATAAACCCGCCCCACATGCCGAGAACGTGCTGTTCGGCTGGGTTCGCAGGCCAAATTCGCCCCTGCCCGAAGTACAAGAACAGGCTGAGTCCGGCGATGGTCCGGGCCACGTACACCGGCAATATCCACCACAACGGCAGTTCGGCGAAGCGAATGATCGTCGCGAAGATTTCGGGCAACAGAATCAGCGGCGCGATGAGCAAAAAGAAATTCGCGTATCGGGCGAAGTGCGTGTCGTACTGGCTTCGCCCGATCATCCACGCGAACCGCTGGACGGCGTGCCACTGGCGGGCGGAAATCGTTTCGCCATCTTGCAGCCGTCGCAAATCTTCGGCCAGTTGTCCTGCTGTCGCGTACCGGTGTGCGGGGTCTTTCGCGAGGCACTTCAGGCAGATCGTTTCGAGATCGCTCGGGACATCCTTGCGGAACTCATCGAAGGGTGGCGGCGCGTTCTGCGTCACTAACATGAGTTGTTCGGCGATGGTGTCGGCATCGAACGGCGGACGACCGGCGAGCAGTTCGTAGAGCACCACGCCGAGCGCGTAGACATCGGCGGCGGGGCCGACGGTCTTGGTTTTGCCGCTCGCTTGTTCGGGGGCCATGTAGTTCGGCGTACCCATAATCGCGCCGGTGCGGGTGGCATCGCTTTTCGTATCGAGCCGTTTGGCTAACCCGAAGTCGCCGACTTTCGGCGTGCCGTCTTCGGTCATCATGATGTTGCCGGGCTTCAGATCGCGGTGGACGATCCCCGCGAGGTGCGCGGCCTCGACGGCGCGAGCGATCCGCTCGACGAGTGCCGCTGCCGCCATCGGTCGCAGTTGCTGCCCGCGCGTCTTATTCGCCAGCGAACCGCCTTCGCAAAACTCCATGCTGAAGTACGGCAACCCCGCATGTTCGCCGACTTCGTACACTTGCACGATGCCCGGATGTTTCAGATGCGCCGTCGTTTCGATCTCGCTGCGGAACCGCGATTGCTCCTCGGTACCGGCATGACCGCCCGCCAGAATCATCTTGAGCGCGACGACGCGATTCGCCTTCAGTTGCCGCGCTTTGTAAACCACGCCCATGCCCCCGCGACCGATCTCTGCGAGGATCTCGTACCCCGGCACATTCGCGCCGACATTCGACAGCGCCGCCGAGAGCGTTTGCTGTTCCGACGATTGCACCATCGTGCGAAACATCTCGTCGGTGCCGCTGGGTTCGGGTGAAGTCGGTGGCATCGTGCTCGGGGGGTTATTCGCACAAGTGGGATTTGAGCCGATTTTACCATCGATTGCGGGCACGAACAGGGTGAATCGCATTCGAGGTGCCGCACGATGAACGACGATGCGCTCGCACAACTGGTATTCTCGCCGCCATCGCGAACCGATGACGTGCGTGCCGCGTTGATTGCGGCGCTGAGCGATCTGCCTGCGGACCTTTCCCCAAAAGCATTGGCCGCGCACATCCGCACCGCGATTCCGTTCGGCGTCGAACTGGCGAATACCACCTGTCTTTCAGTAGCCGAGGGTTTGGCCACGCTACCGGCGACCGAGCGCGTCGGCCGCATGACACCGGATGCCATCGCCGAACTGACACGACCCTGGCAGTCGATCCCGTGGCGAATCATTCCAGAGACGCCACTCTCGGCATCGCTCAATTTGGCGTTCGAGGAAGTGATTGCGAATCGCGTCGCCGACGGCACCGCGCCACCGACGTTGCGATTCTGGCAATGGGCCGACTCCGCAATCGTGCTCGGTCGCAGCCAGTCGGTAGCGAACGAAGTCAACGGGGAAGCCGCGGCGCGGGCCAACGTGCGGATCTTGCGACGCACCAGCGGCGGCGGCGCGATGTTCGTGCAACCGCACGCCACGATCACCTACTCGCTCTGTCTGCCGGAGACGTTGTTGCAAGGATTGACGATCCGCCGGAGTTACGAAGTCTGCGATGCGTGGGTGGTGTTGGCATTGCGCGAACTCGGCATCGACGCGCATCATGTGCCTGTGAACGACATCGCGTGCGATGACGGTAAAATCGCGGGGGCGGCCCAATCGCGGCGGCGTGGCGTCGTCATCCATCACACGACGATTGCGTACGATATGAACGCGAACGAAATGGTGAGTGTGCTGCGAATCGGCACGAATCGCAAGGGAAACACCGTGCGAAGTGCCGCGAAACGGGTCAGCCCACTCGCGCGGCAAACCACGCTCAGCCGCGCCGCCATCGCGCAACATTTACTCGAATCGTTCGCGATGCGGTACGGCGGAACGTGCGGCACATTCACCGACGACGAACGTGCCGATGCCGCAAAACTCGCGATGGAAAAGTACGACCGCCCCGAGTGGAACACGCCCGAGGAACCGACATGAGACACGCCGTGACGCTGGCCGATGTTCGCGAGGCCGAACTGCGGATTCGCGGCAAAGTTCACCGCACGCCGACGCTGACGTGCGAGACGATCGATCGCCTGGCGGGGCGGCGAGTGTACTTCAAGTGCGAGAATTTACAGAAGACCGGCTCGTTCAAATATCGCGGGGCAACCAACGCGGTTCAGGCATTGACGGACGATGTCGCCGCTCGAGGTGTCGTCACGCATTCGAGCGGGAATCATGCACAGGCGCTCGCGTTGGCGGCGAAGTTCCGGAACATTCCCGCGTACGTGGTGATGCCGCGCACGGCCGCGGCGGTGAAGAAACAGGCGGTACTCGGCTACGGTGGGCAGGTTATCGAATGCGAGCCGACGCTGGCGGATCGCGAACGCACGGCGGCCGAGTGGGTGGCCAAAACCGGGGGTTGTTTCATTCCGCCGTTCGATCATGTCCACGTGATTGCGGGGCAAGGCACCGCCGCGCTCGAACTCCTCGAAGACGTGCCCGAACTCGATGCCGTCGTCGTTCCCGTCGGCGGCGGCGGGTTGCTGTCGGGGTTCTGCATCGCGTCGCGCGGCGTGAAACCAACGATCCGCGTCTTCGGTGCCGAGCCACTCGGTGCCGACGATGCCGCGCGTTCCAAGGCTGCCGGAATCTGGCAACCGCAGACCGCGCCGAACAGCATCGCCGATGGCCTGCTGACGAGCCTCGGTCAGTTGACGTGGCCCATCGTCCGCGACGAAGTCGAAACGATTTTCACGGTGACCGAAGACGACATTCGCGCGAAAATGCGATTGATCTGGGAGCGTATGAAACTGATCATCGAGCCGAGCGCCGCCGTCGGTGTGAGCGTCGTGCTATCCGATGCATTCCGGGAATTGCCGAACATCCGCACCGTCGGCGTCGTGCTCTGCGGCGGAAACGTGAACCTCGCCGCACTCTATTGGTGATTGGCCTTGTCCGTGCTTGCTGTATAATTTCACTCCATCGGAATTTGGCTCGACACCGCGAGGTATCAATGGCCCGCTCGAACACGCTACCGTACCCTGCGTCGCCGGAGGATGTACCCGATGACCTCACCGAATACCCGCGATCGTACGTGACGCAAGAATGGTTGCTACTCGCTTGTTTGTTTCTGTTTTTGCTGCTGTATTTCACGATGGTGATCGTCTCGGGCTTCCTGACGATCTGGCTGGCGATCCAAGTCGCACGCTGGTCGTTACTCGCCATCGTCGGCTCGATGATGTCCGGGATTATCTTTGCGTTTCTCGTGAAAGGCTTCTTCAAGAAAAACGCGATCGAGAAGGAACTGCAACTCGAACTGAAAGAGAGCGAGCATCCGACGCTGTTCGCGTTCATTCGTCAGGTGTGCGAGGAAACCGGTGCCGAGGAACCGCGAAAAATGTTCGTCTCGGCGGATGTCAACGCGGCCGTCATCACGCGAACGAGCTTGATTAACTTGTTCGTGCCGCCGAAGAAAGACATGCTGCTCGGGCTGGGTTTGGTGAACTGCCTAAACCTCAGCGAGTTCAAGGCCGTCGTCGCGCACGAGTTCGGCCACTTCACCCAAGGCGGGTTCGTCTCGGCGTACACCAACGTCGTGTACCGGATCATTTTCGACATCGTCGGCGGTCGCGATTGGCTCGATGAAACCGTCGAATGGTTCAAACAAGCGGGCGGCGGATTCACGGTGTTCGGCATCTGCGTCGGCGGCATCCTCTGGGCGATTCGTACGATGTTGGTCGGCGTGCTGAATCTGATCAGTTCGCAGCGGCGGAACGTCATGCGCGAAGGTGAATTCCATGCGGACCTCGTGGCCGCGAGCGTCGCGGGTAGCGATGCGATCGTTCACGGGTTGCTGCGAACGAAGTTCGGTGCCGAGACGCTCGACTTCGCGATGTTCGAACTTCGCAAGGCCGCCGATCACAAACTGTACACCGCCGACTTGTATTTCCATCAACATGCTGCCGCCGACATACTTCGCAAGCAAAAGAAGGATCCGCACATCGGCAAGCCGCCAAAACTCGATGGACCATCGGGCGGGAAGAAAGTGCAAGTCTTCGACCCCGAAGAGGAAGAAGACCCCGGCGACACGGGCGATTATCACCCGTCGAATTACGACCGCGAAGAGAACGTCAAAGCGCGATTCGTGGTCGCGCCGATGGACGAACGTACGCCTTGGATTCTCTTCGATAGTGCAATCGATTTGCGCGAACGCCTGACGTACAAGTTCTACCGCATGGCCGCGAAAGTGCCGAAAGGCACCGAGCTAACCGATCCGCGGCAGATTCAAAAATTCATCGACGACGAACACGCTGAAACGACCTACGACGCTCGCTACGAGGGCGTCTACGACGACCGGATGATCGACACCGGCGACATCGACGAACTCAACGAACTCATTCGCAAAGAGCCTTGGACCGACGAGCGATTGGCCACGGTGTACCGCAAGCTTTACGCCGATGTCGATGGCCGCGCCGAAGCGCGAAAAGACATCTCGAAAGAACTCGACGAAGTGCAAGGCAAAGCCGGTGGAAAGCGCGGTCGGAAGATTAAGCGACTGATTAAAGAACTCGAAGAAAAACTCGAGAAGTGCGACGAGTGGTTCCACTCGCTCGATCGCCGCGCCTATCTCGTATTCGTGCAGATGGCGTATCGCGTCAACAATGAGATTTACTACGAGCTCATCAATCGCTATCGCTTCCACATGGCGATTCAAAGCATGTACAAAATGGCACGCTATCACCAAGGACGTTCGCACTTCTTCTACGAACTGTGTGCGTCGGGGCAGCCCGTCGCGCAAGATGATTTCATCGAGTTGATGCACGTACTGCGCGAAGCACGCTCCGCATTGAAGAAGGTATTGAGGGAAGCTCGCGAACTCGACATGCCCGCGATGAAGAACTTCGAAGAAGGCGATCGCCTCGGCGATTTCCTGTTAAACGAAGACCTGATTAAGGAACTACCCGAGTCGTATGTGAAGGGCAAATGGGTCGATAAACTCCTCCGCCAACTCGACCAAGTGCGGGCAAAATCGGCCCGATTGCACTTCAAGAGCCTCGGGGGCATCCTTCGCTATCAGGAAGAGATCGCCGAGAAGTTCCTGGCGAAATCGCGGCCAATCGTCGTCATTTCGCCACAATAGCCGAATACACTTACGAGCCAACGGGCTTGTCCCGGTGGGATAACACGATCATGAACTCCTCCCGTTACGTCGTTGGCATCGACCTCGGCACCACGAATTGCGCGCTCGCCTACGTCGACACGGAGGCTGGTGAAGCGGCGAAGGTGATGGTGTTTGCGATCCCGCAAGTCGTCGCGCTAGGCGTCGTCGAAGAGCGATCGCTGCTGCCGTCGTTTCTGTATCTGCCCGGCGAGGGCGAGCAACCGGCGGGGGCGTTCAAATTACCGTGGGATGCCGACCGCGATTTCTGCGTCGGCGAGTATGCCCGCGTGTTCGGCTCGCAGGTTCCCACGCGGCTCGTCGCCTCCGCGAAGTCGTGGCTCAGCCATTCGGGGGTCGATCGCCGCTCGCCGATCCTGCCATTTCGCGCTACCGAAACGGGCCGGAAAGTCTCGCCGCTCGAAGCGAGCACGCGCTACCTGAAGCACATGGCGGAAGCGTGGAACGCGAGCATCGCCAAGGGGGCTGCCGCACTTCGGCTCGAAGCGCAAGAGATCATTTTAACCGTGCCCGCGTCGTTCGATGCCGCCGCTCGCGATCTCACCGTGGAGGCTGCGAAGGCCGCCGGGTTCGAGCATCTCACGCTGCTCGAAGAACCGCAATCGGCCTTTTATTCGTGGCTCGATTCGCTCGGCGAACGTTGGCGGCAAGACGTCCGCGTCGGCGATCTCGTCCTCGTCGCCGACCTCGGCGGTGGTACGTCGGACTTCACACTCATCGAAGTCGGCGAAGTCGAAGGCAACCTCTCGCTCACCCGCCTCGCCGTCGGCGACCACCTACTGCTCGGCGGCGACAACATGGACCTCGCGCTCGCGCACACGACCGCTGCCGCGTTGGCCAAACAGGGCACGAAGCTCGACGCGAATCAGATGCTGCAACTGACATACGGCTGTCGTTCGGCGAAGGAACTCTTGCTTTCGGATAGCACGAAAAAGACCGCGCCGGTGACGGTTCTGGGCAAGGGGCGTTCCGTCGTCGGCGGGTCGATCAAGTACGAATTGCCGCGGGCCGAAGTCGAGAAAGTTCTGATCGACGGCTTCTTCCCCGAGTGCGCGAAGGACGACGAACCGCTTCGCGCACGAACGGCCGGTTTGCAGGAACTCGGTCTGCCGTACGTGGCCGATGCGGGCGTGACGAAGCACCTCGCACAGTTTTTGAACCGGCAAACGGAAGCGCTCGCCAGCCGCGAACGACCGGGCAAAAAGAAGAAGGGCGACACGGGAATTTTACCGACGGCGGTGCTGTTCAACGGCGGCGTGTTCAAGGCGACGGCGCTCCGCGATCGCTTTATGAGCGTGTTGAACTCGTGGGCGAAGTCGGCGAAAGCCGAGCCGATCCGGTCGTTATCCGGTGCCGATCTCGATCGAGCGGTGGCGAAGGGGGCGGCGTATTACGGCATGGTTCGCCGCGGCAAAGGCGTCCGCATTCGCGGTGGCACCGCCCGCGCCTACTACATCGGCGTCGAAGTCGCGGCACCCGCGATTCCGGGAATGTCGCCGCCACTCAAGGCGCTTTGCGTCGCGCCGTTCGGTATGGAAGAAGGCACCGAAGCCGACATGCCGGGGCAAGAGTTCGGCCTCGTCACCGGCGAGGAAGTCGAGTTCCGCTTCCTCGGTTCGAGCCTGCGCCGCGAAGACCCCGCCGGCACGGTCGTCGACGAATGGCAAGACCAAATCGACGAACTGACGCCGATGCGCGTCACGCTCGATAGCAAGGGCGACAGTGGCCGCATCGTCCCCGTTCACTTGCACAGCAAAGTCACCGAAGTCGGCCAACTCGAAATCTGGTGTTACAGCCGCGACGGCAAACAACGCTGGAAACTCGAGTTCAACGTCCGCGAACAGCAGGCGTGATGGATTTACTTCGCGTACATCTTGCGTTCGCGAATGAACTCTTCGACGGCGCGGGGTACCAGATAGCGGATCGTTTTACCTTCGGCGACGCGCGCACGGATGTCGCGGCTGGCGAGTTCCATGAGCGGGCAGTCGATGGTTTGCATTCGCACGTTCGACGGTGACACCCCGATGGCAGTGGCGAGTTCGGCGGCCGTCCAAAGTGGCGTGCCGGGGCGCGGAACGACGATCAGCGAAGTGAGTTCGAGGAGGCGCGGCGGGTCGTGCCACTTCGGAATATCGGGCAAGCAATCCGCGCCGACGATGAGCGAAAAATCGTGTTCGGGGTGCCGCATTCGGAGTTCTGCGATGGTGTTTGCGGTGTAGCTCGGGGGCGGCAGTTCTTTCTCGATCGCTTCGACGCGGAACGCCGGCTGCCCCGTGGTGGCGAGCGTCACCATCTCGCAGCGGTGCTCGAACCGCGCGATCGACGGGCCGTGTTTGTGCGGTGGTTGATAGCTCGGCAAGAACCAGACTTCATCGAGGCCCGCATCGCCGCGACATCGCTCCGCGAGGAGTAAATGCCCGTGGTGAATCGGGTCGAACGTACCGCCGAAGAGACCGATTTGCATAGTAGTTTCGCGTTATTGTGTAGCCCTCTCGCTCCGCGAGAGGACAGCAAAAACCATCGCAACTCATCGAGATACCGATTGTCGCTAACCTCTCGCGGAGCGAGAGGGCTACGTGAGTACGAACCGGGCGCTAAAAATTCTCGAAGGGGTTATCGTCGGTTTTCGTTGGCTTGGGCTTCGCGCTCGGTGGTTTCGCCCTCGGTATCGGGCGGTCTTCGGTAATGTACTCGTCGTCGTCCGCCTTCGCTTTGCTCGCCTTCTTCAAAATATAAAACAAGACGCCGCCACCGGCGAGGAAGATCACCGCCGCACCGACGCCTACCCCGATCATCAGCGAAGTGTCCTTTGGGGGCATGACGACGGGTTTCGCATCGGTGGGTGCAGCCGCTTTCTCGGCGGTGCGTTCCGGTGGCTTCACCAGTGCCACCTGCACGGCGGGGTAGTCGATTTTGCCCGTGCTATTCAACGTCTTAACGATCTTGCCCGACTCGTCGAGGAGTTCGATTTTCGTGACGCCGATGAAGCCATGCCCCGAACGCGGATCGACGGTTTCGACGACGATCGTCACCTTCGCCGCGGATCGCAACAACTCTTTCGGCACGTCGCTATCGACCAGCGCGAACATCTCTTTCGAGACGAAGATGTCGAGGTTCAGTGGCTTCGCGTTGTTCTCGTTACCGAGTTCGACGCCGTAGCCTTTGCCCGCGGTTCGCACGCCCATCAGTGCGGCATTCAATGTGAGAATTTGCCCCCTATATTTGTCCGGGAAACGGTTGACGAGCGAAAGCGTCGGCTTACCGCCGGGTGCCGATGTCTCCGGTTTCAGCGTCGGCGACAGCGTCGCGTCTTCGTTCAAGAACGACAATTCCTCGATCTCGATAATGTGTCGCGCATCGCGGCCGATCGGCTTTTTCACCTTGCCGACGACGCGCACGGCGAACTTCAGTTGTGCGACGAGGTTCGGCAGGAACTCCTGCACGCCGAGGTCTTGTACCTGCAATGCGAGGTCTTTTGAAATCGTCAATCGAAGGTTCGAAGGGGCGTTGCCCGCTTCGGTTTCGACGTACAGTTCGTAAAGCCCGCCGGTTTCGGAGGTGCTGCACGGGCTGATCGCGTCGAGCTTGACGAGCTTGTCGAGGTACGCTTCGGGCGTGCGATTGATCTCGCTGATGTCCGTGCCATCGGATTTCGCGGGGCGGGTGTCGGTGGGAAACGGCAGTTCTATGCCGCTCGGCAACTTCAACTTTCCATTCGCCGACGGTCGGAAACCTGGCCCTTTCGGTGCCATCCGGTCGTCGCCCAAACCGATCGTCACGGGGATCGTGAAGATCTTCCCGTTCGTGTAATCGAGTTCGAGTTGCAGGATGATCGCACCGGTCATCGCGTTCGGTAACATCACCTCGGCGGTGGCTTTGCCGTCGGTCACTTTCAACGGAATTTTCATCAGGCCGGGCAAGATACCGGGGGCGACGAGTTCCGGTGCGACGACGTTCGGCCGCACCGGCATGTAGTACCCCGCGATGCTCTTGATGTTGGAGAACGGGTCGAGCAGTTCGACCTGTATCGTCGCTGGTATCTCGCCTTCGCTCGGGGCGTTCGATTTCGGCAGCAGGAGCATCTTTCCCGTGCGGCCACGCAACAGCGTCGCGACTTCGTGCTGGGGAATCGCGAGGCCGATGCCCGCATTGCGCACGGTCTTCACGGCCACGCCGACGAGCTTGCCATCGGGTGCCACCACCGGCCCGCCGCTGTTACCGGGGTTGAGCGCGCCGTTCAGTTGCACGTTCGACACCTGTCCCGATTTGTCCGTGCGAATACTCGACACGGTGGCGGTCCCGATGCTAATTTCGGGGTTCTTGTCGCCCGATGCGAGCCGCGCGCCGAACGGGAACCCGCACACGTACACCGTGCTCGTTTCCATGAGCTTCGGCGGGTCGGATAGATCGAGTGGCTTCGGCAAATTCTTCATCTTCTCGACTTTGAGTACGGCCAGATCGGGCTGTTCCAGTGCCGCTACGACGCGGGCCGGTGCCGTGCGTTCGGTCGGCGTGCCGCTGTTAAAGACGACGCGGATCGGCACCGCCGCCGTGTTGTCGCCCATCAGGTCCGAGACATCGATGACGTGGTTATTCGTGACGATGTAACCCGTTTCGCCATCGACGCGAACGAGAAACCCCGAACCGGTCGCGCCCGCGCCGCCCGGTTTGCCGACCTGGATAAACACCGTCGCGGCCTTGATGGTGGCGAGATTTTCCGCCGAAAGCCCCTGGCCGCGTGCCGTGCCGATCTGCGCCGCAATGACGGCAACGACAACCCCAACGCGAACGCAGAATTTGACAAACATAAACACTCCCAAGCGGATGAACTCTATCCAAGGGTAACAGATTCCACACGCATCGGATAGAGTACGCTCGAACGGCGGAAAATAGCAGGGCGACGAGACTTCCACGTTACGACCTGCCGTTCGTATAACCACATGAACATTCCCTTCCTTTATCCGAGACAATCATGGCATCCGCCGGTCATTACGTTGGGCTTGATGTGGGTGGTACCACGATGAAGGCAGCGGTCGTGAACGACGAGGGTCTGCCGCTCTCGACGCCCGTTGTAATGAATACCGAGCCGGAACGCGGGCAGGATGCGGGCCTCGAAACGATGTGCGAAACGATTCGGCGTGCCGTGGCGGCGGCAAAGCTGACGATGCCGGAGATTACCGCGATCGGCGTGGCGACACCGGGGTTGATGGACATCAAAGCCGGGCTGATTCTCGACCCGCCGAACCTGAAGCCGTGGAAGAACGTGCCGGTTCGCGCTCACATTCAAAAGGCGTTCGGGTTGCCGACGGTTTACCAAAACGATGCGAATGCCGCGACCTACGGCGAATATTGGGTCGGTGCCGGTCGCGAAGCCCGCAGCATGGTGATGTTCACGCTCGGCACCGGCGTCGGCGGCGGGATCATCCTCGACGATTTCATCGTCGAAGGCGAGCACAGCCACGGCGGCGAACTCGGCCACATGCGGATCGAATCGCCAATGCACGGCCGCCTCTGCGGGTGCGGCTCGCGCGGTTGCCTCGAAGCCTACGGCAGCGCTTCGAGCGTCGTGCGGCGAACCCGCGAAGAACTCGCAACGTATCGCGGACCTTCAAAATTGAAGGAATATTACACCGCCAACGACGATGTTTTGACCGCGAAAGTCATCTTCCAACTTGCGAGTGAAGGCGACGTTCTCGCGATGAAGATCGTCGACGACACCGCGTATTATCTCGCTTTAGGGGCGTGTGCGTTGATCGCCACCGTCGATCCGGAGATGATCGTGTTCGGCGGCGGCATGGCGGTGGCCGAGTCGTTCCGCGCGAAGATTCACGAATACACGACGCGATTCGGACTGCCGCACCCGGTGAAGAAAGTGAAAATCGCCTTCGCAAAACTCGGCTCCGACGCCGGTTTCATCGGCACTGCCGGCGGCGCGCGGTTGGCACTCCGCCAGGGCAAAGTGTGACCGATGCCTATCACGCCATTGCTGACTTTCGACGTTTGTATTCCTTGAGCATCTCCGCTTTTGCGGCTTCATCGTCTTTGCCGTAGAGGCGGCTGGTGAGGAACGCGAGGAACCCGAAGCTGGCGATGGCGACGAGTAGCGCCAGCCCGTTTTGATCTTTTTTCAGGCAGGTATCGTAAAGGCCGTGCAAAATCATCGGCACCGCAATCACAGCGAGTGTCGGCCCGATCCAGCCGTACCATTCGTCGATACCATCGAAGCGATCGCGTTTGAGGTAGAGCGTGATGGCGACCGAACCGGACCAGATCGCATGAAGTGCCACGCACGATAGAAAGCGTACCCCGTAGATGCCGGGGCCAGTGATGCCGTTGTAGTAACGGCTCGAGTAGATGATCCCTTCGGCAATGCCGAAGCCTGCCCCAGATGCCAGGCCCCAGATGAAGATGCCCCGCCAGTTCGTGTCCCGTCCGTTTTCTTCGTTGCGGTGCCAGAAGAGCGGGATCGTTTTCGTCAGTTCTTCGAGCAAGCCAACGCCGAGCGTGTAACCGATAAAGCTGATTACGAAGCCATTTTCCGGGTCGCTGGCGGCCGAGTACGAGAACGCGATGAACTTGAAGATGTAAAAAAACAACACGACGATGCTCTTGCCGACGAGGATGCGGCCATCGGTGAACGAGGCGATCCACTGCACGAGCAAGAGTAACCCGACACCAACGGTAGCTGTGATCAACCCGACGGAGAGCACCTGTAACGCTTTGGCGGAACCATCGGACGCAAGGTACATGAAGAACACCATGTACAGAATCGTCGCAGCGAGCGCCATCAGCCAGTGTGCCGATGTCGAACGCGACAGAAACGCACCATCGATTTTCTGCCCCGGCAGACTGCCAATGATGTCATCTATCGATTTGGGATGCAACAAACTGTCTTCGAACCGCTTTTGTTCCGCCGGACTGGCGTTTTCCAACGATTTGGCGAGACGCTCGAAAATGTCCTCTTCGTTGGGCTTACTCAGCATCGAAACCGCGAGCGGCAACAATGCCAGTACCAGCACCCAGTGCAGATAGCGTCGCCACAACGGCGGGTCGTTCGTGGTCAGTGGCGGCAAGTTTGAAACGTTCGACGACTTCTTATTCACCGGCGCTGGCGACGGTATCGACTCCGGGTACGGATCGCGAGACGGTTTCGCTGGTGCTGCGTCATCCGATTGCAACAAAAACTGGGCTGCGTCGAACTCCGGTTCCGCTGGCACGGCTTCGGGTACTGTTAGTGGATCGCCGCACTTGCGACACTTCAACGTCTTGCCGGCCAGCGTATCGGGCGCTTTGTGACCCTGGCCGCACGATTCGCAGCGAACGGAAATAGGCATGGCACACTTTCGTCGAAGGCGGTTCGTCAGTTATTGCTGTATTGATATTGGTCGAAAGTGGTTCATCACTTCGCCCCTAGCCCGCGCAGGCGTAGCCAGTCTTCGGCGCGGTGGCTCCAGTCGGTGGGACCGGTAGCGTTGGGCTTCGCGCGCATCCCGTAGCCGTGGCCGCCCTTTTCGTAGATGTGCAACTCGGCGGGCACTTTGTTGTTGAGCAGATCGAGAAACAACAACGTGCTGCCTTGCGGTAACGATGCGGTGTCGTCGCTGGCTTGGGCGATGAAAGTCGGCGGCGTTTTCGCGTCGATGGGAATGTCCGCACGCAATGCTTTTTTCTTTTCGTCGTAGATGCGATACGGGTACGCCAGCACGAGGAAGTCGGGTTTGTGCGACGTTTTGAGTTCGTCCGCACCGGCAAACTTCGGCTCGTTGGTCGCGGCGATCAGCGTCACCTGCCCACCGGCGGAGTAGCCGAGGACGCCGACTTTCTTCGCGTCGATCTTCCATTTTTCCGCCTGCTGCCGGACGAGTTGCACAGCACGTTGCGTGTCCTGAACGGGGCCTTCGCTCGCTTCGGTGTGCCTGTTCGTCGGGCAACGGTGCAATAGCAAGAAGCCGGTGATTCCCTGTTTACTGAGCCAGACGCAGGCTTCGGAACCTTCGTGCTCGTCCGCGAGGATGCCGAAGCCACCACCCGGTACCACGATCATTGCCGCGCCGGTCCGCTTGCCTTCGACCGCCTCGTAAACTACCAGCCGTGGCTTCGAGACATTCGAGCGCCGCTGAATCGCATCCGCCGGTTTCTGGATCGCCTCGGGAAGTGCCGTCTGCACCTTCGGCTCGGGCATCCCGTTCGGCCACAACAGAATCTCCGGCGGTTCCGCCATTGCAATCGCCGACGCGAGCAAACAACCGAACAAGCTGAACGATAAGTGTGAGGTCATCGGTTTCACCGGCAGTGAGAGTGGTGGATGTACGTTGCCAGTTGTAACCGATGCGGCGGGTGAGGGCGAAGGAAAAATGGATCGCGATCGGCTTCGAGGGGTACCGTCGATTTGCGGCACGGTTTTGCTAAAACGGCAACATCATCGGAACGACGGTTTATCGAGGTGATTGCGATGGATGGACTTGCTGCGGTGCGGTCGGGCTTTCAGAACATCGACGCCGACCCGGCGCTGAAAGACAAGTCCGTCGAGAACCTGAACGTCTGGCTGACGCACGCCGATTATGCGGCGTACAAGCCGCAACTCGAATGGCTGATCGCGAATGAAAAGTGGTCGATATTGCTCGATTCGTTCTACCAGGTGATGCCGTTCGGCACGGGCGGGCGACGCGGCGCGGTCGGCGTGGGACCGAATCGGATGAACGAATGGACGCTCGGCGCAAGCGTACAGGGACACTGCGATTACCTCAAACAGCGCTTCCCCGGCGAGGCGAATTTGAAGGTCGTACTCGCCTACGACGTGCGCCAATTTGAAGACAAACGCAGCGTGTACAACCCGGCGTTGCCGAACCCCGTGTTGCACCTCTCGAGCCGGAGTTTCTGTCAGTATGCTGCGGGAATCTACGCCGCGAACGGCATTCACGCGCACATCCTGCCCGCCGATAGCAAGAAATATCTCTCGACTCCGGAGCTGTCGTTCTCGATCCGGTTTCTGATGGCGCACGGCGGCCTGAACATGACCGCGAGCCACAACCCGTCCGACGATAACGGCAGCAAGTTTTACGACGAACGCGGCGCGCAACCGGTGCCACCGGAAGACCAGTTGATGAGCGAGTTCGTCGACCGCGTGAAGGCGATCAAACATCTGCCGTGGCTGGAAGCGGTGCGTAGTGGGAAGGTGCATTATCTCGAAGATCGTTCGCACCATGCGTACATCGAACTGTGCCGCAAACAGAGCCTGATTCCGCCACCGCGATTCGACGAAATTCGCGTCGTGTTCACGCCGTTGCAGGGCGTCGGCGGCATGTGTGCGGGGGAAGTCCTCGAAGCCCAGGGCTTCCGCCCGATCCCCGTGCCGGAGCAAAACGAACCCGACGGGCAGTTCTCGAACGTGACGAAAACGCCGAACCCCGAGGTGCCGGAATGCCTCGACCGTGCGGAGCGCGTGGCACGGGAAAACCAGGCCGATATCCTGCTCGCCACCGACCCCGACGCGGACCGGTTAGGCGGGAAGGTTTGCACGAGTGCGGACGGCAAGGGCGATTATCGTTACCTGAACGGGCACGAAATTGCGGCGCTGCTGACGCACTTCAAGTTGGCACGCCTCGCGGCCGCTGGCGATCTACCCGCGTCGCCGATCGTGATTACCACCGAAGTGACCACGGGGCAGATTACGCGGATTTCCCGGCACTTCAACGCGCAGATCATCGGCGACTTGCTCGTCGGGTTCAAGTATCACGCCGATGTCGTGTGGCAGCTCGAATCGCAGGGGCATTACGGCGACGTGTACGGCACGCCCGAAGACTTTGTGATTGCCACCGAAGAGAGTCACGGCGTGATGGCGACGCCGCATTTCCGCGATAAAGACTCCGCATGTGGCGTGCTGTTGCTCGCCGAACTCGCGCTGTTCCAGAAGCGCCAGAAGCGCACCGTGGTCGATTACCTCGACGACGTGAATCGGCAGTTCGGCTACTACAAAAACGAGACGGTCAACATCGTCATGACCGGGCTGGAAGGCAAACAAAACATGACGCGGATGCTCGACGGGCTGCGGGCCGCGCCGCCGAAAGCAATCGGCGGCATGACGGTTACGAGCTACGAAGACCTCCGCGATGAAAACGGCCGTATGGGGCCATTCAAGGGCGACACCGACAAGGCCGCACGTAACTTCCTGATCTTCCGCATGGCCGGCACCGATGGCATCTCCGCGAAGGTTTGCCTGCGCCCAAGCGGCACCGAACCGAAGGCCAAGGCGTACATCGAAGTGAACTCGAACCCGTGCCCCATCGGGATGCCACAAAGCGAGTGGGACGCGATTTACAAGGCCGTCGACGCACTCTCGAAGCAACTGGCCACCGAGTTCACAGCACTAGCAATGGCCGCATCCGGCACGAAAACTGACGTGTAGATTACTCGGTATCCTCGTCGTCGATTCTTCTCGTTTTCTTGTCTTTGCTGTCGAGCGTCTTGAATTTCTTGTTCGCGGACTTGAGCTTTTTTGCTACGCCCTTGATCGGCTCCGCCAACGGAAGATGTTCGGGCGCTGTACCGCTAATCGAAATCATGGTTTCTCGAACTGTCCGTCCTACGTCCTCGGCGGCTTTTTCGAGTCTGGACTGCCCTTGCAGATTATCTTTTTTGATCTTCGCTTCCGTCTGCGTCACTCGGAAAAGATTGGCGGCAAGCTCATCTTTCCCCATGCGATCGAGTAACGATTCCTTATCGCCCAGCCTCTTGAACGCAGTCAGATTGGTCAGATTCATGTTGTACATGCCGCGATAGCCTGCGTTTTGAAAACTGGCGTAGCTCACCACACCATGTCGCTTGGCGGTGCTGGCGATGCTCTTCATACCTTCAGACATTTCGCGACGAATCATCACGCGATCGATACCTTCGGCATGATCCTGATGACGCAAAAACGTCTCTGCTATTACAGCGAAGTAAATCTGCGCGGCGGCAACTTGCGGCTTTTTGGCATCACTGTTCATCGCAGTGAGATAGCAAGCGAATCGCGTGAGCTTGTAGGCCCCATCGGAGAGAATGAACGTGTCTTCAATCGGTATGCCGAGGGTGAGGCAGGCTTGCATTGCTCTCGTGATGGCCGTCCGAAAGCCTTTCGACGTTTCGTAGCCAAGTGCTTGCCTTAAATCGTCTTCCAACCAGTATCGCATCCCGTTCGGTTTGCTCAAGTCTTCAAAGCTTTCCGTGCCATCTACAAAATGGAACAGAGTCATCTCGCTCATGGCCGCTCCCGATCGTGTCGAAGACTGATGTTGCAAATCATCATCTTACCGATAGTACTCTCGACAGAAAGACACGTGTCGAATCGCAACGTGAATTTCGCGAGTGTGGTCGCCCGCGCTTCGCTGCGCAGAGCCTTCGCGGCGCGGCTAAACGCCGGAAGGCGTTCCGCCCTCGAGTTCGGCTTTTCGTGCCTGAAGGATTGTCAGCTTCCTCTTGAGACTGCCGATCTCGGATTTGATCTTTCGCAGTTCGGTCGATTTTTTCT
>JAYVQG010000325.1:0-4549 GCA_043757025.1 Limnoglobus sp.
ACGTTGGGCGTGCCATCGGGGTGGTTGCCGACGCAAACCCAGTGGCTCGCATCGCCGACGTCGATGCCCGCCGCGTGCTCGTGGTGGATCGGCATCGCCGTCATTTTGGCTTGCTCCGCGACATGCTCGTGCTCCTTGCGCGCATGGAATTCGGCCTGACGTTGCGAGGCCCGCTCGCGGATTTTCCTGCGCGCTTCGCGTTGGTGGGCTTGCTCTTGTTGCGGGTTGCGTTTGACCATAACGACCTCCTGCGGAACGAGTGGGGAAAGTGAAAAGCGTATCGCGGGGGAGTCGGCAACAAGCACAGCCGTCCCAACGGGATCCGGCACGCACCGAGTATCTCAAGTGGGTGCCGGTCACCAAACGAGTGGGCCGAAAACGCCCCCCAGCTCAGTCGAACCAACGGGTTGAGTCATCGAGACTCGATCGCCATATACTAAACGAGCATCGCACGATACGCTGTGTATAAGATAGGCAAGTTCCTGTCACTGTGGGCGGGGGCCTCCCCCGCACGAACCAGGTGTTGATCGCATCGAGGCACGGAACCAGGTGTTGATCGCATCGAGGCACGGGGCAATTGCGGGCGAAGACGTGCAGCCGATCGTCGCGAGTAGCTTGATTTCCCCACGCTCGACTGCGCCGTGAAGAATGAACAACGCCCCGACATCATCGCAGTCGCCGCCGGCATCGGTATCGAAAATGATATTCCGCGTTGGCTCAGCGGCTTGGCAAAAACTGCACGCGAACAACGTCAGGAATGCGACGAATTTCATGGAGCTTTCCGAGATGGTTCTGATGGTCTCGAATTATAATACGCCGTAGCGATCGAACACTTCTCGCAACGTTCTGCCGGCTTTCAACTCGGTTCGCGAGAGCGACTCTTGTTCGGCTTTGTGGCACGCCTGTTCGACGACCTCGGCGAGAACCGATTTCGGAATCGCGACGATGCCATCGAAGTCGGCGAAAATCGTATCGCCGGGCTGCACGAGTACGTCGCCGCATCTTACGGGGACGTCGTAGGCCATCACGCGGCCGCGGCCCATCGAATCCAGTGGACGGATGCCGGTGTAATAGACGGGAAAGCCGAGCGAGATCGTCTTCACGCAGTCGCGAATTTGGCTATCGCAGACGCAGCCGACGGCCCCACGATACTGTGCGGCGGTGGACATCAGCTCGCCCCACGGTGCGTTCGTTCCCGCGAAGTCGGTCGAGTGAACGGCGACGTCCCCCGCATTCAACGAGTCGATCACTTCGATTTCCAGCCCGTATGGATTCTTCTCGTCGGCATAGTCGGCCTCCATCCAGCGGATCGTTCGGGCGCGGCCGATGAAGCCGCAATTCTCGCGATCCGGAAGCAACGGCCGCAATCGGTGGTGCATCGCCTGTTGACGATAGCCCAACGAATCGAGGATATCGCAGACGGCAGCCACGTACGATTTCGCGTGCAGGCGCTGCCAAAGTTCGGATTCGGACGGGTCAACCGCGTTCATAACGCTCTCTCGATTCAGCGGACGGTAACGAATTCGTGGTGGTTGAAGAGAACCAAAATCAAGCTGGCGTGGCGATCCGGTTGCGATAGAAATGCGGCGCACTCGATCGCTTCGGTTGCGGTGGGCGGTCGGCCAAGCAGTTGCTCGAACGCTGCGGTCACGAACTTTGACTGGTTGTTGCCGACGTCTTTCGCGATCCGTTGCGAGAGCCGTTTTGCCATCGCCGTGCTCAATTCGCTGTTCGCGAGTGCGAGTGCCTGTTGCGGAATGATGCTCTCTTTGCGCTGGTAACATTCGCTCGTATTGGCTGCGTCGAACAGCTTCAGATACTCCATCTGCTTTTCGTGGGCGTGTCTAAAATACAGACTTCGGCGGAACACGGACAGCCCCAACGCGTGGTCGATATCCGGGCCGCCCATCGTGACATCGAGCTTGCCGGCCACGTATAGAACGTGATCGCGCACCGTTTCCGCTTCGAGCCGATGCGGGGGCACTCGCCAATAATAGATGTTGTCGCGGTCGAGTACGGCATTCTTCGCATCGGGCGTCGACGACATCCGGTACGTGCGGCTGGCGACGATTAATTTGTGGATGTGTTTCATCGACCAACCGCGTTCGACGAACTCGGCGGCGAGCCAGTCGAGCAGGTCGGGCTGCATCGGACGACGACCGTTTTTGCCGAAGTCGAACACGCTCGGCACTAACGCCTGGCCGAAGTGCCGTAGCCAAATGTGGTTCACCGCTACCCGCGCCGTCAGCGGGTTTTTTGCATCCGTCAACCAATTCGCGAACGCGGTGCGGCGACCGGTGCTCGCGCCCACCGCCTTCACGTCGGGGAACTTCAGGCCGATCGATAGCGGGATGCCCGGTACCAGTGGATGCGCTTTGTCCGGGTTGCGTTCGTCGCCGCGTTCGTACAGGTACGTGACGACTTTCGGGTCGGCATCGAAGGCGCGGGCGAGGCCGTCTTTCTTGGTGTCGGCTTCACCGGGGACGGCGTCGATGCGGACTTTGTGCGGGTCGAACACGGCGCGAACTTGGTAATATTCGGTCTGTTTGATCGGGTCGTACAGGTGATCGTGACAACGGGCGCAACCGAGCGTTAGCCCCTGGAACGCGAGGAAGGTGTGATCGACAACGTCGGTCATCCACTTTTCGCGGCTCGTTTTGAAGTTCCGCACGAGGTAGCCGGTGGCTCGGAGTGTCTTCGGATCTTCCGGCGCGATCTCGTCGCCGGCCAACATCTCGCGGGCCATGCGGTCGTAACCTTTGTCTGCGTTTACGCTCTCGACGATCCAGTCGCGCCAGCGCCAGACGTGCGGCTGGCTGTCGCGAACGTCTTTGCCGTCGGTCCAGCCGGCCCAGTCCGAGTAACGCCACACGTCCATCCAGTGTCGGCCCCAACGCTCGCCGTATCGCGGCGATGCGAGTAAGCGATCGACGACTTTCGCATAGGCATCGGGGGACGGATCCGCGAGGAATGCCCGAAGTTCTTCGGGTGTCGGCGGTAGGCCGATCAAGTCGAAACTGACCCGGCGCAACAGCGTGCGTTTCTCGGCTTCGGGTCGCGGCACCAGTTCGTGTTCGCGGTGCCCGGCGGCGATGAACGCATCGATGGGGTTCCCCGCCCACTCGCCGACGGCCATCGGTACGGCGGGGCGTTTCACCGGCTCGAACGGCCGCCACGGGTACGATGCGAGGAAGCGGCGATACTTGGCGAGCGTCTTCGCAGCGGCGGTCAATTCATCGGCGTTCGGCTTGTCTTTCGCATCGGCGGGCGAGTGTCCCGTGAGGATTTCGAGCAAGTTGGGAACGCCGTCGCCGTCCGCATCTTCGTCCGCAATCATTTCGAAACGTGCGGGGATATCGAACGGCTTGCCCGCTTTCTTGAGTTCCTTCCGCACCTCTTCCAACCGCTCGCCGAACGCGTTGCGGGGCTTGTCGTCGTTCGGCCCGGTGTCGCCCGGCACGTGGCACAAGCGGCAGTCGTTCACTTTGGCCAACAGGTACGGCCCCATATGCAGCGCGAGCGCCTGCTTGTGGATCGGCTTCGCGAACGTCGTCGCAGAACCAAACAGCATCACGGCGAAGGCAACGAGCAGACGAATCATCCGATAATCTCCGTGATCGGTTTGCCGAAATCGATCTCCAGCCGCTTGCGACCGGGGACTTCGAGGCTTCGCGCATCCAGCCCGAGTTGGTGCAACACGGTGGCGTGAATGTCGGTCACGTAATGGCGATTTTCCGTCACTTGGTAACCGATCTCGTCGGTCTTGCCATGAACCGTACCGCCTTTAATTCCGCCGCCCGCCAGCCAGACGCTGAACGCCTGCGGGTGGTGATCGCGGCCATCGCCCTCGGCCCCCGGCGACCGACCGAACTCCGTCGCCCAGACGACGAGTGTATCCTTTAACAGTCCGCTTTGCTTCAAATCCCGAAGTAAACCGGCGATCGGCCGATCCGTTTGCGTCGAGAGTTTCGTGTGGTTGTCCTTGATCTTCGAATGCGCATCCCACTCGCCGCCCCCGCCTCCGCCATGATAAATCTGCACGAACCGAACGCCGCGTTCGACGAGCCGACGCGCCGAAAGGCACAACTTGCCGAACGGGGCCGTACCCGGTTTGTCCAAACCGTAGAGCGTGCGCATCGCCTCGGTTTCCTTTTCGAGTTGGAGCGTCTCGGGGACTGCCGTCTGCATTTTGAACGCGAGTTCGTACGACTTGATGCGCGCCTGTAACTGCGGGTCGTCGGGGTAATCGATCCCCGAAAGGCGGTTGAGCTTGCCGATCAGTCCGAACTCGTTGGCTTGCTCTTCGGCGGACTTTCCGGCAGGCCGCTTCCCGAAAGGCAACGGGGCTTGGCCGTTAGTACCTGTCCAAGAATTACTCCGTGAGCTTCGGATGTGGGCGGATCGTGTAGTTCCATTGCGGGCAGATCGCGTGGCGAGTGAGCTGTATCGCCGCGAAGTCGGCTTTTGAGACCTTCAACCCCGTTTGATAAATCCGGTCGAAGTGAGTGGCCGTCACTTTCAAGCCCGTCTCGGTCGTGGTGCGGCGAAC
>JAYVQG010000326.1:0-52049 GCA_043757025.1 Limnoglobus sp.
GCACGGGTGCTCGAACTTTTCGCCGAATGCAAAGGGCAGCAAGCGGGCAAGCCGAGCATCATGTACTATCACCGCCCGCACCTCGGCAGCAATCGCCTGCCCGCCGTCGTGAAAGCGATTCGCCAGCGGATTGAAAACTTCGGCGGCGACGTGCGGTTCAACACCACCGTCGAAGATCTCGTTTTCGACTCTAACGGCTTGCAGGGCGTCGCCACATCGTCGGGGTTTATCCCGACATCGGTCGTCGTGCTGGCCATCGGTCACTCGGCGCGCGACAGCTACGAAATGCTCGCGCGGCGGAACGTGCCGATGACCGCGAAGCCGTTTCAGTTCGGCGTGCGAATCGAGCATCGGCAAGATGTCATCAACGCCGTCCAGTACGGGCCGAAACATGCGCGATACGAGGAAACGCTGGGAAATGCGGACTATTCGCTCGTGGCACGCGGCAAGAACGACCTGTTCACGTTCTGCATGTGTGCGGGTGGGTACATCATCCCGAGCGTGTCCGAGGAAGGCTACTTTTGCACGAACGGGATGAGCTTGTCGAAGCGCGATTCACCGTTCGCGAACAGCGGCCTCGTCGTGACGGTGCCCATCGAAGCGTTTGAAGGCAGCGATGTTCTCGCTGGTGTGCGGCTGCAACAGAAGTACGAAAAGATCGCGTTCGAACTCGGTCGCGGCGGGTATGCGGCACCGGCGCAGCGTGCGGTCGATTTCCTCGAAGGGCGTGCCACGACTGTTGTGCCGAAGAACAGTTACCCGCGCGACACGGTCGGCTGCGACCTTCGCCAAGTGTTGCCGCCCGTTGTGGCCGATGCGATACGCGAAGGGTTGCCACTGATGGATCGCCGTTGGAACGGCCGGTTCCTCGAAGACGCGATGATCTTCGGCCCCGAGTCGCGGGGAAGTTCGCCGGTGCGGATCGATCGCGGCAACGACAGCCGCGAATCGCCGGGGATACCGGGCTTGTTTCCCGTCGGCGAAGGGGCCGGTTACGCGGGTGGCATCGTCTCCGCCGCCGTCGATGGTCTGCGTACCGCGAAAGCGATCATCGCGAAATACGCACCACTTTCCGTGTGACTTTCCGCAATTTCATCGGGAATTCACTATCGCCATGCATCGAAAACCGGTTCAATTGCAATTCCCCTAACGAGGATGTTGCAAATGAATCGCGTAATAATCGGTGCGGTCGTGGTGGCGCTTCTCGGCGTGGCTGTGGCGTTCTCACGCCAACCGACGACGACGACGGAAGGGCGGGACGGCCCGAGTGCGATCCAGGTCGCTTCGGGTGAGAAAAACCCTTGGACGAACTTGAAGCTGAACAACGGTGCGGAACAGTTTCAGTTTGCCGTCATCTCGGATCGTACCGGCGGGCACCGAGCGAATGTGTTCGCGAAGGCGGTCCATCAGATCAACCTGCTTCAGCCGCAGTTCGTGGTTTCCGTCGGCGACCTCATCGAGGGTTACACGCTGAAGCCCGAGGTGATGAAGAAAGAGTGGGACGAGTTCGATTCGTTTGCGAAAAAGCTCGAAATGCCGTTCTTCTACGTGCCGGGCAATCACGACCTGACGAACAAAGCGATGATCGAGTATTGGGGCGGCCGCTACGGCAAGACGTACTACCACTTCGTTTACAAAAACACGCTGTTCCTTGCGGTCAACTCCGAGGACGGCAAAGGCGCGCACATCAGCCCGGAGCAGAACGAATCGATGCGGAAGGTTCTCGAAGAGAACAAGAACGTGCGTTGGACGACGATCTTTGTCCACAAGCCGCTCTGGACTGCGAAGGATCTCGACGCCAACGGCTGGGCAGGGTTTGAAAAGTCGCTCGAAGGGCGAAAATACACCGTATTTTGCGGGCACGTTCACCGCTACCAGAAGTTCGTGCGGAACGGCATGAATCACTACCAACTCGCCACCACCGGCGGCGGGAGCAAACTCCGTGGCCTCACATACGGCGAATTCGACCACATTGCGTGGATCACCATGAAACAGGACGGCCCGCTGATCGCGAACGTCATGCTCGATGGCATCTTGCCGGAGAACCTGAAACTGCCGGAAACCGAAGAGTTGGGTTCGCCAACGTACGAATTGATCGACAAGATTCCGCTACACCCGACGACGGTGATGCTAACGAAGAATGGCCAACCGGTGGTGGGGGCCACGGTGACGCTTCACGGCAAGCTGATTGCGACCGCGAAGGAGCGAAATGTCGCAGATGGTTTGACCGACAGCGAAGGCCGCGTCGTGCTGAGCACGGTGAAATCCGGCGACGGTGTGCCTGCGGGCGAATATCGCGTCAGCGTGTTTCAGTCGAAAAACGGCGGCTACTACGATGGCGAAGTCGGCGAGAAATCGCAACTCCCCGAAAAGTACGCCAGCCACGAAACCAGCGGGCTGACGGTGAAAGTCGTTGCGGGGAAAAATCTGTTCGAGATCGAGTTGAAGTAAAATCGACGTAAGTCTGGCTGGAATCGGGAACCGTGTCGAAATCGGAAATCGTGCCAGCCCGACGCGCAAGTTTTGAAGTTGCGCTATCGTGATGTACAGACACGGCGAGTTCTGATTTTACTTGTTTCACAGGCACTCAGGGGTACGAAGCGCGACCCAGGGGTACGACGTCTTACGTCGTACCCCTGGGCGTAGCGTCAGATGCAGGAAGACTATCCCGCACAACGAGTTGCGCAAGGGATAGATGTTTAATCCGCTGGGGCTCAAGACCTGCGGCTACCAGAGATTGAAGAACGAAAGACGCACCTGCTATCCAAAACTACCGTTTTTGAACCATGCCTTGAGAATTCACAGGTATTTCGTGCGGAGTTGGCGTAGCGATTCGAGTAGCGGTTTCGCCTTCGATGTTGCGTCGATCAATCCGAGCGAATCGTCGTTGGTTTGGTCTTGCCAGCGGTCCCAACAGAACGTGCGAATATGCGGCGTGCTGAGCACGACTGACGCGACCGTCGAACCCCAATCGTTCTGCGATTCGGTCGTATCGAGGCCCTTCCAATAGCGGCTAAACACGGGCATTTCCCCCGAACCCGCTTTCGTTGCCACGGCGGTAGATCGCCCCGGATGACGTGCCACGACATCGAGTGGAACGCCGAGTAACCCGAACAGTTCCAGAAGTCGGCCCAGTTCGATGCTGTCTCGCAGAAAGCTCGCGCGGGGGTCGTTCCCGCAGAAATACTCCAATTCAAAGCCATTCACCGGTAGTCCACTTCGCAGCAGTGTATCGGCAAATACGAGCGGCGAGTACGTGTATTCTTCGCGATCGAGATAGTCGCCCCACGGCAACGACAGGCCGACCGTCCATTGGCCATCGGGGTCGGCCATCCGCGCCGATTCGAGTAGTCGCACGACGAGCCGCAGACGGTCGTCTTCGGATAATTCGAGATGATCGCTGTGGTTGAGTCCCGTGCAGACGGTCCAGTTCTTGACGCGGTCGCGGTAGCGATGAACGATCGTCTCGAGGAAATCGCAGAAGTAGGCCGCGATACTCGGTAGTTCGCCTCTCGATTCCGAGAGCCATGCGGGTAGCATTTTGCCCGTCAAATCGATGATCGGCCCGATCGAAGTGCGGATACCGTTGGACTCCGCCCAGTCGAGCATGGCATCGAACTTCGACCAGTCGCTGTTTGAAGGACTCGACTCGATTTCCGACCAGTTCGGGACGAGTTGCACTGCGTTGAAGGTCGCCTGAAACTTCGCCTTCGCTTCCGGGCTAGGTATTTCGCTGAGGCGGCAACTCAAACGCGTCGGCAAACGGCCACGTGTCAGCCGGGTGTCCATCGCCGCACGACAGTATTCTTGTGCGACCGCGTCCGCAATTCGATAGCACAGTTCCAAGCACGCTGTGGCATCCGCGTCGGCTTCAGGGGTAAACTGATTGAGTACGGCACGAGCAAACGATGCGGTTGCCGTTCGCAAATCGGTATTGACGGCTTCCGATGGGATCAAGCCGAGCAACTTCCATTCGTACATCTGATTGCGCAGCTGATTCAATTTGCCGCGCGCGAGTTCGACGAGCAGATGATACGGTTCGGGGCGTTCCCGTAATGTTGTGGTACTCGTGACGGGAAAGCCGAACTCGGGGATCGGCCAGGGCACGTTGACGAATCCGCTTTCGCACTGACTGCGAGTGAGTTTGAGTTGTTGTCCGCTGACGTGGGTACGCGTCGGAAACGGCGTGCGATCGTAACCGCCCGCGAACCGCGCGCGATCGATCGCGGGCTTCGCGCCTGCGGGCAAACTATCCGGGAGTTGAAACGAAATCGAACCCATAACGAACCGCGAAGAGTGCTTCCGAAGCTACGAGTATATTACCTGTTATAGCTGATTACCCCGTCGCATCACAGTTTGCGAATCGTCGATTCGCCAATATTCCTCACACCGCACCGAATGCTCATGCCTCAGGTCTTACAATCGATGCAATCGCGATACCGTACCGGTCGGCGAGGGCAATCGTAAACGCCTCATCGAGCAAGATCGTCTGCCCCGCTTCGATTGCCAAAACCGTCGCACCCGCTTGGTGCATCGTCTCGATGGTCGTGACACCCACCGTCGGTACGTCGAAGCGGCGATCTTGTTGCGGTTTCGCGACTTTCACAACGACGAAGCCCCGCTTGCAAAGTTCGCCCGCACGCCGAATCGCGAGGTCGGTCCCTTCGATCGCCTCGACGGCAATCACCGCTAACTCTCGTACCATTACGCTCTGGCCGATATCGAGTTCGCCCATTTTTTTCGCGAGCACCCAACCGAAGTCGATGTCTTTCATTTCGGCGGCCGTCGGTTCGCGGCGCGTCAGCGTTCCGTTTCGCACGAGCAACTCCGGGCAGAGGTCCAGCGGGGAGACGCACTCCAGGCCTTCCTTGCGAAATTCATCGATCAAGCCGAGTAACAGCGAATCGTCTTTGTTATCGCTGCGGCGACGCGAGTACCAGTATCGTAGCATCCGCACATCGGGCAAGAGTTGCAGCCAGCGCCACGGGCGGAACAGAATGTGTTTGTGAAACTTTCCCGCCATCGACCAACGCTCGACGCCGCCGTTCTGGAACGAGCGAATCATGAAGCCGAGCGACAGCCGCCGCATCGGGTGATATTCGTGGCAAATGCGGCTGAGGCTCGGGTCGGCCATGCCATGAACGCCGATGCAGACGACTTTGATCCCGCACTCGCGGGCTTTTTCGGCGATCAAGATCGGGAACCGACCCGCACAGGCGATCAGCCCGACGGGTGGCAAATCGACATCCGGCATCATTCGTCCTCCATGCCGAGGTGATGCTTGATTTTTCGGATGTCCTTTCGCAGTTCGGGTAGTTTTTCCAAACTGACGATGATCCGCATCTGTTCGCGGTCAGGCGTGGCCGGGGCACCGAGCATCCGCGAATCGGCTGGCACGTCTTTGTGAATGCCGGCCCGCGCACCGAGTTGCACGCGATCCCCCACGTGTACGTGATCCGCGACACCCACCTGACCCGCCATGATGACGTAATCGCCTGTCGTCGTCGAACCGGCGATGCCGACCTGACTCACGAGCAGATTGTGCTTACCGATCTGACAGTTATGCGCGATCATCACGAGGTTATCGATCTTCGTACCGAGGCCGATTCGCGTGGCTCCGAACGTGCCGCGATCGATCGTCGTACACGCCCCAATTTCGACGTCGTCCGCAATCTCGACGCTGCCGAGTTGCGGAACTTTAACGTTGCGCCCATCGTGGTGGCGATAGCCGAACCCGTCGGCACCGATCACCGAATTGGCGTGAATTCGCACGCGGTTACCGAGCGTCGTTTGATCGTAAAGCACGACGTGCGGAAACAAAGCGACATCGTCGCCGATCCGGCATTCCATACCGATGCTTACACCGGCATGGATCGTAGCCCGTGCGCCGATGATCGTACCTTCGCCGATGGTCGCATGGGGGCCGACCGTGGCTTCCGCCCCGATGATAACCGTCGGGTGAATGCACGCCGTGGGATGGATTGAAGCCGCGTGCGGGTGGGCGATGCCGTGGAGATGCTGCACGATTTTGGCGAACGCCATGAGCGGATCGCGAACGCGAATCAGTGGGCGGCCATTGACCGGAACCGACGAGTTCACGACGGCGGCGGCGGCGTGGGAGTCGTGCCACGCGGACATGTATTTTTCGTCTTCGACGAAGGTAATGTCGCCGGAACGGGCTTCGTTGAGTGGACGGGCGTTTGAAATGACACGTTCGCCGTCCCCGACGACTTCGCCTTCCACCCACGTTGCCAACTGTCGCACGGTAACGGTCACAGTCGGCTCCTTCTGGCCTGCGTATGCCACCCATACTACGGGTTTGGCGTGAAGGTAACGAATCCACGACGACGGGGCAAGTCCAACCGGACCGGCACGCCGTGGGGGATTCGGCACTCTTTGACGTATCGACCGGGTTGCACGACGATACGCACCGAGTTGAATGCTAGGCCGCACCTGGAAGGTGAATTGGTGCGGATCGGGCAGGACGTACCGGTCGTACCGCGCAATGAGACAATCTCGACCAAGAACAATTTAATGCGAGTCGATGTGTATTCTGACGCTTTCGGCGAAATCGTCTGCGCTCATCGATCCCGTTTCGGTCGCGATGGTGCCTTGAGTCGATTTGGCGAGACAGTAGTTCAAGCGGTTCCAAGATTGCACGAGCGATGGTTCGCCCGTGCCCCACGCGACGCATACGAGTTGACCCGCACGACGCTTGACCGTAACCATGCCGCCGTTCATTCCAATTCGCAGTTCTTGCCACGACGCTTCGGGGATTTCATCGGGGAACGCGGGCATCCCGTCGATCATGCGAAGCGTCGCAGTTTCGCCGAGTGAAAGCAACAGACTGCGAACGACTGCCCAATCGGGCAGTGCGTTCGGATCGTGCGAGATCGTTCGTTCGACTCCCAAATCATCCTCGATTTCCGCGGCGTAATCGGCGATAACAGAACCATCCCGTAGCTCGACGCGCCAGCAAGGGATTTTTTGTCGTCACCGCGATGGCGTGCATTTTCGCGGGTTTCCCTCGCTGGCGCGTCGGGCTAACAAGATCCCCGATTTCTGCTTACTTGTCCGTTCCGGCTTTCTTCTTCAGCGCGTCTTCGAGGCGCTTCTTCTGCTCCATTGTCAAAACTTCGAGTTGCTCTTTTTTCTTCTTATCCTTTGCGATTTTGATTTTCGCGGTCATCGCGTCGATTTCTTCATCGTATTTCGCATCGATCGCGTAAACTTTCGTTTTCTGATCGTCGGTGAGGCCGAGTTCCCGCCAGCCGGCGGGCAGTTGCGACTTCCCCTTCAACTTTACGGGTACCGTTTCTTTCGCGTCTTTGTCAGCCGCAGGTTTCGGGGTCGTTTTCGTTTCCTGTCCAACGATACCGCCGCCGATCGCGAAAAGCCCAATCGCGAGAAATGCCATTCGCAACTTCGTCATGATGCACCTTGAAAATAGAACGGGAGCGAGAGATGTACACGGGACGCCGTGTACTCATCGTAATCATGAAAGCATAAGTGCAACGCACTTCCTAACAAATAATCGCAATTTGTCAGATTTTCTTTCGTCGGTGTTGCGAATTCCTCCGCAGAATTGTGCATATTGGCAGTATCATACACGGATGGAGGAAATGATGACACAACTCGATTCAACCGAAACTCGCATCGTTCAGATTCGTCTACCAGTCGTCATCGAAGCACGGCTACAGGAGAAAGCGAAGCGATTCGGACTCTCGCTCGTAACGTACTTGGAAGAATTGGCGGAACAGGATTCGGTTGCCGATCCGATGCCCGAGTTGTTAGAAGAAGCGATCCGACGTATGACCTCACGGACGCCCGAACAAGTTCTTGCGGACCGCGAAACGATCTTGAAAACGGCGCGACGGGCAAGGCAATTGCCTCCAGGAAAAACGCTCGCCGATGTCGTGGCCGGAACGTGGCCCGGAGACGAATCCGATGACGTGATCCGGATGCAACTGGAGCGACTCTCGTAAATGGATACGCCACTCTATTTGCTCGTTTCTGGAACGAGACTGGATCAATTCATCGGTTAAATAAACGACATTCAATGGGACTGCACGAGCGGGAACTTCTAAAACATTCGACATGATCGCAAGTGTGTTCGCCGTTCACATCTCGGATGGTGCGCTCCGTTCGGAATGGATCGCGGCGGGGTGGATCGCGCTCGTGGCGATGGTTTCGCTCGGCATTCGCAAACTCGACGAACGCGAAATTCCCCGCCTCGGCCTGCTGACGGCTGCATTGTTCGTCGCTTCGCAGATCCACTTTCGTGTCGGCGTCGGCAGCGTCCACCTTCTTCTAAACGGTCTGGCCGGGGTCATTCTCGGCCCGCGTGCTGTGGTTGCCGTCGCGATTGCTCTCGCGTTTCAGGCGTTGCTGTTCGCGCACGGCGGCCTGATCACACTCGGCATCAATGGCTCTGTGATGGGCCTGCCTGCGGTGATGGTCGGGTTTCTGTTCCCGGCGATCTATCGCGTCATCACCAAAAATGGTCGCCGCACAAAGTGGGTCGGCGTCATCGGTGCCGCGACGGGGTTTCTCGTGGGATTGCTGACGGTGGCGTTGAACGTGCTCGTCATTTCGTTTGGCATCGAAGGCGGCGAGTCGGTGGCAGTCGTGATCTTCGGGTTGTATCTGCCCGTGATTCTCGTCGAAGCGATCGGCACGGGGATCATCGTCGGCTATCTGCATCGCGTGAAGCCCGAGTGGCTGATCCGCGAGCGCATCAACAATCCAGCGGCGTAATTTCGTCGAACGGAATTTCCCACTGACCGAGGCCGACACTGACCAACACCGTGCGTTTCTTCACGTCAACGCGCACGACTTTCCCCTTCGCATCGAACCGCGACACGTGAACGGTCGCGTTCGCCTGAAGCCGTTCGCGCTTCTCCAATAACGTGGCCTGAAGTTGCGATTCCCGCTCGAATTCCATTGTTTTGCGTTCGTATTCCTGCTTCTGCAACGTCGCTTCATGTTGTGCCGCCAAGGCATCGACCCGCGCCTTCTCGGCCTCTTCGCGCAACTCTTGCAGGCGCGCCATCTCGATGGTTCGACCACGCTTTTTGCGAAGGTATTTCTGTGCGCGCTTGATCAATTCCTTAGGCAACTTCAGTCGCCGTGCGATCATGATTGCGTTACTCATCCCGTACTGACCGATCAAGAGTTTGTACGTCGGGCGCAGTGTTTCCGTGTCGAATTCAACCGCACCGTTCTCCGCGTTCTCGTTGTGAAATGCGTACGTTTTCAAGTCGCCGAGGTGGGTTGTCACGATCGCACGACAGCGGATCGAATCGATCTGATCGAGGATTGCGCGACCGAGTGCGGCCCCTTCGGTCGGGTCGGTACCGGCCCCAAGTTCGTCGAGCAAAATGAGGCTGCGTTCGTTGGCGAGTTCGAAGATTTTCGCGATGCGAGTGATGTGCGAACTGAACGTGCTCAGCGATTGTTCGAGGCTCTGTTCGTCGCCGATGTCCGCGAGGATGTTGTCGAAAATCGGTAGCGTACTGCCCTCTCCAGCCGGCACGTGCAACCCGGCCTGGGCCATCAGGGCGAGGAGTCCGGTCGTCTTCAATGTGACCGTTTTGCCGCCGGTATTCGGCCCGGTCACGATCAACATCTGGAAGCCGACGCCGAGGCGGACATCGATCGGCACGACCGACTTGGTTTTTCGGATCGCACTCGCCGCATCGGATTCGCTCGGCGGGGCTTCGCGGTTGGCGTTGCGAAATAGGCTTTCGAGCAAGGGGTGGCGGGCGTTCCGCAGCCACAACTTCCCTTCGTCGTTCACGATCGGGGCGTACATGTTGAAGTCGCGACTGTAGCGGGCTTTCGCGCAAACGAGGTCGAGTTTCGCGATCGCATCGAGCGAATAAATCAGCGGTTTGGACACGCGCCCGACTTCCGCACTCAACCGGCGAAGCACCCGCTTCACCTCGCGATCTTCCTCGGCTTTCAGCGTCATCCGCTCGGCACTAAGTGCGGTAATCGACGCCGGTTCGATGAACACCGTCTCGCCGGTGCCGCTGACGCGGTGAACGACGCCCTGGATTTTGTGCCGATGATTCACCGACACAGGAAGCACGTAGTGATCGCCGTTGACCGTGGCGTTCGGATAGCTGAGGATTTTCCGCAGTTCGGGATCGCGCAGCAATCGCCGCACTTCCGCCTTCACTTTTTCGTCGAGTTGGTGCAGCTTTTGTCGCACCGCACCGAGTTCGCGGCTCGCCATATCGAGCACGTGGGCACGGCCATCGATACACCCGGAGATCGTCTTCGCAACCGCGCCGAGGTCTTCGATCCCCGCGAGAAGTTGAATCAAACCATCGAGCCGTTCGTCGAGCCGCATTCGGTAGCGATAGATCGCCCCCGTGCAAATCAGCGTGTCGGCGATTTCGAGAAGTTGCTCGGCACTCAGTGCGGTGCCGATCGCCGCACGACGTGCGAGCAATCGCACATCGTGTAGCCCACCGAATGGCGGACTTTGGCCCTGCGTCAGCGCTTCGACCATCTGCGAAACGAGATCGATTTCCTTGCGGATGAGCGAGATGTCGGTCGACGTTTCGAGTTGGAGCGCGAGATCGCGACCGAGCGACGAGGCCGTATAACCGGCAACGAGGGCTAAAATTTTATCGAACTGGAGCAGTTCGAGCGTGTGCAAGTCCATTCGGTTTCAATCGCGGTGAATAGTGGGCGTAATGTAGAGAATCAGACACGATACGACACCGAAGGGTTCGCAGCGACCCGACACGAGGTGATTGTAGGCGGGCATGTCATCGAACGTAGCAACAACTTGTCGCAAAGAGCGAGAGATATACTAAAGTGAAATCGGACGCGAATGCGGCAATTGAGAAGCCAGTTTCGGCTTGAGAACAGATGACAACGACAGAATTGAATCAGCTACTCGAAGGCGTTCGTACGGGCACGGTTGCGGTCGATGCGGCGGTCGCTCGGCTCGGCGAACCGGCGTTCGGCGATTTGGGTTTTGCGACGCTCGACCTGCACCGGAAAGAGCGTTGCGGATTTCCCGAGGTCATACTTGCCGAAGGAAAAACCGCCGCGTGGATCGCTGGGGCCGTGGCGCGATTGTCGGATGCGAATCAGGATTGCTTTGTCACGCGGCTCAGTTCGGAACAGAGCGATTTGCTTCATGCTACATTTCCAACTGCCGAGATCGATCGCGTCGCACGGACATTTTGGCTGCCGCCCCCCGGCCCGAAGCCCGAACCGGTCGGCGATGTCCTCGTGATTACGGCTGGAACGGGCGATCTGCCCGTGGCTCAAGAAGCCGCGAATACGGTGCGTGTGATGGGCGTGCGGGTCGAAATGATCGTCGATGTCGGCGTGGCAGGGATTCACCGCATCTTGCGGCACCGCGAACGGATCGCAAGAGCAGACGTGCTGATCGTGTGTGCAGGGATGGACGGCGCGCTTCCGAGTGTAGTCGGTGGCCTCGTCGATTGCCCCGTCATCGCCGTGCCGACGAGTATCGGCTACGGAGCATCGTTCGGCGGCGTGGCGGCGCTTTTGACGATGTTGAATAGTTGCTCGGCGGGCGTGGTGACGGTGAATATCGATGCCGGTTTCAAAGCCGGTACAGCCGCGGCTCAGATCGCAAAACGAATCGCGAAAGCGACGGCAAAACCAGCATGATATTGGCACCCACACGAATTGCGATAGTCAAACAATCGGAGGCGATCCGACGTAAGTCGAAATTCGCGTCGCGAACGGAGTGACATAGAATTGTCGCCAAATGACATGGAAATGTCGCATCCGGTCGATTTTCGGTCGCATCCGGTCGATTTTCGGTCGCATCCGGTCGATTTTCGGTCGGTATTTGCGGCGAGCGTCGAATCGATGACCATCGGTGTAACTCACAACATTCGTTTGAGTTACGGCAAAAAACCTCGAAACAGATCAGCGATTTGCGATCAAAAAGTGGCATTTTGAGACGGAAAAACGCCCCAAAACATGGTTTTGGAGCTTCACCAATTGTGACTTACGTCGATTCTGGCGACGAGATTTCGACTCGCTCACGCATTATTTCGTGTCGAACATCGCGGGCATGATCGGCGCGTTGGGCGATGCCGTTGGCGAGGGGATCGCGGGACTCGTCAACGATCCGGGTGGGGTCGGTGGCGTCAAACCGGCAGGCGTTGGTTCTTGCAACCCTGGCAAACGCACTTCATTCGAGGCGATCGGCACCGGCACGCCCGTCGTGGGGATCACCGGCACTTGGCTTGCACTAGCCTGCGACGGCACGTTGTTCGATTGATTTCGCTGAAAACTATCGTTCGTTACGACGGGACTGCGGTTGTTCGGTGTGCGCGACAGGCTCGCCGTCGGCATAGTCTTCGCTGGTGTTGCCGGCACATATGGCTTGAGTTGCTTGCTCGGGAGAATGGTTTTGTCTGCGGAATGGCAGCCTATCGACGAGAGGAACACGATACAAGCGACGAGACTGAGACTCGATGAAAACGACATTCCGTGCCGCATAGATGCACCCTCTCCCTAGAAGAACGGGCAGGGGCAGTCCTTTGCCCCTGGCATATCCGACGTCCTGTCGGAACCGCTCGTGGGCGGGTAATAATCGCGATCCGCGCGACTGTCAATACGGACAATTCGCGACGAATTGCGTACCTGAACCATCGGTTTCGCGTGCTACTTTGCCACGGGAACCGGCAACGCGACCGCACCGACGGGGCCGATTGCGGGTGCAGCGACACCGATACCGGCGGCCGCACCTCGACGCAGTGCGCCGTCGGCGTCTTGCATCGAATCGACTTCGCGTTGAAGCGGGAATGCCGGGTCGGGCGGGAAGTACTGGGGGCGCTGCTGAAGATAGTGCGGACTCGGCAGGGTCATCCCGCCAAAGTTCGTCTGGCAGCCAGTCTGGGTGATTAGCCCTAGCCCGAGGCAGGTCATGGCACCCGTCAGCATACGGTGGTTGCGTCGCATAATTCACCTTTACTTCAGCCGTCGCGGTACAGAGCATCCCTGCTCGTGCCAACGGTACGACGAGTCTACCGGTTATATCGGCTGGCCCGGTCCGAATGTTTAGCCCCGCGTTGCCGATTCGCACGATTTTGTCGGCAACGCCAATTCGCGTCGCCGCGCAGCTTGACCCGCTGCCTAAACTAAAAGTACACGCACAAGTGGATCACGCTGACTCGACGGACGAAATTATGAGCACCCCGGATCGCCTCGGTGGAATCATCCACACTTATCAGAAGTACGACCCGATGGAGTTTCCCAGCCCGACCGCGCCGCCACCGGATATGGTTTCGGCCGCGTTCGAGCACATGCTGGCCTACGGCGATATGCGGCAGCTTTCCGAAGAAGAACTCGCGAAGATGGTCAAGATCGACCCCAGCCAGATAGCGGGGTTCATCGCGAACATCGACAAGATCATGGAAGAACTGCGCGAGCGAAAGAAGAAGATCCTCGAAACGTACGAGACGAAGGCCGCCGAAGATGCTGCGAAGGCAGCGTTCACGCAGAAGGCCGAAACGGTCGTGCCGCCCGAAAAGCTCGTGAAGGAATTCAAGGAAGCCGTCGCCGAAGAACAACTTCGCGACCTCGAAAATCTGTACTACCGTGCGGGCAAAGACAACAACAAATTCGCGAAAGACATTGTCCAACTCGTGCAAAAGCTCGGCGACAAGTACCTGATCGACGAACTCGTCTCGAAGTACGAATTCACCGGCCGCACGAAAATGACGGTGCCGCAAGCTCTAGAAATCAAAGAGGAACTCGACGCGATCGAAAAGTTGCTTCAGCAACTTCAGGAAGCGAAAGCGTCTGGGCAACTCGGCTACATCGACATGGATGAGGTGCAAGATCTCACCGGCACCGAGAACGCCGATCAGCTTCGCCAACTACAGGAACAAATTGCCGAGTACTTACGCCAGCAGGCCGAGCAACAGGGACTGGAAACGAATTCCAAAAACCAGTACCAGATGACGCCGAAAGCGTTTCGGTTGTTCCAATCGAAGGTATTATCGACGATTTTCAACGAACTGCAAGCGTCGCGAACGGGGCGACACCCCGATGCGGTACTGGGCGAAGGGGCCACCGAATCGCCGCGAACGAAGGAGTACGAGTTCGGCGATTCGGTCACGAACATGGACATTCCTTCGAGCATGATTAACGCGATGCTGCGGTCGGGCAACACGGGCGGCCCGATACGGATGAAAACCGAAGACATCGTCATTCACCACACGCGAAACACGCCGAAGGCGGCGACGTGCGTGTTGCTCGATATGTCCGGCTCGATGCGTTACGACATGCAATACGCGAACGTGAAGCGGATGGGCTTGGCGCTCGATGGCCTGATCCGTGCGGAATATCCCGGCGACTTCTTGCAGTTCATCGAGATGTACACGTTCGCGAAGCCACGTTCGTTGGCGGAAATCCCGACGCTGATGCCGAAGCCGGTGACGGTTTACGACCCCGTCGTGCGGCTGAAGGCGGACATGAGCAACCCGAACGTGAGCGAGTCGAATGTGCCGTGGCACTTCACGAACATTCAACACGCCCTGCAAACGGCGCGGAAATTTCTCGGCAACCGCGACACGCCGAACAAGCAAGTGATGCTGATTACCGACGGCTTGCCGACGGCGCACTTCGAGGGAAGCATGTTGTACATGCTCTACCCGCCGCACCCGCGCACCGAGGAAGCCACCTTGCGCGAAGCGAAACTATGTGCGAAGGAAGGAATCACGATCAACATTTTCCTGCTATCCACGTGGAGCCAATCCGAGGAAGACATTCGCTTCGCACGAACGTTGGCAGAATCGACGAAAGGCCGCGTCGTTTACACGACGGGCCGCGAACTCGATCGCTTCGTGGTCTGGGATTACATCAAACGCCGCAAGTCGATCATCAGTTAACGCGAAGCCCACGACCGTACGTGGGCTTTATTATTGTCGGTGAACTGCTTACGATGACGTTATCTTTTTCACCTGCATCGGGAGTATTGCGATGACTGTGGATAACTCGGCTGAGGTTCGCCAACAGCGCGTCCGCGAATTCATGCAACTGCTGCCTCTGACGATTGAAATCGCGGGCTTGCCAACCTGCGAAGCGGGGCGAATGTTCACGCAAGATCAACTCGACCTGCGCGGCACGCACATCCGCAACGCCTACAAACTGGCACGCCAAATCGTCAAGGATGTCTCCGAAGGCTAGTTTTGCTGGTTACTTTTACCGCTGCGATCCGAATCCTGGAGCAAACGTTGTGCGGCACTCGATCTCGTTCGTTCTGCTGTTTGGGTTGGCACAGGTAGTCGTTGCTGCGCCGGGTGCGGATTTTACGACTGGCGTGAAACCGATTCTTGCAAAGCACTGTCTCGCGTGTCACGGTGATGCGAAGTCACGTGGCGGGCTGCGACTGGATCGCAAGGCCGATGCACTGAAAGGTGGCGACAACGGCAAGCTGTTTACACCGGGGAAACCGCGTGAGAGTGCGATCTGGCACCGCGTGACGGCAACCGATGACACCCGGATGCCACCGAAGGGCGAGCGGCTTTCCGCAAGCGAAATCGGCATCCTCGAAGCGTGGATCGCAGCCGGTGCGAATTGGCCCGACGATGGTTCGACGGCCACGAACCCGAACGACTGGTGGAGCTTCCAGCCGATCCGCAAGGGGAAGTCCGTTTCGGGCGAAAACCCGATTGATGCTTTGATTCAAGCGAAATGGAAAGCGAAGTCGCTCGCCCCTGCCCCGCCTGCGAATCGCCGCACGCTCATTCGCCGACTGCATTTCGATCTTATCGGCTTACCGCCCTCACAAAAGGAAGTCGATGCGTTCGTGGCGGATCGTTCCCTCGATGCTTACGAGAAACTCGTCGATTCGTTGCTCGCGTCGCCGCACTATGGCGAGCGTTGGGCGCGGCATTGGCTCGATGTCGTTCACTTCGGCGAAACGCACGGCTACGATAAAGACAAGCCGCGACCGAACGCCTGGCCGTACCGCGACTACGTGATTCGTGCGCTGAATTCCGACAAGCCATACGGGCGATTCGTACAAGAACAGATTGCGGGGGACGTGCTGTTCCCCGGCACCGTCGATGGAATCGAAGCACTCGGTTTCCTGTCGGCGGGACCGTGGGATTTCATCGGTCATGCAGAGTTGCCCGAGTCGAAGATCGACGGCAAAATCGCCCGGCACCTCGACCGCGATGATTTCGTCGCCAACACGATGAGCACTTTCGTCGGGCTGACCGTTCACTGTGCGCAATGCCACAATCACAAGTTCGATCCGATCAGCCACGAAGACTATTATCGCCTGCAAGCAGTGTTCGCAGCCATCGACCGGACCGACAAAGCGTACGACACGGACCCCGCAATCGCCGCCCAACGTGCAACTCTGGAAGCGCGGAAAGCCGATGCCGATTCAAAGGCGAAACTGTTGCGGAACATAGCCGGTGTGGAACTCATTGCCATCGAGAAACAGATTGCCGACGCCACGACACCGGCCATCGGGCCGAAGCCCCCCGAGCACGGCTACCATTCGACCATCTCTGCGAAACACGACGAGCCGAAGTGGGTGCAGATCGATCTCGGTGCGAGCCAGAAACTCGAGCGAATCGTGCTTCAGCCATGCCACGACGACTTCAACACTATCGGTGCGGGGTTCGGTTTCCCCGTGCGCTTCCGGATCGAGCTTTCGGATGATGCCGAGTTTCAAAAGGGCGTTACCATCATCGCGGACGAGACGACGAAGGACTACGCGAACCCCGGCACGACGGCGTACACCGCGATGGCAGGCGGAAAAAGCGGGCGATACCTGCGGGTGATGGCAACGAAACTCGCGCCGCGACAGGATGACTTTATCTTCGCGCTCGCCGAGTGCGAAGCATTCGATGTAAGCAACAAAAACGTCGCGGCCGGCAAACCGGTGAGGGCACATGATAGCATCGAAGCGCCGATCCGCTGGCGAAAAGCGAACCTGACCGATGGTATCTACCCAGCCGCGCCGAAATTATCCACGAGCGATTTACCCAAACTCAAACAGGCACGCGACGAGTACCTCCGCAAAATGCTCGGCGAAAGCGGCGTGAAAGACTTGGCCTTACACGAGGCGACTTCCCGTGCGGTCGATGCGGAAATTCGCGCGTTAGCCGGTTCGCGCCGCGTGGCGTTTATCGGTGCGGTTCACACGGGCGAAGGGAACTTCATCGGCACGGGGGCGAGCGGTGGCAAACCGCGGCCGATTGCGATTCTCCCGCGTGGCGATGTCACCAAACCCGGCAAGGACGTCGCACCGGGCGTGCTCGCGATACCCGGAGTCGCCGCATTTTCGCTCCCTGCAAATCACACTGAGGGTGAACGCCGTGCAGCACTCGCGAAGTGGCTCAGCGATGCGAATCACCCGCTCACGTGGCGCGTGATGGCGAACCGCGTGTGGCAGTATCACTTCGGCCGCGGCCTCGTCGATACGCCGAACGATTACGGCAAAATGGGCCAGTTACCATCGCACCCGGAGTTGCTCGATTGCCTGGCGAACGAGCTTCGCGAACATCAGTCCCTGAAGAAGTTGCACAAGATGATCGTCACCAGCGCGACGTATCGATTGTCTTCGGAATCGAACCCGGCGAATGAAAAAGTCGATTCGGAGAATCGCTATCTCTGGCGGCAGAACCGGCGGAAACTCGAAGCCGAGGCGATACGCGATTCGATCTTGCTTGCGGCGGGGAAACTCGACCTCAAGATGGGCGGTCCGAGCTTTCAGGATTTCGTCATCGAAAAGCCGGAGCATTCGCCGCATTACCTTTATCACCTCCACGATCCCGACGATGTGCGTTCGCATCGCCGCACGATTTACCGCTTCTTGGTCAGGTCGCAACAGCAACCGTTCCTCGCCTCGCTCGACTGTGCGGACCCGTCGCTGTCGGTGGACAAACGCAACCAGACGCTGACGCCGCAACAGGCGCTGGCACTCCTCAACAACAACCTGAGCGTGGCGATGGCGAAGCATTTCGCTACTCGCGTCGAAGCACTCGCCACCGATGATGCGGACCGGATTCGGGCGGCATTCCAAATCGCCATCGGGCGAGAGCCGACCGCGCAAGAACGCGAAACGCTCGTCGCATTCGTGCAAAAACATGGCCTCGCCAACGGCTGCCGCGTGGTACTGAACCTGAACGAGTTTGCCTTCGTGGATTGAGGATTCACCCAACAAAATCTTTCAGTGGAGTTTCCTCCCGTTCGCCTACAGCCACCATAGTGGACACTTTGCTACACGCAATGCACATCGAACCGATTCAGTCGTACACTTCGTTTAGACGCGTCACGCGATGCGAAGAAACGACCGAAGTGAATCGGGAAGCCGTGTTAGGCATCAGATACGGGTTGGCCGGCGAGATCACCGATGACCCGACTGACCCCCTCGTGGTCGAAGATCGACGGGATTCCTCCCGGTCCGGCGAACAACGCCACACCATCCCGGATGGCCAATGCGTCGGGATGATCGACCTCCAATCGGTCGCCGTTTTCCATCGCTACGGTGAATGGGCGGAAAGGCATGCGGTGCTTGAACGTACGAATCGTCTGGTCGAACGTGTCGCGGTCCATGTTCAGTTCCTCGTTTGGTGTATGATAAGTCATCATATCCGCACGTCATTCTCGGAGCAACCGTTTCGATGCCGACTATGGCATTCGGGACATCCACAAAACACATGGCTGGTAACAGGAATCAAATCATGGACCGTCGTCAGTTTCTGTCGCTGTCGTCTGCGAGCCTCGGTGGGATTGCGTTGGCGAGCATGACCGCCGGTGCAGTGCCGCACCATAAACCGCGTGCGAAGCGCGTCGTGCAATTGTTCATGGCGGGTGCGGCGAGCCACGTGGATTTGTTCGATTACAAGCCCGAGTTGATCAAGCGACACGGGCAGGCGGCCAATTTCGGCGAACCGGTCGAGACATTCCAGAATGGCCTCGGCCCGTGGCTGAAACCGGTCTGGGACTTCAAACAATACGGCAAAAGTGGCAAGCACCTCAGCGAAGTCGTCGCCCCGCTCGGCGACGTCGTCGACGACATGGCGTTCGTGCATAACGTCGTCGGCAAAACCGGCGTTCACTCGCAGGGCACGCTGTTGCAAACGACGGGGTTCAACCGCCCCGGTTTCCCCGGCATGGGCTGCTGGATCAGCTACGGCCTCGGCAGCCTGAACGACAATCTGCCGACATTCGTCGTGCTTCCCGACCATCGCGGGTTAGCCTCGAACGGCACCAAAAACTGGGACTCCGCATTCCTGCCCGCATACCATCAGGGTTGTGCGATTTACCCCGGCACGAAGAACCCGATCGAAGACCTTTTCCCCAACGAACGCGCGAAGTTTATCACGCGCGCCGCGGATGCCTCCGCAATCGATGTGCTCGCGAAAATGAACCGCGAACATGCGGTCGCTCGCGGCGGTGACGACCGGCTCGATGCCCGCATCCGCAGTTACGAACTCGCCGCGAAAATGCAGCTCGCCGCACCGGAGGCGCTCGACATTACCAAAGAAACGAAGGAGACGCTCGCGCTCTACGGCCTCGATCATGGCAAGACGAAGTTCGATGCGGAAATCAACCCGCTCGAAGAGATCGATGCCTTCGGCCGCAAGTGCCTCGTGGCGCGCCGGCTGCTCGAACGCGGTGTGCGTTTCGTGCAGATTTTTAGCGGAAACGACAACGGCTTCCCGAGGCGGAACTGGGATAGCCACGAGGATGTGAAACGCGATCATGGGCCGCTCGCGATTGGTATGGCACGTGGTGCGGCGGCGCTGATTCGCGATCTCAAACGGCTCGGAATGCTCGACGACACGATCATCTTGTGGACGACGGAGTTTGGCCGAATGCCGAGTTCGCAAGGTGGCAAAGGCCGCGATCACAACCCGTACTGTTTCACGAACTGGCTGGCCGGTGGCGGCATTCGCGGCGGCACGACTTACGGTGCATCCGACGACTTCGGGTACAAGCCCGCCGACCGCAAACACCCGACCGAAGTTTACGACATTCACGCGACGATCTTGCACCTACTCGGCATCGATCACACGAAGCTGACCGTCCGCAACAACGGCATCGATCGCCGCCTGACCGACGTTCACGGCCACGTGATCGAACCGCTACTCGCGTGACGCTTTTTCGTTCTGCTCCCGCACGTACTCTTTGAACGCGCCGATGTTGTAGCTGATGAACAAGAACGCACGATCCAGCGCGATGAACGTGACATCCTCCGGGTCGTCGGCATAGTCCTTACGCAAGGCGTACAGTTTCGCGAGCAGTTGATCGGTGTTCGGTTGCATATCGGCACTCTCTGAACGTTCGGGTTACCGATATTCTAGCCACCTTGACATGACCAAGCACCTGTTGCTAAAAGATCGTGTTGTGCGGTACCCGCAGGTTCCCCTACGGACGGGCGATATGATTCCGCGAAGTAGCGAACCGCTCCGAGCATGGTTCTGGGTTTGGGATCTCCTCGCAACATCGTGTGCGTGGCTGCTCGCCGATTTCGTGCGGTTGCGCTCGGGTCTCATGCCGATTCTCGCACCGGATATGCCACCATTTTCGTTGTGCGTCGGCCAGCTTCCGCTCGTCATCATTCTCGCGACCGTCGCGTATCGCATGGCCCAAATGTACGATGTCAACCGGCTGTCGCGGTTCCGCGAAGAACTCGCACACGCCATCAAGGGCGTCGGCTTTTTGGCGCTTCTCACCGTCGCGATTACGTTCGCGATGCAGTCGCCGTACCGCCCCCGTGGCGTGCTGGCGTTGTTCCCTGTGTTCGCTGTTGCGGGTGTCGTCCTGTGTCGAAGGCTGTCGTGGTTCGCGCTCGGACGGCTGCGTAGCAAGGGCTTTAATCAAAGTCACGCGCTCATCGTCGGTACCGGTCGGCTCGCACGGCAGACGGCGAAATCGCTCGAAGCGTCGTCGTGGATGGGCATTCAAACCGTCGCGTACGTCGAAGACGAAAAAGCCAAACGGCAGAACGATCTGAACATCGTCGGGCCGATCCGCGACCTCGCACAACTCGTTGCGGACCACCACATCGAACACGTGTTTATCGCGTTGCCGATGAACCGCTACGGCGATGCGCGTCGCGTCTTCGATATCCTCTCGCAAACGCTGGTCGAAGTCCGCCTCGTGGCCGATGCCCCTGCGATGTCGGGGCTATCGCTGACGACGACGAACCTCCAGGGCATGACGGTCATCGGCCTGCGCGAAAGCAACCATTACGGCGTCAACGTCGTCGTGAAACGGATCATGGACATCGTATTTTCGCTGCTGGGAATGTGTATTCTGTCGCCGTTACTGGCGTTGATCGTGGTACTTATTAAGCTCACGAGTCCGGGGTCGATCCTCTACCGGCAAGAGCGTTGCTCGGTGAACGGCGACCGCTTCATGATGCTGAAATTCCGCACGATGCGAATCGATTCGGAGACGTCCGGCCCGCAGATGACGGCACACAACGACACCCGTGTCACCCGCCTCGGTGCGTTCCTGCGAACGAGTAATCTCGACGAACTTCCGCAGCTTCTGAACGTGTTACTCGGGCAGATGAGTCTCGTCGGGCCGCGACCGGAACGCCCGTACTTCGTCGATCAATTCAAAAAGACGATACCGAACTACATGGCACGCCACGCGGTCAAGGCGGGGCTAACCGGCTGGGCGCAAGTCAACGGCTGGCGCGGTAACTCGTCGCTCCGCCGCCGCGTGCAATTCGACCTCTATTACATCACGCACTGGAACCCACTGTTCGATCTGCGAATCATGGTGCTGACAGTGCTGACAATGCTGTTCAAGAAACAAAAACACGCCTATTGATGACCTGCGTCAGCGATTATTGTGGCATGTTGTCGGTTGGTTTCAGTCGGTCGCGGACTTGTCGTGCGGCCGCGCGGTTGATGATCTCGAGGTACGCCATCGCGCTCGCTTCGACGATGTCAGTCGAGACGGCGCGGGCGGTCAGTTTATTCCCTTCAAACTCGGCTTCGATGAACGCTTCGCCTTGGGCATCGGTACCGACCGTCACGGCGCGAACGCGATAATCGCACACCTTCACCGTGATGCCCGTGATGCGGTCGATCACATTGAATACGGCATCGATGGGGCCGTCGCCGATGGCGGCATCCTTCATGATTTCTCCGTCTTGTCGCCAAAGCGCCACCGCTGCCGAGGGCATGGTGCCGGTGCCCGCGTTGCAGGTGAAGGCGTGGAGCGTCCACGTTTTCTGCGAGATATTGTGGATCTGGTTTTCCGCGAGTGCCTCGATGTCCGCGTCGTAAATATCCTTCTTGCGATCGGCGAGAATCTTGAACGAATCGAACACGCGGTTCAGTTGCTCTTCGCTGAGGTGATAGCCGAGGTCGTTGATTTTCTGGCGGAGCGCATGGCGACCGCTGTGCTTGCCCAAAACGAGTTCGGTGCGCGAAATGCCTACCGTTTCGGGCCGCATGATTTCGTACGTGTTGGCGTTTTTCAACATGCCATCCTGGTGAATCCCCGCCTCGTGCGCGAAGGCATTCTGGCCGACGATCGCCTTGTTCCGCTGCACCTGCATACCCGTGACATGCGACAATTTTCGGCTACACGGGTAAAGGAATCGCGTGTTGATGCCCGTCGTTAAGCCGTAGAAATCCTGGCGGGTATGGAGTGCCATCACGACTTCTTCGAGTGCGGTATTTCCCGCACGCTCGCCGATGCCGTTGATCGTACATTCGACCTGCCTCGCCCCTTCGCGAAGTGCCGCAAGGCTGTTGCCGACCGCGAGGCCGAGGTCGTTATGACAATGCACGCTGATGATGCATTTGTCGATGCCGCGAACGGTTTTCTTCAGGTGGCGAATGATGTCCGCGTAGTGGCTCGGCACCGCGTAGCCGACGGTATCGGGGATGTTGAGTGTCGTCGCGCCCGCTTCGATGGCGCGTTCGACGACTTCGGTGAGGAAGTCGAGTTCGGTGCGCGAAGCATCTTCCGGTGAAAATTCGACGTCGGCGATTTGGTCGCGTGCTCGGGTCACGCCTTCGATCGTGCGTTTGATGATATCCTCGCGGGACATCTTCAATTTGAACTCGCGGTGGATGGCGCTCGTTGCGAGGAAGACGTGAACCCGCGGTCGCGGTGCGTCCTTCACGGCGAGTGCGGCACGGTCGATGTCGGTCGAATTGCAGCGTGCCAACGCGCAGATGATCGGCCCGTGAACTTCACGGGCGATCGCTTGCACCGATTCGAAGTCGCCGGGCGACGCGATCGGGAAGCCCGCCTCGATGACATCGACGCCGAGTTCTTTCAGTGCGTGCGCCATCTCGAGTTTTTCGTTCAGATTCATACTGCAACCGGGGCTTTGTTCCCCGTCGCGTAACGTCGTGTCGAAGATGATGACCCGGTCGGTGTCGGTCGTCGGCATCGTCGGCTCCTAAATGGCGAAACGAAAACAGCCCCGGAACTCTCCGGGGCCGTCTCAAAATCGTGGTGTCTGTATCAACAGCTACGACGTAAAGAAGCGTCCCCGAAAATTCGGAATCGGTAGTTCTTCGAGTCGTAGCAGCGTGCGCATCAAATAAACCTCTGTACGCCAAGTCTATGCCAGCCCCGCGTCGATAGCAACAGCGATTTGGCAGATTTTTTAGCGGTCGAGACTGCGCAAGTCATCGATTCCTTGTCGCATCGGGTACGACGAGTTGTGTTGCGCCCAATATTTCTCGAACCACGGCAGCGTTTTCACGATCATCGGTCCGAAGCCACCCGCACCCCAATCGAGGCGGCTCTGTATCGCGAACTGAGTTTTGCCCTTCGTGAATTTCAGTGCGATCGGTGGCACAGCATCCCACACTGCAAGTTCTTTGTCCGTCCATGCGGACAAGTTCATACCGATGGGCGGGGTCGCCGAATCCGCTTCCACGATGACTCGCTTTTGCAATCGTACGGTGCCGAGCGATTCCCAACGCGCGAGGCACGACGGAGTCACAACGGCCACTATACTCGCATTTTCTGTCGTCGTTACGATCGATTTTAACGGGGTCGGTTGCACGCAGTTCGCTACCCACTTGCGATCCATGCCGATTGCGAGCGTCGTTCCATTGAGGGCGAAGTGAACCGCGCCGAGGCTCGATTGCGTCGATGACACTTTTGTTCCGGCGATCGTCTCGGTGGAAATCGTCGGGGCGATTTTTGCCGCGTCGAGCAGCTGTAGCCACTTCGGTAGCGCCGCTTCCCAGTCTGCACCGGATGGCTCGTCGTTGAGGTGCAACACGAGTATGGGTAGCGTCATCGCGCCGACGGGGATCTCTTGTTTGGGCGGCACGACGAGCGTGATTTGCCGTACTCCGGGCAGCAATTTCGCGCGGATCGGCAGGCCGGTTTTCTCCGCCTCGGCGACCCAATCGGACGGTAACTTGCCGACCTCACCGCGTGCCTTCGCGATTGCGTCCACAATTGCCAGCGTCGCTGTCACCCGCTTGTCAGTTGGCGGCATCGCGACGCTGACTGTGAGTGCCGACGGTTTCGTTAAGTTTGGAAATGTGGGCGACGGACTGGCCGCATCGAGAAAATCGAGCAACACACTGCGTTCGGTCGGGTGGATCGCACCGTTGACCGTGAGTTCGATACCGTCGGGGCGGATGCGGAGCGAGCCGTGAATCTGCGGTACCGCACGCGCATTCAGCACGAACTTCGCGTAACCCAGCCAGTTGCCATCGACGAACTCCCGCTTCGCTTTCCGCGCTTTGTCGAGATCGGCAACGAGTTCGGGCGGACGCACAAAGAACCCGATCCCCGCATTCCGCTCTGCCGGGAAGCCGTTTGACTTCGCGAGATTGTTCGCGGTCGGTTTGCGGAACCTCGTCAGCAACTCGACCACGGCGGCTTTGTTCGAACCGAATGCGAACAGGCCGGGCGTGTAAGCGTACGTCGCTTCGAGTGGGCCTTCGGTCGGCTTGGGGTTTTCGTACGGTAGCGGTTTCCCTTCCGGATCCATCACGATCGGCGGCGTGCCGCGCTGTTGAAAAATGGCGACACCCTCAACGGTGTCGATGCGACGAATCGATCCGTCCGACGCAAGATAGCCGCGAATCAGCAACCCCGTTGCGTAGCTGTCACCCGTCAGCACGGCCCCCGCGAGTATCGGCTCGTGGGCTTTCGTGAATCCGCACAGCCCGATGCCCGCACCGTGAAATCGCTTTAATTCCAGTTGAAATTCGGGCGATGCCACCAACGATGCGATGCCGAGATTCGACTGGCCCGCGAACAGGCCCGGTTCGCGAATCGCATCGCGGCGGTCGTGGACCGCCTTCAAAGTGTCGACGAATGGCGTACCCGGCACAAGTGCCGCGAGGGTCTCCGCAATGGCGGCCGGCGAACGCACCTCCGCATACGCGAGCGTCGTTTCGGGGAATAATTCCGCCACGTCGCGAACCTCGGCACGGACGGTCGCGCTTGCGGAAAACAACAGAATTGCCAGCAGCCCACGGTTCAAGAATGCACCTATTTGACGGGTGGCGGATCGCTACGCAAGTATGCGAACAGATCGCAAACCTGGGCATCCGAGAGCGCATCGAGGAGTTTCTCCGGCATCAACGAAACCGCCGTCGGCTTGATCTCGTCGATGTCGGCTTTCGCCAATACGATCTTACGATTTTGTGCATCGAGCAGCGTCATCGACTCCGCATTCGCCTCGATCACAAGCCCCGATAGTTTGCGACCATCGAGTGTCGTCGCGATGTGTTGCACGAATTCGGGGCGCACGAGCGCACTCGGATCGACGATATTCGCGAGCATATACCCGACATTTTTGCGATCCGCCGCCGTCAGTTCGGGGCCGATCTTGTTGCCTTCGCCGTGCAAGACATGGCACGACGCACATTGCTGTTTAAACAAAACTTTCCCCGCTACCGCATCGCCTTTGCCACGGCTGATCGCGACGCCGAGCCAAGAGATGCGTGCCTGTTTCTCGCCGGGTGTGGCGGGGCCGACTTTGCCGTAATGTTTCTCCGCGAGTTTCACAATCGCCGGATCGTCGAACGACATCGCCACGCGAACTTGTTCGGTAGAAATGTCTGCCGCGGGAATGACTTTCGCTTCGACTTGTGCGAACAACAGCAGCGCCCAACTCTTCCGTGCAATCAGCGACTGGATCGCGCGCTTCTTCAGTGCGGGCGACCATTTCGCGTAACCTTGCACGATCGCCTGCCCGATGCCTGCATCATCGAATGCTTCCAACGCAGGCAGAATCGCGATGCGTAGCGGGTCCGATGTCGATGTTTGGAGCATTTCGACGAACGCGGCTTTGGCCTCGGTGTCGCGAACTTGCCGTAGTAATTCGATAGCCGCAATCCGCTCGGGGATCGGCTTCGCGTTGTCCGCAGCAATGTTGCGAATCGCGGTGATGGCATCGGTGTCACCTAGCCGCGCGAGGATCGTTCGCGTTGCAACATTCGTCGAAATTCGTTTGAGTTCGGCTAACAGTTCCGGCGCAACGCGATCGCTGCGGCCGCCATCCAGCGATGCGGTGATACCACTCAAAACGAGATCGACGCGGTTCCGCAGGTCCGCTTCGTGCAACAATCCCGCGAGCCGTTTCTGACCTTCGGGAACGTCGCTGGCCATCAATCGCCGCGCGATGTTTTTGACGAGATTGCCATCGTATGCCGGTGTCGTGCGAATGAGTTCGAGTGCCAGATTCGTTGCGGGCACGGGGTCGTTCGCGAGTTGGCTTTCGACGGCCCACCACATCAGCAACGGCATCCGTGGGTCGGGTTGCACGCCTTTCACATGAATCAGCGTCGCCACGACTTTTACGGCCACTGACGCAGACGCTCGCTTCGCACTGCACGCCAGTTGCACGCGGACGACGGCACTCGTTTCGCGTTTCGCGAGTTGTTGCCAAGCCTCTGCGGTGGCACCATCTATCATCATCGCGTCGCCGACGAGTCGCACTGCCCACACACGAACATGCTCGTTCGGGTGCGCCAACAGGCTGTTCAAATACGCGGTGTCCGTGCCACCACTCGTATACAGTGCCCACAACGATTCGAGCGCGAGTAGGGAAGTCTCGGCGGCTATCGTTTTCTTCAAGATCGAGTACGTTGTCGCGTCGGCACGATCCGTCAGTAATCGTCGCGCTTCGCGCCGCCAACTCGCATTGGCGTGTTTCAGAAGCTCAAGTAGTTCCGCACTCGTTTTCTTGCGCAAATCGAACGTCGGAAAGTTTGCGGTACCCGCGTACTCGATCTTGTAGATCCGCCCGTTCGTCTTGTCCCAACTATCGATCGGGTCGAGGTGTGCGGCACGTTTGTCGTACCAATCGGCAACGTAAATCGAGCCATCGGGACCGAGCATGAGGTCGACGGGCCGATGCCACGTATCGTTCGCCACCAGCAAATCGCCACCGTGGCTGTTTTTGAAAGTGCCACCATCGGACGTGAATTTGTGCCAGTATACTGCATTCGACAGTAAGTTGCCTGCAATGTACTGGTCGTGCATCTCGGCTGGGTATGTGTCGCCCTGATAGATCACGCCACCACATGTGACGTGGCCCCCCTTAAAGTTCGCATGCGGAACGTGCTCGAAGTAGCCATATGTATGCGCATTATGTAGCGGGCCGTGCTTGGTGAAACCTTTTACATAGTACGCGCCTTGCACTTGATGCAAACAAGCCGATCGACCGTCGTTCGTGCCAGCAATGGCATTGCCGTGCTTGTCGAAATCGAGGCCGTACGTGTTGCCTCCGCCTTCGGCGAATAGCTCGAAACGTTTCGAAATCGGGTGGTAACGCCAGATGCCTTGCTGGAACTCGATCGGGTTCGGTGTCCCACCGGGGTTGACGATTTTTGCCGTCACGGTGCTGCCATGTGCCCCGTACAACCAGCCGTCCGGCCCCCACTGCAACGAGTTGGCGTACGAGTGAGTATCTTCCATGCCGAAGCCGGTCGCCAACACATCGGGCGTGTCAGTGTCGGGTACATCGTCACCATTTTTATCGGGGTAGAAAAGCAAGTATGGCGGTTGCACGACATACACGCCGCCCCGCCCAATGCAGAAGCCGGTGGCCATGTTCAGCCCCGTCAGAAAGTCGTGGCTTTTGCGATACACGCCGTGTGCATCGGGGTCCGAAAGAATCGTGATCCGATCCGCGCCCTTCGGCCCTTTCGGCGGCGGTTCGGGCACGCGATCCCAGATCGTGCGCAGATACTGATCTTGCTTGATCGCCTTCAAACCCGCCGGGTTCGGATACTGCAAGTATTGCAACACCCACAACCGCCCGCGTTCGTCGAACGACATGCTCAACGGCTGACGAATCATCGGCTCGGTCGCCACCGCCCGCACCGTAAACCCCGGCGGCAGCGTCATCCGCGCAACCGCTTCCGTAGGCGAAAACCCTTGTCCGAAAGCGAATGGCGAGAGTGCGAGCATCGACAGAATCAGGATCGGTTTCGACTGCATCATCGGATCGATCTCAGGAGCACAACACGTCCGCTAAGTAACAAGCCCCATATTACGGCATTGGCCGCCGTGCCTGCAACAATCGATTCCATACCCGTCGCGAAATGCGTCGACATTCCTCAGTAGAATACGCGAAGGTTTTACTTCACACGCGACGGGGACTAACACTTTGCTTACCGTTCGCGGTTTGTGGTGCTTGATCGTTGCCGGGGCGGTGACCCTGATCGGGCTGACGACGGCCGGCGTCGAGCACCCCATCGTTGCGATCCTCGGGATCACGTTGATCGTTTGGTATCTCGTCGAGAGGTTGTTGTTTACGCTTCGCTTCCGTTCGACGCTCGGGAAGATCGATGTCGTGCGTGAGATTTTGCAAAATGGCCGCGTCGTATCGAACGCCTGGTCGGGGATCGCCTGCACCATCCGCGTGACGGTGACGAACCGTGGCAAGGCGAGTTGGCCGCTCGCAATCGTTATGGATCGCCCACCCGAAGCACGCAAGATTCGCAGTGGCCGCACAGAACAAACGGTCGAATTTCGTCCGAACGAGCCGACGGTGATCGAATACGAACTCAAGTCGTCGGGACCGGGCATCTATCGTTTTGAAGGCGTGGAAATTCGCCTCGCAGACCTCGCGGGGTTCTTCTACAAGCGGATATTCCTACGCCGCCCCGTCGATGTCTTAATCCTGCCGCCGCTCACCGATAGTGAAGGGAAACAGCGTGCTGACAAGCGTTTCAACGTACTGCCACCGCCCGGTATCCATCGCCTTAGAAGACCGGGGAGCGGCAGCGAACTGCTCGACTTGCGCGATTACATTCCCGGCGATCCACCGAAGATGATCGCGTGGAAGGCATCCGCGAAAAAAGACAAACTCATCACGAAGGAACTCGAAAGCGACATCCCCGTTCGCTGCACGATGTTCCTCGATACCTCGCAAGCGATGCGGCTCGGACCCGTGGGCGAAACGCCACTTTGCCGTCTGTCGGAAGTCGCATCGAGCATCGCGCAAGCCGCCGCCGCTAACCGCGACCTCGTCGGGTTGACGCTGTTCGATGAAGCGAAATTCGACGTGTTGCCCGCCGCGCGAAACACCGTTCACACGATTCGACTCCTCAGTAAACTCGCGGAAGCATCGGCCCAGCGACCCGACCCCGGCGGGCAACAAGTGAAGCCGATGGTCCGCATCGCCTACCCGCTCGCGCAGGAATTGTACCCGGACTTGTTCGACCGTAGCCTCAACTCGCAGCCGTGGGGGCTGTTCTGGAAACCGCTACTCGACACGCGCTGGGGCTGGCTCGCTTGGATTCCCGTGCTGTTTTGTTTAATAACGAGCTTACCAGGAATACTGGCGATTCACTATTGGATGCTTGGTTCAATCCCAAAGAGTCTAGCGGGAATACTGCCGAATTACTTCGACTACATGAGAGCATGTTCGCGAATCGTACTTCAGATACCTGGTACAAGTTACAGATTGGTCAACTTGGTGCTGTTTTTAATCGGCTCACTTCTGATTATTTATTGGCCCATTTCACTAACTGTTCTCGTTTGGTTCATTCACGGCATTCGCGGCTTCTTTTCGCCGCACGCACCGATCCGACGGAAGCGTAAACAACTCGGCGCAATCTTCGCGTTACTCGATGGTGGCACCCCCGCGACAGTCGAACGCTACATTCACGACGATGAATTTTTCGCCGCACGGGCGGGGCGATTCCTCGCCGATCATCACGTCGAAGTTCCGGTCGCACTTTACGACGGCGATGGCCGTTATCGCTTCCGCAGCGAATCGAAAGCGGAGGTGCTGCAACGTGCGATACTCGGCTCTGTGTCTCGTGCGCGCGACAATGAACTCTTCGTGATCTTGGCGGACCTCACCGAACTCGGCGACGACATCGCTGCGGTGTTGAAGGCGGTGCGGGTGGCTCGCAGTCGGCACCACCATGTGATGGTGATCGTGCCGTGGCCGAGCGATGTGCCCGTTGCGGAGCCGGGGCAAGCGGCGTCAATCGACCCGATGGAAATGTTACGGGTGGCGAAGCTCGTGCAGGTCGCGCTCGTGCGCGGGTATCAACAACGTTACGAAAAACTCCAAAAGGAACTCGTGCGAGTCGGCGCGACCGTGCTGCGGGTGACGGATCGCGATCCGATTCGCGCGATCCTCGACCGGCTCGATCGCGTCCGCGGCGCGAGGAGTCGCCGATGACTAATCCCAACAGCTATCAACTGTACCTAAAAGTCCTGCTCGACGAGCGCGTTCGCGGCTATGTGATGGTGGCGGGGTGCGCGTTGATTTCGGTGTTTGTGATCCAACTGAGTACCGGTTCGCTGATCGCGGGTGGCATCCCGATGCTGATCGGCATCGTGGCGATGATGCTCCGTTGGACGGCGATGCCGGGGTTCTTCGTGGTCGCCGTAGCGTATCTGGCAGTCAATCCGTTCGGCGTACCGATGTCGCGATATTCGGATGGACCTTCACGGTTATTGTCGTCGTCGTTTTCGCCGTTCGATATGCTCCTCGTCGCAGCCGTGCTCGTTTACCTCCATGCGCAGTTTCGAGTATACAGCCTTGCCCAGCAGGCGTTTCCCGATGAGCGCGTGAAGGCGGCGCGATCGAAACGAGATTCACTCGACCGTCGCCCGCCGCGACTCATTTCCGATAACGAACTCTTAATGATGATCCTGTTCGCGATCGGCACGACGATCGTCGGGCAGTTTATCTGGCTACTCATCACGCAGTTAGAATTCGATTCCAAAGTTTTTCCGCCGATCCGACTCCGCCGATTTACGCTCGATCGGATGCAACCAGACTTCTTCAGTGCCGCAGTCAGTCGATCCCTACTGTTCGCGCTCGGGTTAAGCGGTACGGTAGGACTCGCGCGCTTCGTGTTTTGGTACTGGCAAATCCGCCAATGGAACCGCGAAGAAGCGAAGTTACTCCTTCTCGACATGGGCTGGCAGGAGTCGCGCCGCGAATTTTCTCGCATCGAAACTTGGCGTGCGGCCCGCATCGTCGAACAGCGCAAACCAGGTGAGACTTGGCGACGAATCAAGAAGACCGGTGGGCGTATCTTCACGATACTGTTCTTTGGATTCGTCGGTATCACGGTGTTGATGATAATATTCGCTTACCTGATCATTCGCTAACGATACGGAGTGAACCATGACGTTCTGGTTGCGCGAAGTCGCAGGCTGGTTGTTGATCGTTCTCGGCCTCGCGTCGTTCGGCGAAGCGTATCTGTTTGCATCCGCGAGGCGGGTCTTTACCGCGGGGCCGATGATCGTCATCGGCTTCGTGTTGTTTCGCGGCGGCTTGCACCTCATTAAGGTGGCGACGGCGGTGCGGGCGAGCCAGGAAGCGGTGCCTGCCACCGCACAACGTACGGTACGCCGAGTTGGGAAAGCGAGGACCAACCCCGTACAGCCGAAGCGATCCGTGATACCGGGCACGAACGGTACGCGCCAAGCGGCGGAGGCCGAGTGACGTGTTACACGATGATATTCGCACCGTGATTTTCGACGCGGTCGGCACGCTGATCCACCCGACGCCATCGGTGGCCACGGTATATGCGGACTTCGCCGCGCGTCATGGTGCAGAGATTGCCCCCGAGACGATTCGTGCGCGATTTCCAGCCGCATTTCGCAAACAAGAAGCAAACGACCGCGATGCCGATTGGGTGACGTCCGAAGTGCGCGAGCGACAGCGATGGCAGCAAATCGTGACCGAGACTTTGCACGAAGTGCCGGACTCCGAAGCCTGCTTCCGCGAACTGTACGAACATTACGCCCAGCCCGAATCGTGGGTCGTTGCCACCAACGCGGAGGATGTTCTCGAAGCATTACACCAGCGAGGATATACGCTCGGTTTGGCTTCCAATTTGGATCGACGATTGCAAAAGGTCATTGACGGATTCCCCGCACTCTCGCTGTTGCAAGACACGGTCATCATCAGTTCGCTCGTCGGCTATCGCAAGCCATCGGGCCGCTTTTTCGACTTCGTTCGCGAACGCCTCGGTAATCCCTCGCCACACACCATCGCGTTCGTCGGCGACGACTTCGAGAACGATTTCAAAGGGGCCACCTCCGCAGGTTTCCGTGCGATCCTTCTCGATGAATCGTCGCGTTATCCGGAAGTGCCGAGGCATATCGCGAGGCTTCGCGAACTCCTCGATTAACTCGGCTCGTCTTCGCGTTCCGGTTGCACCGTGGGAATCTCGTCGTCGTCATCGTCGGCCGGTTTTGGTACGGCCGGGTAGAGGATCGTGTTGAGCATGGCGAGGCCTGGAAAGAAGTTCGGCGCACTGACGATCACAGAGTACAGCACATCTTTTTTCCCCTTCTCGAACAGGAAAAAGTAGCCGTCTTTCATGTCGTAGCCGGAGATTTTCGCGAAGGGAACGACGCGATTTTTCCCCTTCGAGAACACGCCGCCAGGGACGATGACTTCGAGGCCGTCATCCGTGAATCGAACCGCATCCGTCCAACGCACGGTTCGGCCCGCATCGAACCGCTTCCGCATGTGGCCAGCCATCACGCGGCTGACGTGTTCGCGGAGGTTGTCGATTTCGCCATCGGAATTTTTGACGTTCGCGGAGTACTTGATCGCATCGCCCTCGGTGCCTTCGCCCGGCTCGAAGTTCAGCGAGATGACGGTACCGGTGTAGGCCCCGTTGTAATAGTTCCGGACGGCGTTGTAGGTGAAGACGCGTACGTCCTCGAAGGCAATCTCTTTTCGGGATCGCGTTTTGATGTAACAGACGCCATTGGTATGGCAGCGAAAGATGTTAATCCGGTTGAACCAAACGAGGAGCGAGAAGATCGGTGCCAAGATCGCAATTATGATCCCAATCAACAGGCCCGCTTGATCTCGCTGGTTACCACTTTCAGCGATCGCCAGCAAAATTCCGCCGATAGCGGCTAACACAAAAATCGCGAGCAAGAACACTAACAGTCCGCGTTGCGTCGACTTGTCGCGTTCGAAAATAATCCGCCCCAACCCCGTCGCGTCCTCGGCCACGGGGCCTTTCTCAGCGAGTTGCTTTGAGAGCAAGCGAACGAGTACGAGTGCATTCGGCGAACCGGCGGCGATGCGGACGACGGGCTTCGGATCGCCGCGAACCCAGATCGCCACTTTGCCATCGACGATATCGGTGGCGGTGAAGTCGCTGACGAGAAAACTGCTCGCCGCCCGACCATCGGTGCAGACCATTTCCTTGGCGTCGAGCGTCCAGCCTTTGCCTTCGATCGTGTCGCCGTTCGCCAGATTGGCCTTCGCCTCATCGGTCAGCCTCACGAGGTTCCGTTCGAGGAATTCTTCGAGCGGGTCGATCTTGTTGAGCGCAACAACGTACTGAAAATCGAGCGTGGCCGCGAACGATTCTGCCGCAATGACGAGGCTTCCTTTTCGTTCGATCGACTTCGGGACGCCGTTCGCGAATCGCGTTTTCGCCCACGTACCCAGATCGGAAATTTGCTCGTCGGTGAAGTCGAATTGGCCGTTCTTATCTTCGAGGGTGAAACCTTCATCGGTCGGTGTAATCCAACGGCGCTTCCGACTGATGGCATACCCGCGTGCGAGTGCGAGCAGCCCGAAAATCAACCCGGCACCCGTCACCCCGAGCGCCCATTCCGGCGCGAATGCGAACAGCGACAACCCGCCGATGATCCCAATCGCGGCACCGCCAATCGCCAAGCCGAAAGTGGCATCGCTGTAACTCGAACCGACCGATACGCGCTCGTCCGACATAACCGTGCCTCGCAACAGAACGAAAGATCGTGCTACTGCGAACAGTATCAGAAACCGCTCAAACCTTCACCGGTTCTTTCAAAAGTTGCAATTCGATACCGGGTGGGCGTTCGAAAAACGTCGCGAGTTCGGCGATGCTCGCACCGAGTTGCACGATCTTCTGCTCGCTCATGTGGCCCAATCGTTTCTCGGTGGCGAGCACGATCGTCGGCACGCGCTCCGGCGGCAACTGCATCAGGCGGCAACACGTCGCATCGACCGCGACGAGGTCGTTCCCCATGATGATCGCCCCGCACGGCTTCGCCGTACCGTTGAGCGGGCCATCGCCTTCCATGCCGATGATGCCATCGACAATCGCGAGGTGCGGCGTGTGCGTGCAGGCAATATCGACGATGCTGTTATGAATGCCGCGCCAGTGCAACTCGTTCTTCGGCCAGCCATAACAGATGCCCGGTAGCGTGCCGAACAGGTTCTTCAGCGACAGCGTCGCGCCCGCCCAGTGGTGCGTCTTCAGCTTGGGTAACGACACGAACACGTCCGCGTTCAGCACGGTTTGCGAAAGGTACAAGAACTCTAGCCCGGTCGTCCGCCCGAGGTTCAGCATCTTGATCGGTTCGTCGTGATTGATGTCCACGAACCGGACATTGCGTTTGCGAAGTACGTCGCCGAGGCCGCTTTCGTTCACCAAAAACTGCACGTTCCGCCAGTGTCCCGGTCCCTCGGCCACGATCACCTCGGCTGCCCCTTCTTCCTGGAACAAGCGAATGACAGCATCGACGAATCGCGGGTCGGTGTTGATGACTTTGTCTTTGTGGTACTCGACGAGGTTCGGCTTCAGCACCACTCGCTTGCCCTTAATCGGCACGCTCTGGCGGAAGCATTCGTACTGGGTTTTCAGCACGGCCAGCATCGTGTCGTCGTACGCGGCACACTTGCCGATGTGGACGCCGGACTGTGCGGGGAGGGCACGCAGCGCGCTCATACCCCGAACCATAATGCCGCGAAAAAACTGCCCGACGCGCTCGCCGGACGAACGCGCTTCGGACTTCTTGACGGCGGCATTCGCCTTGTCCGCGAACGCTGGGCCATCGCTCGGGAGCGGCACGCCATCGGATAGTTTAAACGGGTTTCGCACGTCCGCATTCAACGCAATCGCCGCGAGTGCCACCCGCAACGGCCCCGCACCGAGTCCCTCGCCGGCACTCGCATTTAGCTCGATTTCCAGCGATTCGCGTATGCGTGCGTCGATGAGCGGCAATGCGGCTACGGTCGTTGCGTCGGTCGCATGGCACGTCAGCGCGATGCGAATCCATGCGAGATGCTCAAGGTCGGTCGTTTGCTCCGCATGTACGCGAAGGTACCCCTTCGCCGCATCGATTCGCGGGTTGTCCGCAATCCCCTGCAATGCGATGAGCAGCACCGCCGTCGGACCCGGAATCGGTTCGGTCGACTTGCCGAGTACCGTGCGGTTACCGTAATTCGCACCGCCCGTTTCAAACGCACGATCCAGCAGAAGCTGCAAACCTTCCTGCACGCGCGGGTGGTCGCCCATGCCCACGGCCCGCAGCGCCAGACATGCCCACGCGGTCGGTTCGACCCACGAAAACGTATCTTCAGACCACGGCCACCCCATTAGCCGTACATCGATATCGACCATGTCCGCAACTTCCGGGTCGGCTTTCAACACACGCCCTTCGACCGTCAGCAACCGTTCTGCCGTTCGCGACAAATCCGCTGCGGGAACGCCGGTGCTGCGTTTGGCGAACAACACCATCGACGTCGGCCAGACGGCTTGCGGACGGCCGCGCGTGAGGCGGAAACTGCCATCAACTTGCGCGTGCGATTGCAGCGAACGTAACCCGTTCGCGATGCTGGCTGCGTACTTTTGCGGTTCCGCCGCGAGTGCGAGAAGTGCGTAACAGGTCGGTTCCAGGTGGCCGGGTTGACCGTCGCGGTAACCCCAACCGCCATCGGGTTGCGCCAGGCGGACGAGGCGTTCGAGAAGCTTCGGCTCGTGGATCATTTCCATTCCCAGTCGCTGGTGGTCAAATTCCGTAACAGTATTTTAGGACGTGAATCGGCAACCGGAGGACGATCGGTGCGAACCGTACATTTCGACTGCTTTAGCGGAATCAGTGGCGACATGGTTCTCGGTGCCGTGATTGATGCGGGCGTCGACGCTGACGCGATTCGCACCGCACTCGCGTCGTTGAACCTGCCGATCGAGCTGGAAATCGAGAAAGTGAAGCGCTGCGGGTTCGCCGCCACGAAGGTGACCGTCCACGCGAAAGACGAAGAAGATTATCGGTTTCTGCCCGATATTGAAGCGATTCTGGCAAGGGCGGCGATCACTTCAAAACAGCGCGAACTCGCGAGCACGATCTTCCGCAAGGTCGCACTCGCGGAATCGGTCGCCCACGGAATGCCGCTCGAACGGGTGCATTTTCACGAAGTCGGGGCACTCGATAGCATCGCGGACATCATCGGTGCGGCCGTCGGTTTGGATCTCCTCGGTGCCGACCGCTTCACTTCGTCGCCCGTGGCGGTCGGCAGTGGCACGGTGAAATGCGCCCACGGAATTATGCCCGTGCCCACGCCGGGTACCGCAGAATTGTTGAAAGGCGTGCCGATCGCGAAGTGCCCCGTGCGCGGCGAACTCGCAACGCCCACGGGCGTGGCGATCCTCACCAGTGTCGTGACCGAATACGTCGACACGCCCACGATGACAATCGAGAGCATCGGCCACGGCGCGGGGACGAAAGACCCGATCGAGCAACCGAACATGTTGCGATTGCTGGTGGGCCAGTCCGGAGGCCAAGCAGAGACGGTGACGGTTCTCGAAACGAACCTCGACGATTGCCCCGGTGAAATCATCGGCTACGCCATCGAAAAACTGTTTGCTGCCGGTGCACTCGATGTGTTTGCAGTACCGATTCAGATGAAGAAACAACGCCCCGGCGTGCTACTAACAGTGATCTGTCACGAAAGCCAACGCAACGATCTCGAAACGATCTTGTTCCAGGAAACCGGCAGTTTCGGCATCCGTCGCACGAAAGCCGAACGTTCGACGTTGCAACGCGAAACCATCGCCATCGACACCGAATGGGGGACGGTAAAAGCTAAACGCGGCTGGCGCGATGGCTTCACGATCGTCGTGCCCGAGTACGAAGAATGCGCCCGCATCGCGCGAGAAACCAACCTGTCGTTGCGCACGATCTATAACGCAATTCAGTACCGCTCTTCAAAAATCCAATAACGATCCATCATTGCGGGCGAAACACCAGACCATCGTGGCTCATGTCGTAATCGACCTTCACAGTCATGCCGTCGCGGATGTCGCCTTTTAGCAGCGACTTGCCGAGTGCGGTTTCGAGTTCCTTTTGCAGAACGCGCTTCAGTGGTCGCGCACCGTAGGCGGGGTCGTAACCGAGTTTCACGAGGTAAGATTTTGCCTCGTCGGAGATCGTCAGAACGATCTTGCGGTCGCGGAGACGTTCGCGAAGGTGTTCGAGTTGAATGTCGATGATCTTCGCGAGGTTTGCTTCGGTGAGCGTGTGAAAAACGATGATGTCGTCGATGCGGTTGAGGAATTCGGGGCGGAACGCTTTCCGGAGTTCGTCGAGCACCGCTTGCTTCATGCGGTCGTAAATTTCGCCGATGTGGGTACCCTTGAACTGCAAGATTTTCTGGCTGCCGACGTTCGACGTCATGATGATAATCGTGTTTTTGAAATTGACCGTACGCCCCTGACTGTCGGTGAGGCGTCCATCGTCGAGGACTTGTAGCAGCACGTTGAAAACGTCCGGGTGGGCTTTCTCGATTTCATCGAACAAAATCACGCTATACGGTCGCCGTCGTACCGCTTCGGTAAGTTGCCCGCCTTCGTCGTGGCCGATGTAACCGGGCGGCGCGCCGAGTAAACGCGACACCGTGTGGCGTTCCTGATACTCGCTCATGTCGATGCGGATCATCGCGCGATCGTCGTCGAACAAGAACGCAGCCAGCGCGCGGGCAAGTTCGGTTTTGCCGACCCCGGTGGGGCCGAGAAAAATGAAACTACCGATGGGACGGTTCGGATCGTTCAACCCGGATCGCGCGCGAATGACCGCTTCACTGATCGCGGTGACGGCTTCTTCTTGCCCCACGACGCGGCGATGCAATTCGTCTTCGAGGTGCAAAAGTTTCTCGGTCTCGCCTTCCATCAACTTCGTAACAGGTACGCCGGTCCAACGGCTGACGACGGCGGCGATGTCGGCTTCGCCGACTTCTTCCTTGATGAGGCGGTTCGTCGATTTTTGCTGGGAAAGCCGTTCTTCTTCGAGCTTGAGTTGCTTTTCGAGGTCGGGCAGGGTGCCGAACTTTAGCTCGGCGGCCTTGCTGTAATCGGACTCGCGCTCGTAGCGTTCGAGTAACTGCTTAGCCGTCTCGATCTGCGTTCGCAGCGACTTCAAACCCTCGACGGCTTTCTTCTCACTCTGCCATTGCGCGGAGAATGCATCCGACTGCGTCTTGAGGTTCGCGAGTTCCTTTTCGAGTTTCGCCAGCCGATCTTGCGAGCCGGTGTCGTTCTCTTTCTTGAGCGCTTCGCGTTCGATTTCGAGTTGGCGAACGCGGCGGGAAATCTCATCCAGTTCGGTGGGTAACGAGTCGATCTCGGTACGAATCTTGGCGGCGGCTTCGTCCATCAGGTCGATCGCTTTATCGGGCAAGAAGCGGTCAGCAATGTACCGGTTCGAGAGCACGGCCGCCGCGACGAGTGCGGAGTCCTTGATGCGGACACCGTGGTGCGCCTGGTAGCGATCCTTTAACCCGCGCAAGATCGAAATCGTATCTTCGACCGACGGTTGATCGACGAACACCGGTTGAAAGCGTCGCTCGAGTGCCGCGTCCTTCTCGATGTGCGTGCGATATTCGTCGAGCGTCGTCGCCCCGATGCAGTGCAACTCGCCGCGTGCGAGCATCGGCTTCAGGATGTTCCCCGCATCCATCGCGCCTTCCGCCTTCCCCGCCCCGACGACGGTATGAAGCTCGTCGATGAACAGAATCATCTCGCCTTCGGAATCGGTGACTTCCTTTAGCACCGCCTTGAGGCGTTCCTCGAACTCGCCGCGATACTTCGCACCGGCGATGAGCGCACCCATATCGAGCGAGCAAATCCGCTTGTTCTTCAGCCCTTCGGGAACGTCGCCGCGATAAATCCGCAGTGCCAAACCTTCGACGATGGCGGTTTTGCCGACGCCGGGTTCGCCGATCAGCACGGGATTGTTTTTCGTACGCCGACTGAGCACTTGGATGACGCGGCGAATTTCCTCGTCGCGTCCAATCACGGGGTCGAGCTTGCCTTTCGCGGCCATCTGCGTGAGATCGCGACCGTATTTTTCGAGTGCCTGGTAGGTCTCTTCGGGGTTCTGCGTCGTGACCCGTTGACTGCCACGAACCTCCTTCAAGACGGTCTCAAGCCGCTTCTTCGTCAGGCCCGCTTCCCGCAACATCATCCCAGACGCGCCTTTGTCGTCGACCATCGCCAACAGCAAATGCTCGACGGAAACGTACTCGTCTTTCAGGCGTTTCGCTTCGTCCTCGGCATCGGCAATCAGCTTGTTGAACCGCCCGCTGCCGTACTGGTTTTCGGGTGTCCCCGAAGCCGATGTGACGCTCGGCAGTTTTTCGAGATCGCGGTGCAACTTGCCCGCAAGCGATTCCGGTGACACGCCTGCTTTGTTCAAGATCGCCGACGTCAGCCCGCGATCTTGTTCGATTAGTGCCAACAACAGGTGTTCGAGGTCGATCTGTTGGTGATTGAGCTTCGCGGCCGTCTTCTGCGCATTCGCCAAGGCTTCGCGAGCTTTTTCTGTGAAACGGTTACTGTCCATGTGCGTGCTTCTTCGATGTGGAGTGAGGGTTTCGATTAAACCAGTGCAAATGGCGTACCCACATTATACCGAGCATGAAAAGTGCGAGAAAACAACGGTTGACTGGCATTCGCAACCTGCGTTTTCCAATCGACATCTGCCAATTCGGCATCGCGAAGGTTTGAAGAGGATGAAATTTTTGCGGCTTCACTGTCCGGTGAAGCGTCGTAATATATCTACAGGAATCGTTGAATGCACGCACAGCCTCGCGGAAAGAAGCAATGTCCAAACACATGGAACGTGACCTCGAACGGCTGCAAAAGCTCGTTCTGAAAATGGCGGGCCTCGTCGAGGAGGCGGTTTTTCACGCTGCGCAGTCACTTCAAGACCACGATATCGGCATGGCCGAACGGGTGATCGATGGCGATAACCTGATCGATCAACTCGAGAACGAGGTGCTCGAAGAATGCCTAAAAATCCTGGCACTCCACCAGCCGGTGGCCGTCGATTTACGGCGGATTAGTGCGGTGATATTGATCTCGACCGACCTCGAACGCATGGGCGATCTCGCGTATGCAATTGCCGAACGCGCGTTGATTCTATCGCACCCGCCGTTCGCAAACATTCCCAATCGCTTAAAGCCGATGACCGAGCGGACGATCGACATGGTTCGCCGCAGCCTCGATGCCTTCGTGCACTCCAATGTGTCGGTGGCGCGATCGGTGATTCTTCTCGACGACGAGGTCGATGCCCATAATGCCGCCATCATTCGCGAACTGATCGGCGAGATGAAAACCTCTCCCGATAAGATCGAAGCGGCTTTGTCGATGTTCTCTGCGGTTCGGCACGTCGAACGGATCGCCGACCACGCCACGAACATCGCCGAGGATGTCATCTACCTCGTCGATGGGGAAATCGTGCGGCACCACCACGAGGCGATCCGACAAGGCTAACGCGAAGCTGCTGCGGCTTTCTCGGCGGCGCGGAACGCACGCATGAGATTGCCGCCGAGGATCTTCTTGATCTCGGTAGCTTTGTAACCGCGATTGAGCAATTCCTGCGTGATGTTCGGGTAACACGACACATCTTCCAGTTGCGCCGGTAGCCGCGAGATGCCGTCGTAATCCGAACCGAGTCCGACGTGATCGATACCGGCCACCTGCACGATGCGATCGATATGATCGACGAGCGTGTGGATCGTACCGGCGGGGTAGTCGTTGTCTTTCTGCCATTGCCGCATCGCTTCCTGGTACTTCACTTCGTCGTCGGGGAACTTCTTTTTCAGTTCGCGGCCCACGTCGAACATCTTCCGCATCGCCCGTGCGCCTTCGGGAACGATAAACCCCGAATAGAAATTGACCATGACCACGCCACCTTTGGGCTTCAGGAGTGTCAGCACATCGTCGGGGACGTTCCGCGGGTGGTCGGCGACGGCGCGAGCGGACGAATGCGAGAAGATGACGGGCGCTTTCGCGACCTTCAAAACCGCCTTCATGCAGTCCGGGGAAACGTGCGAAAGATCGACGAGCATCCCCATCGCGTTCATTTCCGCGATGATCGTTTCGCCAAATTTCGACAGCCCGCCGCACTTCGGCGAATCGGTGGCGGAGTCCGCCCACGCGAGCGATTCGGAGTGCGTGAGCGTCATGTACCGCACGCCGAGCCGATGGTAGTTTCGCAAAATTTCGAGCGAGCCATCGATCGAGTGGCCGCCCTCGATGCCGATGAGCGACGCGATCTTTCCCGACTTGTGAATGCGTTCGATGTCGCTGGTGTTCAACGCCAGTTCGAAGTCGTTCGGGTATTGCTTCACCATCCGATGAATCGCATCGATCTGCTCGAGCGTCGTCTTGACGGCGGTGCCATTCTTAATGGTATCGACCGGCACCCACGCCGACCAAAACTGTGCCCCGACTCCCCCCTTTCGCAGTCGTGGAATGTCCGTGTGCAACGCCTTTTGCGGCTTCAACAGGTCGATCGTGCGAAACGACGCCCCTGCGTCTTTCTTCCTCAATTCCCAGGGCAAATCGTTATGACCATCGATCACGAGCGACTCGGCGTGAATGCGAAGGGCTTCTTCGGTAACGACGACCGGCTTCCGGTTTGGGGCCGGTTCCGCAGCCACAATCGGTGAAACGAAAGCTACGAATACGAACCACGCAAACGCACGCATACGAACTCCGAAACGAACCGAGTATTCGGGCAACCGCCCGTAGCCTCGTTGTACGAAAATGCGATTGACGCGGATGGTACCGATGCTATTAGCAGTGGCTCTCGCTCGGCGATGTTTTGGGGGGAGTCGGGGCATGGATGCTGGCAATCCGTCGATTTCGTTTCGTAAAGTGCTGAAGTACTTCGTCGCCGGTTACGTGGCATTCGTCGCCGTTTCGATGGCGGTCAACAGCACCGGCGCAAACGAAAAAGCAAAGAGCGACACCGCTGCCGACATGAAAAAATCCGAACGCAAACGGTTGTTGCCACTGGGCGACGGCACGCAAAACGAGCGGAACCCCGTCTATTCGACCGACCCCGCCGATCCGTTTCCGATGCCGCCCGAGTTGGCCAACGTCAAGCTCATGGAACAGACCGCCGGCCAGGCGATGGCGAAGAGCAGCGGTTGCATCGCCTGCCACCAGAACGCGCACGACCCGCACTACAAAGATACGATCCAACTCGGGTGTACCGATTGCCACGGCGGCGACGCCACCGCAACGAGTATCGAAAAAGCCCACGTACGCGCACGATTGCCGCAGTTCTGGCCAACGTCGGCGAACCCCGTGCGATCGTACACTTTGCTCAACCACGAGTCGCCCGATTACATTCGCTTCGTGAACCCCGGCGACTTCCGCGTCGCACACATCGGTTGCGGGACATCGGGCTGTCACCCGAAAGAAGTGCAGACGAACCGCAAACAGATTATGTCCACGGGATGCATGTTGTGGGGGGCCGCACTTTACAACAACGGTGCGGTGCCATTCAAAACGGCGCGTTACGGCGAAGCCTATTCGATGAACGGCGCACCGCTGCGAATCGTCAGCAACCCGATGCCCACTGAAGAAGAAATGGCCAAGAAGGGCGTGGTGCCATTCCTCGATCCGCTACCGCGTTTCGAGATGAGCCAACCGGGCAACATCCTGCGGATTTTCGAGCCGGGCGGGCGCTTCAAATCCGAAGTCGGCATTCCCGAACTCAAGGAAGAACCGGGACGCCCGCGTACCCGCCTCAGCGAACGCGGCATCGGCACGCAGAACCGCACCGACCCCGTTTTCGTCAGCCTCAGCAAGACGCGACTTTTCGACCCGACGCTGAATTTCCTCGGCACGAACGATCACCCCGGCGACTATCGTTCGAGCGGTTGCTCAGCGTGTCACCTCGTATACGCGAACGATCGCTCGCCGGTGCATTCGGGGCCATACGCGAAGTACGGCAACCGCGGCCTCAGCGCGAGCACCGATCCGACAATCCCCAAAAACGAGCCGGGCCACCCGATCGAGCATCGCTTCACGAACACGATCCCGACGAGCCAGTGCATGGTCTGCCACGTTCACCCCGGCACGACCGTCATGAATAGTTACATCGGCTATCAGTGGTGGGATGAAGAATCCGAAGCACACCGGTTGTACCCCGAGAAACAGAAGAACCCATCGCCGGAGCAAATGATCCGCTCGATGATGCTCAACCCGAACGAATCCTCCGCGAAGAGCAACCTCACCGATCCGGCCTTTTTGAACGACATTACCGATCTGAATTCGCAAATGACGAAGGCGCAGTTCGGCGACTTCCACAGTCACGGCTGGGTGTTTCGTGCGGTGTACAAGAAGGATCGCAAGGGGATGTTACGCGATCACTTCGGCGAACAGGTGGGGCCGCCGACGCCCGAGATGCTGATGGCATCGACGGCGTTCGCAACGAAGATGAAGGAGTTCCACAAGAAGCCGCACGACACCGCGAAGGCGTCGAACACCGCGGAGCGCGAGTTCGATAAATGTCGATCCGGCCAGCCGGTCCACCTGATGGACATCCACATGGAAAAGGGGATGCACTGCGTCGATTGCCACTTCGTGCAAGACATGCACGGCAACAATCGCTTGCAGATGGAAGTGCGAGCCGCGACAGAAATCAGTTGCATCGACTGCCACGGTACCGCATCCGAATACACGACACTCCGCACCTCCGGTCCGGCGAGTTACACATCGTCCGAAGATGGTAGCGGGCGGAACCTCGCGGCGCTGAAGACATCGTTCGGCAAGCGACGCTTCGAGGTCGAAGACCTCGGCAACGGCAAGAAACGCTACTTCCAAAATTCGATGGTCGAAAAAGGCGTGCGCTGGGAGATGGTCCAGACTCGCGACACGATCGACGACAAGCACCCTCGCTATAACGCGAAATCGGCACTGGCGAAAACGGTGCGCGTGACCGATGGCAAAATGGTCTTCGGCGACATGCCCGAAGGCGGCGACAAATGCGTGGCGCACTCGAACACGAACATGAGCTGCATCGCGTGCCATAGTGCGTGGAATCCGAGTTGCTTCGGGTGCCATTTACCGCAACGCGCGAACGTGAAGATGCCGAACCTACACGCCGACGGGAACGTGAACCGGAACTATACCTCGTACAATTTTCAGACGTTACGCGACGATGTCTACATGCTGGCCCGCGATGGCGACGCAACGGGTAACCGCGTCAACCCGGCACGGTCGTCATGTGCCATTCACGTGGGCAGTTACAACGGCAACCGCGAGAATATCTACGTCCAGCAGCAGACAATTTCCGGCGACGGCTACGGCGGCACCGCCTTCAGTACGAACGTGCCGCACACCGTTCGTGGCCGCGGTTGGCGCGAAACGAAACAATGCACCGATTGCCACGTTTCGCAGGCGAACGACAACAACGCGATCATGGCGCAACTGCTGATGCACGGTACGAACTACCTGAACTTCATCGGCAAGTTCGCGTGGGTGGCGGCCGGGGAAGAAGGCATCTTCGCCGTGACCGTGACCGAGCAACAGGAGCCGCAAGCCGTCATCGGCAGCGAGCTACACCGCACCGCATTCCCGGATAGTTACTCGAAACACGTCATCGGTGGCAACGTGCTGAAACAGGCGTTCGAACACCCTGGCCGCGATATTTCGTTCGGTCTGATGAAGCCGTTCAAGACGAGCGAAGTGCTTCAGGTGCAGGCCCGCGGCGAGTATCTGTATGCGGCGTGCGGCGAACATGGCGTGCGGGTATTCGACATTGCGTTCATCGACAACAAGGCGTTCGCCGAGCGGATTACCACGGCTCCTGTGTCGCCGATCGGGCAGAAATTTTACGTCGAAACGAAGAACGCGCAGTACGTCGCCACTCCGACAACGGTGGCGGTCGACCCGACGCGGAAAATGAACCCGGCGAACAAGGAACAACCCGTTCACTCGATCTTCGCGTACCTCTACGTGGCCGACAAAGAAGAAGGCTTGATCCTAATCGGGGCGGGCACGACGATCGACGGCAACCCGATCAATAACTTCCTGAAACGCGCACTCACGTTCAATCCCGATGGCTTGCTGAAGGGGGCGTGCTTCGTGCAGATCGTCGGCCACTACGCGCACGTCTGTTGCGATGCGGGCCTCGTCGTTCTCGACATGGATACCCCGCTCAAGCCGACGGTGACGGCCGTCATCGGCGAGCCGTTCATCAAGAAGCCGAAGAGCGTGCAAGTGCAGTTCCGCTATGCGTACGTCGTCGATGAAGAAGGCATCAAAATCCTCGACACGTCCGATTATGCGAAGCCGGTGTCGAAGGCGTTAATCCGCCTGCCCGAGTGCCACGCCGTGTACTTGGCCCGCACCTATGCCTACGTCGCCGCCGGATCCCGGGGCCTCGTGATTCTGGACATCACGAACCCCGAAGCACCGAAGCTCGATCAGGTCTTTAACGCCGGTGGCGCGATGAACGACGTGCGCGACGTGAAACTCGGAATCACTTACACCAGCGAGTTCGCGTATGTGGCCGACGGCAAGAATGGGTTGCGGGTCGTGCAACTCACGTCGCCCGATACGCCGGGCAACGAAGGCTTCAGCCCACGGCCGACGCCGAAGTTGGTGGCGACGTACAAAATCCCGCACCACGGCAAGGTTCTCGGCATCGGCAAAGGACTCGATCGCGATCGCGCGGTCGATGAGAGTGGCCACCAGATCGGCGTGTTCGGCCGCGTTGGCGCACGGCCATTCAACGCCGAGGAGCAGAAGAAAATGTATCTGCGCGATGGCAAAGTCTGGAAGGTGTCCGACGACCCGAAAGACCCGATCTACCACGAACAACGCAAGCCAAAGTAAGCGTCGTTTACTTTGGCTCAATTTGCACTCGGTGCCACCTGATCTTCGCTCGCGATCGGCTTGCTCGCGTCGATGAACATCCACGCGATCACGCCGAGAAAATAGACCGCACTGTAAAGAACGAAGCAATAGATCATCCAGTCGGAAGTGCCGTTTCCTTTGTACGTGTCTTCGATGTATCCCGTTACGAGGATTCCCGTAACCGCACCGAAGAGATTGCCCACCATGTTCATCGTTCCGGAAACGGTGGCGGCGTAACTTTGACCGATGTCCTGGCAGGTCGCCCACGCGGGAGCCATAATCAAGTCGTTCATGAAGCCCATCAGTATGATGAAGAATACGAACAGCCAGAGGTTGTCGGGGTCGTACCATTTCACCCCGGCCGCTGCGAGGTAGCACAGTCCTGCGCCGGCGTAACCGACCATGCCGAGTAGCCGACGGCCCCACTTGCGGTCGCCCGTTCGGCGAATGTACGCATCCGAAAGAATGCCACCGAGCAAGCAGCCGAGCATACCGACGAGCAACGGCATCCCGCTGAGGAGTGCCAACAGGATTTTGCCGCCGTCGGTCGCATTCCACGTCGAGTACCCTGCCTTGAGTGCAGTGGGCAAATTATACATCATGAAGTACCAACAGAAGTTGGTCACGATGTACATGAGGCAGACGGCCCAAAGGTTGCGAGAGGTGAAGATCACCTTCCACGGGATCGATTTCGGCGTACTCGAAATGGAGGAGCGGCCCCGTTCGATCATCTCGAGTTCGACGGCATTTACGGCAGGGTGTTCGCTCGGCTTGTTGCGGAAGAACACGAAGAACGCGATGCACCAGAGCACCGCCACACCCGCGAATAACCACATCGCTTCACGCCAAGACAGCCCGCCGATTTCGACGATCAGCACCCACAACAACGGCGTCAACCCGCCCATGAAACGTGCGGACATCCAGACGATCGATTTCGCAAACCCGCGATCCCCCACGGGGAACCAGTTGTAGAGCGCCTTCGAGATATTCGGGAACGCCCCCGCTTCGCCGACGCCGAAGAGAAACTGAATTAGCATCAGCCCGTAGAAGCCGATGTAGATGCCGGTGAAGGGCAAGGTCGTTGCGGTGAACCCCGTCAGCGCCACGAATGCCGACCACCAGACGACGACGCGGAGAAGTGTCGAACGTGGCCCTCGCGTGTCGCCGAGCCAACCCGATGGGATTTCGAACAAGGCATACGCCAGTTGGAACGCCAACAGCACGTAGTAGAACTTCGACTCGGATACTCCGAGGTCGGCCATGATGACTTTTTTCGCGCTGCCGTTCGCCGCACGATCCATGTAGGTAATCATGGCGAGCAAGCAGAGCAGAAATAGCATCGCATAGCGAACGCGGGTCGGTTTGAGACTCGCGTTCGCTGGGGTAGAGGTGGTGTCGTTCATGGGCGTCCGGCAGTGGTGGGGAGGTCGAAACGGGCAGACATTACTTCTTCAAAATCTGGAGTTCGACTTTGCGAAATTCGCACGGATGGCTCTCGGCTTGCAGCGAGATGTAGCCTTCCTCGATAAGTAACTTGCCGTCCTTAATGAGCTTCTTGGCGTCGGCATCTTTCGGGTCGTACTGCGGTTGCTCGTATTCCATGACGACATCGCCGCCGATGATGTGCTTGACGGTGCCACTACCGTTGACTTCGATTTCGATCGTCACCCACTGGTCGCCGTGGAACGTCTTTGAGGTGCTGTTATTGCAATGTTGGGTGATGAGCTTTTCCTTCATGACGATGTTCGTGCCCGGCGTACAGACGCTGCCCGTCGGTCGTGGGTCTTTGCCGTTACCGCCAAGGAACTGCGCCTCGATCGACACGGGGAATTCCTGATCCTTGCCCATCGATTCAGGCGACTGACAGTGCAGCATCACTCCGCTGTTGCGGAACGCCCAACCTGGCCCGCCTTTCGCTTGATCGCCGACGAAGCGATACTCGATCCGCAGCTTGTAATGCGAAAGTTTGTCCTTGTAGAAGAGATGCCCGAACTTGTCGTCGAACTTCGCGTATTTGTCGTAGGCCACCTTGATGACGCCGTCTTCGACGCGGAAGGTGTCCGCGTGGTTGTCGCCGTATTCGTAGCCGCGAATTTTCGGTTTCCAGCCATCGAGGTTCTTGCCGTTGAAGATCGGCACCCACGCCTCTTTCTTCGGTTCCTCGGCATTTGCCGAGAGGTTCGGTAGAATCAGAAACGGCAGAATCAGAATCGCGAGACAGAGCAATCGGAGCATCGGTAGAATCCTTGAATTAAAGCGTATTCGGGAGAGTTTACTTCTTCGCGACGGTGCGTTTCTCGAAATACCGTTTTAGGTCGTTCGCTTCGAGTGCGACTGGCGCGCCGATTTTCGGAATGTCCACGTGGGCCGCCCAGAGGATGCCGTTGGTGAGGTAGCGACGGTAGCCTTCATCTTGATCACCTACGGGTCGCTCGGTTGTTCTTCAATCGGCACCGCCGATTGAAAAACGGGTCTTCGGCTGAGTAAACTGGACCTCCGAATCGTAGCGCCGATAGGAACGCTATGCGGACCATGAGTGTTTCCTCGTATTCGGTAGCGAACGCTTCGCTGATTCTAGCTTATGCGATTGCCCAGAATGCAACGCAAATCGCCGCGAGAATCATCATGATGAGCCAAAAATACGAACGCTCGGCTCGTGGGGCATCTTCCGCCGACTGATAGCTTCCGCAACGCGGACATTGCTCGGATTCTTCGGCAATCTCCGCACGACAATACTTACATGGCACCGTTTGCCATTCGTCGTCGTGATAGACACCATCGGGCAGTTCGTCATCGGTATCGCGCATGACGCCTATTCACTGAGTGGAAACGCGGTTTGCATCGTTCGATGGTGACAACGTATTCGCGGATTCGGTGGATCGGCAAGTGGGAGTCCGTTCGGCGAACATCGCATTGCACGCGTTGCCAGTTGCTGTTATTGGTCGAATCTATGACTGTTACCGGAACGAGGATCGGACCGATGCGGAGCGCGATCGTGTATATCTGCGCGGGCACGGTCGCGATCCTGTTTAGCCACGTCGCATTGTCGCAATCACCGCCAATCGCCTCGGCCACGTCGGTTCTGCTCGGCTCCGAAGCGCCTTCGATTGAAGACGGCGAAAAGGCTTATCCCATCACGCTGGCGGTCGCGTTGCAGCTTGCTAACGCAAGGCCACTCGATGTCGCAATGGCGGCTCGGCAGGTCGATCTAGCCGCGAAGCAGTACGAACGCGCCCGCCTGTTGTGGGTGCCAAACCTCGTGGTCGGCACCGATTATTTTCGGCACGAAGGCGGTCAACAAAACTTTGCGGGCGACATCCTGCGTTCGAGTCGCGGCTCGGCGGCGTTCGGCCTCGGCCCGAATATCGTGTTTTCCACCGGCGATGCGATCTACGCACCCCTTGCCGCACGGCAAGATTTGTTCGCGCGGACCGCGTTCCGCCAAGCCATCACCAACGACACGATGCTCGCCGTTGCCGAAGCGTACTTCACAGTCCAGCAAGCTCGGGCTGAGCTAGTCGGCGCACAATTCGCACGAATTCAAGCCGAGGAAGTTGCTAAGAAAACGATCGCGCTCGCCGAGGGACTGGCTCCGCCACTCGAAGCGAGCCGCGCGAAAGTCGAATTGGCGCGACGCAAACAAGCCGTCACGATCGCACGCGAACGTTGGCGGATCGGCAGTGCGGAACTCGGGCGGTTACTGCGGCTCGATGCGACGACGATTATCGAACCGACCGAGTCGCCGTTTCTGTCGATCACGCTCATCGGCGAAGGCCATACGCTCGATCAATTGATCCCGATTGCACTGACGAATCGCCCCGAACTTAGCGGGCATCAGGCGCTGATTCTCGCCACGTTAGCGCGATTGAAGCAGGAAAAATTACGGCCCCTGATGCCGAGCCTGGCGCTGCGTAGTACCTCGACGAACCCGAGCGGTTCGATCGCGTTCGGCAGCTTCGGTGGCGGACCGAACGACCGCATGGGTAACTTCGGGACGCGCTTCGATCTCGACGTGCAATTGCTTTGGGAATTTTCGGCACTCGGGCTAGGCAACCGCGTGCGTGTCGGCGAACGCAAAGTCGAAAACCAGATGGCCACGCTGGAACTATTTCGCACGCAAGACCGCATCGCAGCCGAGGTGGCGATGGCGTTCGCACAATGGAAATCGGCATCCGAACGTTTGCGCGAAGCGGAACCGGCCGTGCAAGAATCGGTCGAACTCGTGTCGAAAGCCATTGCGGGGATGGGGCAAACTCGTCGCGTCGGCGAGTTCCTGACACTCGTCGTGCGACCACTCGAAGTGATCGCCGCCGTGCAGGCGCTGGCACAGGCTAATACGGATTACGCGGTGACGATCGGCGATTACAACCGGGCACAATTTCGACTCTATCGCGCACTCGGCCACCCGGCTTCGGCAGTCGCAAACGCACCGCTCAACGTGGCTCATTAACGCTTACGCCGAGACAACCTGAACATCGGGTTGAGGGTGACGCGCTCTGCTGCGAAAGCGGCGCGTAGCGGCGAATTTCGGAATGCGTGGATTAGTTCAAATCACTACGAGCCGTTCGCTCGCATCGCGCGGTTTATGAAATTGCAAGGGAAGGCGATAGTGTCGAATTTTTTGGTTGATCTTTTATTCTGGCACAGATTACCGTACAGTTTGGGACAACCCCGTTCGAGGCATCGTAAGGATCTGACATGGCTACCCCCTCGGCGAACGACTTGACCCGTCAGCAACTCGACGAACTCGATTCGCTTTTGCAGCGAATGCTATCGTCGCCTAGCTCGACGCCTCACACTCGCCCTGCCCCGGCATCGCTGCCCACGAGTCCGTTGCCACAGCCGCCGGAGTTTCTGGCTCCGAGTTGGCGAATGGATCGGCCTGCCGACGAAGCGACCGTGCGTTCGCCGCACATGATGCACGATGCCGAAGCTCTGCTATTAGTCGAGCAACCACTCGGGATGTCGCACGGTACCAACAGCCCAATGCCGTTGGCATATGCACCTCTGCCGACACCGGCCGTGCCGTTCGTGCCGATGGAAGTGCCCGACACGCAGTTCGCAGGGAGCACGTATACGCTGCCGGGCAGCCCCTCGCGGTTACCGGAGTTCGACCGAATCGATCTGACGGAGTTGAAAGCAACAGAACCGGTCGTGCTGTTGCAATCATCGGGAACGATGCCAACCGAGCCGGGTCTCTCCGGGCCGAAACTCGCGAAGGTGCCGTTACTGTTGTGGCCGCTGTTCGCGTGTAATTGGGTCATCGAGCGGGTTCTGCGACAATTCGACGCGCCGATCGCTCATGCATTGCAACCGAAGTACAAGCAGGTACTCGGCACGCTCGGGATCCTCATGCTGATCGTCGCCGGGATCTGGGCGGCACGCGGGTTGGGCGTCAATCTCAAGGTCAAGTGAAAGTAACCGCTCGATATACTTCACACGGTCGGAAATGAAACGTCACCAGTCTAACAAACCATTCTTGTTAGCCCGACGCGCTAAACCCCGTTCAGCCAGAAAACTGGAGTTTCTCCGGCCTCTTTTTTCGTACGATAATCGAACGATTCCTTCGGTATGAGTCTCGATTTTGAGGATGATCCGGCCAGACGTTGCGAAGTGGGAGCAAACGACGGACGATTTGCGTCGGTTGGCGACGGAGTCGATCCACGTGCGGACGCGGGAGCGGTT
>JAYVQG010000327.1:0-4542 GCA_043757025.1 Limnoglobus sp.
ACACCTTCACCGGCAACAAGAAGAAGGCGGCACACGTCCGGGGGTACATCTGTTCCAGCTACTACTACTACAACCAGACGCACGCCGAGAAGTACAACACCGGCTGCACCCGGAACTTCATCAGCCATGACCGGGCCGAAGAACTCATCAAGGCGAAGGTCGGCAAGGTTTTGGAGGAGAGCAGAGAAGACGCCGGGTCGCTGGAACTCCGGTCGTTCGCCCTTAATGCCGACGTGGAAGAACTGACCCTCCAAAAGATCATCAATAAGGGCGTAACCGAGTACGTCCAACACCTTATCGAGGTGGTCGGTGATGCCGGTGAGGACGGGGCCATCGAACGCATCACCGCCAAAGTCCGGGGCATGGAGGGGCTGAAGGGCAAGAAGAAAGACCTACTCCAGTTGCTCGCCGCCCGGAACGACCTGTTCACCCCCGAAGCCTTCCAGAAGTATTTCGTGATGTTCGAGGAAGAGAAGACCTCTGCCGCCCGCAAGAAGGCCGATGACTTGAAAGCCGATTACGACGACTGGTTGAAGGCGAAGGTACACGCCAAAACCGACCGCGAACGGGAGCGGCTGAACGACACGTTGCGCCGCCTCGATACCGAAATCGAAAAGTGGGAGGCCCTGACAGTCCCGCTTGACGACCAGCTTGCCAAAGCCCAGTCCCGACTGGCTGACTATCGGGATCGGCTCGCCAACACTGCGAAAGTCCTGAACGGCAACGAGAACCTGCGGAAAGCCGATTTGGTTCGCCGGATGTTCTCCAAGATCGTCCTGCACTACCGGGCGGAGCAGAAGGCCAAAATCCGCGACTGCATTTTCGAGCTGGAAAAGACCGAGTTCATTAGTAATCTTGAGGACAACTCATTTTCACCAGCACGCCGAGCTTCTTCGCCTGAAGATCGAGGTTCCCCGTCGTCGGTTGGCTCTCGGTAATCGCGTTGCCTTCGCCGACCCAGTACGCGGTCGAACCGCCGGTCAGCTTCGGAATCTGAATCCGCCCGTTCGGCGGCATCGCGATCTCTTGCGCACCGGCCGCCGCGAACGCCTCGAGGTTCCGCTGCAAGTCGATCAACTCGCCGAGCACCGGCAACCGCACGAGCGTGCCACCGGCGGTGTCGAGCGTCGTGCCGAGTGCCTTGCGCCGCAATGCGAGTCGCGTCGAAATCCAGTCGGCTTCGTCGGGGTCGAACTGGTTCGATTGCGCGGTCATCTTCTGGTGGAGTTCGTCGCGCAGTTTGCGGCCGTGCGGCTCGAACGCGGGCAGGTGTGCCGACGCCCACGGCACGAGGAACGACTGCTGCCCGTGATGCGGCGAGAAGCCGTAGCTTTGGTACAGGTCGCGAAGTTGGTTGTGCGTCTGGATTTCCTCCTTCGCGAACTCCGGGCCGATGTAGCCCAGCGCGAACGCGGCGGCTTTCAGCACGCTGTACCCGGCGGAATCCTGGCACACCGGCCCGGACGTCGCCCACGGTACGCGGCGGTTCACCGTCGGGGCGGGCATCGCCTTCTCGACGGCGACGCCGGTTTCGCGCTCGATGAACTGCACGATTTCTTCGCGGGATTGAAACGAATCGGTAGCAATTGCGGCCATGAGAACCTCGAGGAATGGAGCAAAAAGGAACGTCAAACAGTGAGCGGCGCGACCAACTGTGCGAGAACATCGACCGGTGCGCGATGCGGCGGGTGGGCGCGCCACCATCTTCCGCCGCAGTCGTCGGGCACGCGGGCCAACCAGTCGCGGAACATCAGGTCTTTGACCAACCCCTTCTGGAGCGCGACGGTCAACGCGCCGGGGTTCTCGGGGATCGGCACCGCCGAGTATTCGAGCAGATCCCACTCTTCGACCCGCATTCCGGTACCATCCGGGGGAATGCGGTGTGCCTTGCGCGGCACGAAGCCGATCGACCAACCGCGCAAAACGCCTTGCTCGTAAAGGCGAAACACATCTTCCGCGAAGGCGACTCCTTTCGCGAACCGAGTCTCCGCCACGATCCGACGCGGCTGCACATCGAGCCACGCACACAACCCGATCGGCGGAAAGTGCGTGCGGTTGTGCGCCCACAGCACGACCGGATTCACGAGGTAATCGTCCAAGTTTCGCAGCCCCGTCGGCACCACCACATCGCCCGCACGGTCGGCATCGAGCGTCGTAATCACGCTGCGGATCGTCAACTTCCCGGCATCCAAGTTCAGCGTCCGCGCGCCGACCGGATCCGCACGAATCGTCGTCATCATCGAAGAATCCTCCTTAAAAAATGGTTTCACCCGTTCGGTAACATCGGCCGGTCGAACTTCGGGTCGGCGAACGGTTCCAACCCTCGGCTGCGGCGAATTTCGTTGTAAGTTCGCAGCCCCATCTTCGCGTCGAGTTCGTCGTCTTTTCGGCGCTGGTCCGAGTTGCGCGGCGAACAATCGGGGAACTGAATCGCGATGTCCCGCCCGTATCGGCGGCCGAGATCGCGGGTCAACGCTTGGCCGATCAGGTCGAGTTTCGGTTGCACCGTGCCTTCGCAAAACATCGCGCGGGCACCGAACCAGATGTCCGCGCCGAGGCCGATGTTATCGACGATTCCCGCCACGGGTGGCGGCACGCGGAACATCGCGAAAATCTCTTCGCGGGTCATTCGCGTCGAGTTCAGGAAGTCCATTTCGGCGGGCGTCAGCGTCCACGGCGACGCCTTCAAACCTTGTTCGAGCACCATCGGGCGATGCCAGTTATCGCTCCCGCTGAACTTAATTTGCAGCTTGTCTTCGAGGCGTTTCACCGTCGCGTCGGTCAGCGATTGATCGGTCTGAAGCACCACGCCGGGCCGTGAGCCGGCGAGGAACGTCTGGTGTCGCGACTTCAGCAATTCCGAGTTCGCATCGATCGTCATCGCGTTGGCTTGCATCGGCGACAGGCCGTAGTGCGGGTCGAGCGGGTTCGGGTATTTCAGGTGGATGATTTCATCGGGCGAGAAGCTTTCCGAAGGCGAGCCGGGCGGCGTGATGCGATACTCTTTCACGTAGGTTTGCGCATCGGGGACCACCTTCACCCACGGCGTCGGCACCACCCAGATTTCCCCCGGCGAACCGTTGCCCTGTTGCGGGGCCACGTACCAGAAACAGTTCCCCGTTAGTTCCAGATAGACCACCGTGAGGTACCAAAGTTCCCACGCGGTCAGCCACGGGTTCGGGTTCTCCAGGAGGCGGCAAAGCGGGTGCGTGTGCGGCAACGCCACTTGCTCGTGCTCGGCTTGGCCCGTGTTGGAAAACAGGAACGGCTTCTGCTTCGCCACCTCTTGCGCGATCGCATTCACCGACACGTACACCCACGACTGGTAATTGCGAAGTTGCTCGGTCGCATCGTCGCGCCACCAACCCGCCGGCATGGCGAACGGCGGCGGCGCGAACAGCGACGCGGCTCGCGGCGAGTTCGGCTTCGCCACCGCCGGCCGCAATGCCTTCAACACAGTCTGTATTCGTTCGAGGAATCGCACGGTTCACTCCTGACTTTCGGCCTTCCGATATCCCAAGGATTTCAAGACCATCAGCACTTCTCGCCACGACGGATACCGCCGCTGATGCACCCGCTGATACCGCTCCATCGCTTTCAGAAACTCCCACTCGTCGGGCGCGACATCGCTACCGGGGAAGTTCTCGGCGAGCAGGCCGTGCGGGGAATCGCTCTTCACAGCAGCACTCCCGATGGCGAGCCGTCTGATACTGTTTATCTGAACAGTAGTGCAATACATTACACTACACGATCCGTCAAATGGAAATTGCAAGAATTGCAAAAGTGACTTTCGGCCAGAGGGAGAGTGGCGAGTGATGAGTGGCGGTTCGTGCGTCACCGTTACACGAACCGCGAAGCTGGCGAGAGCGGTAGCCCCAGGTGATGCGAAGTTGCGGTTGACGGTGTTTTCGGGTCGTCCTGGTTTTGGTTTCTTTATCCCAACGGGATTCAAGCCATTAGCCCTGGGTCGCGGCTTCCGCGCACCCAGGGAACTGAGCAAATTTCCACCGACCCCGAAGGGGTCGTAGCGGCTTCCGCTCAGGCGTGCGGCATCCCAATCGAGAGCGTACCCCATGTGCGCGGACGCGACCTGGGGCTAATGGCTGAAATCCCTCCAGGATAAAGAAAAGCTCAACCTAATGCAGGAAACGGGAACAAGAATCTCGCGAAAATTCGATAAAACGGCCAACTTCACATCACTTGAGCGGTAGCCGCACAGTCGCCCGTTCTGGTATCATGCGGATAACTCGCCGAGGATGTGCCATGCATCAGGACAAGGATCGCGGCAGTAAGTGGCTGATCGAAAACTTCGGCGATGCGATTCTGAAACTCGCGGGCTATACGGGTTTCCACGAGTGGAAGCACAAGCCATCGGAGGTCGTCGCACCGAGGCGATTCCCCGATGGGTTGATGCAAGTTCGCTTCGCCGGGCAATCGGAGTTCACGCTGGTTTTGGTGGAAATCGAGTCGTACCCGAACGCCGATGCGGACCGTCAGGTATTTGAAGATGTCGCGTTAATTTACCTCGAACACCATCGGGTG
>JAYVQG010000328.1:0-17680 GCA_043757025.1 Limnoglobus sp.
GAAAGCGATGCGGAGTGCCGCAATCGCCTTGTTGGAAAGCAAGTATCGTTCGGTGCCGAAAGCGTTTCTCGAGCGAATTAACCAACTCGCTTACGACGATTTGCTAACGCTGGTCGTCCGCACCTCGAACTCCACATCGATGGAATCGCTGTTTCCTGCGAGTTAATAGCCTCCCGCGAACCATATTCGTTTCCGTCTCGTAATTCGTCTGCACATCGGCTATTGGTAGTGTGTTGTGTTTTTTGTGAGATGGCAACCTTTATGAGGAGTGTATTCGTATGAATCGTCGCTTGTTCCTCGCCGCCAGTGTGGGCACGATCGCCCTACTGGGGTGCGATGGCGATGCTAAACCTGGCACGCCGCCGGGCAAATCGGTTTCGACCTTCAACCCGCTCAACGTCACGGGTGATGATGCCGGCGAGAAGCGTTGCCAGATTTGAAAGAATGGGGGCAGCCCAGTTGCGATCGTTTTCGCTCGCGAACTGACGCCCGCCTTGACCGGTCTGGTCAAGAAAATCGACGACGCGACCGTCCTCAACCGTCCTGCCAAAATGGGTAGCTTCGTCGTGATGCTTTCCGACGACGACAAACTCGAAGGCAAGCTGAAAGAATTGGCGGAGAAAGAAAAGCTCCAGAAGATCGTACTGACGATCGACAACCCCAGCGGGCCGCCGGGATACGACATCCAGAAGGATTCCGAAGTCACCGTCGTGCTTTACGTGAAGCGGAAGATCGTAAAAACCATCGCGTTCGCAAAAGATAAACTCACCGAAAAGGAAGTCGCAACGGTCATCGAATCGCTTGCGGAGATTCTGCCGGCGAAGTAATTTTCACTTCCCCGAGATTACTTCCCGAGTTGCTTTTTGACGGCGTCTTCGATTGCTTTCGCCTCTTCGTCGCCGATCGGTTTATCGGCGGCGAAGGTCCACTTTTTCACGATCTTCATCTTGGAATACAGTATCACTGTTACATCGTCGGCATCCGAGATCTCCCACGCGGCGACCGCATCGGACTTCCCTGCTGCGACGCCGAACGGCACGTTGCCCGATTTCAGTTGTGCCGACAGGTCGGCGGCGGCCTTCGCTTTCACGTCGCGCTGATCGTCTTCGGGATACTCTTTGCCGAGCGTCAGGAAAATCACGAACGCACCGAGGCGTTCTGCACGATGGTCGACGACGAGCTTATCGAGGCGAGCGACGAGCTTCGATAAACCCGCATCGGTCTTGTCCGGAGTCGTTCGCGAAAACACGGCAACCACCGGGTACAAGCCATTATCGCTGACGAGGCAGTGCATCTTACCCGCACGGTTGCGCAGGCTGCCTTTATCGAAGCGTTCGTCGGTCGCGACGAAACTGCGAAAATTACCGGGTACCGAGGCAACCGGTTTCGGTTCCTGCGCGAAGGCGACGGCACCCATCGCCAACAAAACCAACGATGCGAAACGAACAATGTGGCGGCCAGTCATCGCGACGCTCCGGTAGACGAAACGAATCCCCAACCCATAGCCTGACGCACCGGGGGGAGTTCGTCAAGCCGCAACGGCGAAGTGCTTTCAGCGATCGACGGTCAGCGGTCCGTAAATCCGGAAGGAGCGTCAGGTATCAGCTATCAGCTATCAGCTATCGGCGGTCAGCTTTCAGCAAGACTACGAGTTCAATCAAACCGCTTTTGATTTCGACCGCCGATAGCTGATAGCTGATCACTGAAAGCTTTTCCCTTGCCTTCCTCACGGCGTACGGCGATAACTACCTCATTCATTCATTCGCAATCATCCGACTGACTTGCCTGGAGTGGCTCCCGATGGCCTACCAAACCCGCTGCCCCGAGTGTCAGGCGAAATTGCGCCTCGACGATACACCCGCGGCCGACGAGGAAGTCGAGTGCCCGAAGTGCGGCACGCAGTTTACCCCGATGGCGTCGTCTGTGGCGGCCAAGCCTTCGCCCAAGTCCGAGAAGGCACCGAAGTCCGAAAAGTCCGACAAGCCGAAGCTCGGCGACAAGTCGAAGAAATCGAGCAAGAAGGGCGATGCGAAGGCGGAAGGCGACGGCAAAAAGAAGAAGTACAAAGCCAAGAAAAAGAAGAGCAACGTCACCGTCATGGCGATGATGGTGGCCGGGGCCTTCGTAATCCTTGCCTGTATCGGTACGATCGCGTATTTGCTACTCAGCAAGAGTGGGAAGATCGAAGATCTTCTGACGTACGTGCCGGGCGATTTCAACCATACGCGCGGTGTAAACGTCGGCTTAATCAACCGCTACCCCGGCTATAAACCCGAGATGGAGAAGCAACTCGCCGTCGCCATTAAAGAGGTTGCCGATGAGATTGCAAAGGCGGCCGATGTGGAACCGGGTCTCTTTCTCGACTACGCGATTAGCTCCAAGAAGCGCGAGGGCGGTACGGCGGGGCAGATTTTCGTTTTGAAGAGCGCGAGGAAGTTCGATGCGACGGCGCTGCTCGCGAAGCTCGGCGGTGCCGCGCAGAACATCGACGGGCAAGCCTACACCAAGTTGGCCGGGAAAGCGGGGCTGTTGACTAATGCCTGCGTCTACGCGCCGACGGATCGTTTGGTGATCGTGGTGACGGCTGCGGGCAATCAAGATGCCGTGCTGCGTGCGAGTATCGGCGGGCGGAAACAAAAGGAAACTACCCTCGGTGCGAAGCTCGGAGCGACCGGCGGTCGCGTGACCAAGGGAAACATTTGGCTGCTGGTTCAGGCGACTGGCGACCTTTCTGGTTACATCAAATCGTTGGGAGAAGGCGTCAAAGACTCGCACAGTCAAGTTACCAGCCAGACCGAGCAATCGAAGATGTTCGGCATGTTCGTCAACTTCGGCGGTCGCGGCGTCGTGATGGGTGCTGCGCTTCAGTGCGCGAATAAAGAAGCCGCAAAAAGCCTCTACACGCAGGTGAGCGAAGGGCCGTTGAGTAAAGGCGACGACTCCGAACCGCCGAACGACTTCAAGAAAGTCTTCAGTAGTTATGCGACGAAGGAATTCAAAATCTACTTGGCCGACTTAACGTTCAACACGACCGGCGATTGCGCCTACTTTCAATCGCGACTCATCAAGGACAAGGCACAACAAATGTTGAATACCTTCAACAATCCCAACGCTGCCGATTCGGCCCCAGTGGGTGTTGGTGGCATTAACCCATTCGGCCGGTGAGTCATTTCGGGGTCGAACGACTTCGGGTTGATCGCATTTCACCCACTTGCTATGAGGCACTCGCCCCAAACCCCCACGGAGGCGTTTTCCATGCGAACCCGTTTCTCGATTCTCTCGCTCGCGGTTTCTCTGTTGGCAATGCCCGCATCGGCGCAAGTGACACCGCCGGTCATGCCGATGGCCATTCCAATATCTACTGTCATACCGATCAAACCGGTGAAGCCGCAATCGCGGATCTTTGAAGTCGCCGATCTCGTATTTGCGCCGATTCTGATACCGGGTGCAGCCGCGCAAGAAAACACCAGAATCGCGAACGCCAAAACGCTGACGAAACTGATCGTGGCAATGGTGAAATCGGAATCGTGGGAGCGCCACGGCGGAGCCGGGAAACTCGATTTCATCGCAACTTCGGATTGTCTTTGCGTCACGAATACACCCGAAATCGTCGCGGAAGTCGCGAAGATGCTCGAGAACCTACGCAAAATGCAAGACCGGTCAGTGATGATAAAAGTGAGCTTTTTCACGATGCCCGCCGGTTTCGGTGCGAAAGCCGGTTGGATCGAGAAGGGCAAGACTTCGACCAAACTCTGGACGGCGTGCGAAGCGGAAAAGGCCTACAAATTAATGCAGGACGAAAAGGAACTGTGCATGTTATCCACCCCCACCTTGTGCCTTTTCGATGGCGAAGTGGGTACCGTAATGGTCGGCCAAATCGTCCCCGATCTCCAGCCACTTAAACTCGCGAACGCGACGGAACCGACCGATCCGAAAACCGTCGAAGTCGGGTTGAAATTCCAATGTACACCGACGGTTTCTGCCGATGGTCAGTCGATTCAACTGAAAATGGAAACCGATTATACGAGTCTGAGCGGCACGGTTAGTTTGCCAATCAACCGCGTATACAATTCTTCGATCGTCGCGTTACCGGAAGGGATCTCGGCACTCGTTTTCCTCGGCAATCAGAAGGCGGTCGAGAGATTGGAAACCCGCGTGCAGGTACTGTCGCAACTTCCCTATTTGGATCGAATGTTTCGCACTGTGGGCGTCAAGCCCGTCGAACAAGAAGTCTACCAAATCGTGACGGCCCGGGTGCTGAAACGCTCGCGCGACGCAAAGTAGCATGACCGTGCGAGGAAGGTACCACCCAGGGTGCGACGAGGACGTCGAACCCTGGGCTTGTCGTTCATTTCGGAGATGTGCCATCGCCGACATTACCAACCCGCGATTGCTGTGGATCAAGTTCGGCCTGTTCGTTTTCCTCGGGATCGTGGCCACTGCGATGGCGCTGGTTATGTTTCCCGATTTGCAACTCGCGCTGCTGATGGCTATCGCGATTTGGGCCTTCTGCCGCGCCTATTACTTTGCGTTTTACGTCATCGAACACTACGTCGATCCATCGTATCGGTTCGCGGGCCTCGGCTCGTTCGTTCGCTACGCACTGCGGCGTCGATAGCGCAATCGTCGGCACTTCTCTTATACTTCCTTCACCCGTCCGCTTCCGGAGCATTCCATGGATTTCCCTCTGCCGCCGATGGGCGAAGGGCTATACGAAGTCGAACTCGTTCGCTGGCTCGTGAAGCCGGGCGAGGCGGTGCGGCGCGGGCAGGCATTGCTCGAAGTCCTGTCGGATAAGGCTACGATGGAGGTGCCTGCACCGTTCGCGGGGACGATCACCGCGACTCTTGGCCAACTTGGGGCAAAGATCGCCATCGGACAAGTCGTGCTCAGTTACGAACCACTCGCAAGCGAAAATCCCTCGACGACACCCATCGCGATTGCGCCGACTGTCACCCCGTTGGCAGCCACTGACACCGCACCGTCACTCGCGCCGGTGGCTGCGCCGTCGGTGCGGCATATTGCACGCCAATTCGGCATCGATCTCGCGCAGGTTCGCGGCAGTGGCCCCGGTGGTCGCATCTTGCTCGACGACCTTACTCCGCAGATGAACCCGACTACTTCCCCCGCAGAAGAATCTCCAGACCGGCCTCACAGAGACCAGCTACAACCGCATGACAGAGGCCAGATACAACCGCCGCCGTTCGACCTCGGCAAACCGGGTACGCGGGTGCCGCTCGTCGGCCTTCGCAAGAAGATCGCCGAGAAGATGGTCGAAGCGAAAAAGTACATCCCGCACTACTCGTACATCGACGAATGCGACTTCACCGAACTGGCTCACCTACGCGGACAGTTGCGTTCTCCACTCGCGAAAACCGGCGTGAAACTGACGTATTTAGCGTTCGTGGTGAAAGCCGTCGCACGGGCGCTGCGCGATGTGCCGATCGTGAATAGCACCTTCGACGATGCGAAGCAAGAAATCACGATGCACGACCGCTACCACATCGGCATCGCGGTGGCGGCCCCGAGTGGGTTGATCGTGCCGGTGATTCGCGATGCCGACCAACGCGATGTAACTGGTATCGCCAAGGAGATCGAGCGGCTGAGCGACGACTGTCGGGCCGGGCGTGTCAAAGCGGAGGATCTGAAAGGCGGCACCTTCACGGTGTCCTCGATTGGCAGTATCGGTGGGTTGATCTCGACGCCGATTATCTACCATCCGCAAGTGGGGATCTTGGGCCTCGGGAAACTGGTCAAGCGTCCCGTCTACGACGACCGCGGGCAATTAAAACCCGCCGACATCGCGTATCTTTCGTTCTCGTTCGATCATCGCATCGTCGACGGTGCAATCGGCGCGATCTTCGGAAATGCCGTGCAACGGCATCTGCAATCACCCGCGCTCTTGCTGCTGTAACCCGCTTTTCATTCTCTTTGCTGAAGAGGAGTTTCCATTTGATCCCGATCGTACCGAATCGGTTTCTCGTTCGACTTTGTCACCCGTGCGAATACTGCAAGGCGATGCCGTTGGGCGACGACGACGATGGCATCGTCGATCTGCCGGAGTCGGCACGCATCGAGACGTTCGCGGAACTCGATAGCACGAGCCGCATCGGCGATGTGCGGCTGGCGTGGAACGAGTTCGGCATCGGCGTGCAAGTGACCGTTACGGGTAAGGAACAGGAACCGCAGGGCGACATCGATCGACCGAAAACGTCCGATGGTTTCACGCTCTGGATCGATACGCGCGACGCCCGCAGTAGCCACCGGGCCACGCGCTATTGCCACCAGTTTCACTTTCTGCCGAGTGGCGGCGGCACCGAGAAAGAGGAACCGGCATTCGCGCAAACGAAGATCAATCGCGCCCTTCAAGATGCCCCGCTTTGCACCGTTAGCGATGTGCCGTTCCGCAGCCACACGGTTAAAGGCGGTTACCGGCTGGAAGCGTTCTTGCCCGTCGGAGCGCTGACCGGCTACGACCCCGAACAACACCCGCGTCTGGGCTTCTACTTTGCCCTGCGCGACCGCGAACGCGGCGACGAGTTCCTGAGCGTGAACGCGGATTTCCCGTTCGCCGACGACCCATCGTTGTGGGCGGTGCTCGAACTGACGCGGTAGGTTCAAACTCACCTCCGAGGAAAAATCATCCGTTGCCGGCGCGGCGGACTAACATCACTGGTACTGCCTGCCCGCTTCCTCGGAGTTTCTGCTGTGATTTTGTTCGCCGATGACAATCTCGCGTCGATTGCGACCGCGCTTCGCAAAGTCAACATCGAAGATCTGTTACTGCCCGTGTTGGTTCAGCTGATCGTGATTATCCTCGTGGCGCGACTGTTTGGGATGCTGTTGCGCAAGCTCGGGCAACCGACGGTTGTCGGCGAAGTCGTGGCCGGTATTGCGATGGGGCCATCGCTGTTCGGCGCACTGTTCCCCGCGCTGTCTGCGGCCGTATTCGTGCCGCACCTCGAAGGCGTGCCCGATCCGATTACGGCGGCGATGTACCCGAAGATCTTCTCGGTGCTTTCGCAAATCGGCCTGATATTCATACTGTTCCTCGTCGGGTTGGAGTTCGAGTTCCACCACCTCAAACAAAATGGCCGATCCGCACTGTTGATCTCGCTGATCGGCGTGATCTTCCCGTTCGCGCTGGGTGCGGCGTTGGCCCCGGCGATCTACCCGTACCTCGAAGCGCACCCGGCCACGGGGTTGCCGGTCGAGCGGTTCGGCCTCGTGCTGTTTCTCGGCATCGCGATGTCGATTACCGCACTGCCCGTACTCGGCCGCATGATGATCGAATGGGGCATCAACCGCACGCAGCTCGGCGCGATCGTCATCACGGCAGCGGCCATCAACGACGCCGTCGGCTGGATCTTGCTCGCGTCCGTCGTGGCGCTGGCGAAGGCGCATTTCGACATCGTCGATACGCTCAAAATGATCGGCCTCACTGTCGGCTTCAGTGCGATTCTCTTCTACGTGGCAAGGCCGATACTGATCGGGTTCTTCGCGCGGTCGCTTGCCAAATCGGGCGGCACGCTCACGCTGAACGCGACCGCGTTCCTCATCGTCGTGATGTTCATCTGCGCGACGCTGACGAATCTCATCGGCATCTTTGCGATCTTCGGTGCGTTCCTGCTCGGCGCGGTTCTGTCCGATCAAGATGCCCTTCGCGAGGCGATCGCGAACCGGATGCGCGACTTCGTGACGTCGTTCTTCCTGCCGATCTTTTTCACCTACACGGGGCTGCGTACGGAGATCGGTTCGCTGAACGGCACGACGATGTGGCTGATCTGCGGGGCCGTGATTCTCGCGGCGATCGTCGGCAAGTTTCTCGGTTGCGGCCTGGCGGCGCGAATGAGCGGCTTTAGCCGAAAGGAATCGTCGCTCGTCGGCATTATGATGAACACGCGCGGCCTCATGGAATTGATCGTCATCAACGTCGGCTACGACATCGGCGCGATCCCCAAGAGCCTGTTCTGCATGCTGGTACTGATGGCGGTCGTGACCACCGTGATGACGACGCCACTCATCCGCCTCTTCGCCCGCGGCACCGAGATCGAAGCGCCGCTGAAACAATCGGGGTTCATGGACAAATGAAAGCGCTCGGTGTATTCTGCGGCTCGGCAATGGGCACGAATCCGATCTACGCGGCCATCGCCCGCGAACTCGGTCGCACGCTCGCACAACGCAACATCTCGCTCGTCTACGGTAGCGGGCGAATTGGCTTAATGGGCCAAGTTGCGATGGCGTGTCTCGCCGATGGCGGGCGAGTCATCGGCGTGATTCCGCACCTGCTTTCGCAAAAAGAAATCGCCTTTGAAGAGATCACCGAACTGATCCTCGTCGATTCGATGCACGCGCGAAAAGCCCTGATGGCGCAGCGTTCCGATGCCTTCGTGGCACTACCCGGCGGCTATGGGACTTGCGATGAACTCTTCGAAATCCTGACCTGGGCGCAACTCGGCATCCACAACAAACCGATCGCATTGCTGAACGCGAACGGCTTCTTCACACCGCTACTGGCGTGGCTCGATCAAATGACCGCCGACGGATTTTTGAAGCCGCAACACCGCTCGCGATTGCTCGTCTGCGACACGGTGCCCGAGCTACTCGAAGCCCTATCGAACTGGACGCCATCCGAGCCGACAACCCCAGCCGACAAGATCGTCGGGCCGTGAGAAGTCGTGTGACTTCGCTGAATATCCCTCGTGGGAAGGCTCACGACTTCCGCTAAGATGACCTGTTTTCATCCCACGATTTCCTTGACGATCCGACCGTGGACGTCGGTTAGGCGGAAGTCGCGGCCGGCGTAGCGGTAGGTTAGTTTTTCGTGATCGAAGCCGAGTAAGTGCAACATCGTCGCGTGCAGGTCGTGGACGTGGACGCGGTTCTCTTCGGCTTTGAAGCCGAATTCGTCGGTCGCGCCGACGACGGTTCCACCCTTCGCACCGCCGCCGGCCAGCCAACAGGTGAAGCCGTAATGGTTGTGATCGCGGCCATTCAACGCGGGCAGTTCGGCGACGGGCGTGCGTCCGAACTCGCCGCCCCATTGCACCAACGTGCTGCCGAATAAGCCGACTCGTTTCAGGTCGGTCAGGAACGCGGCGATCGGTTTATCCCATTCGGCGGCGAGATTCGCGTGCTGCTTTTCGAGGCCGTCGTGGTTGTCCCACGGCTGCCCGGCCCCGCTCCAAACTTGCACGAACCGCACCCCGCGTTCGATCAGGCGGCGGGTGTAGAGCAGTTGCCGACCGTGCGTCGTATCGCCGTAGAGTTCGCGGGTGGCCTTCGTTTCCTTGGTCAAATCGAAGGCATCCGTCGCCTCGGACTGCATCCGGAACGCGAGTTCAAACGTACGGATACGCGCCTCCAATTGCGCGTCCGCTTGCCGTGCGGCCAGGTGTTCGTCATTCAAGGCCTTCACGAGGTCGAGTTGATCGCGCTGCCGTGTCAGGGGCATGTCCGAGTTGCGGATGAACGCGACGAGCTTATCGACCTCGGTATGTTTCGTGTCGAGGTACGTCCCTTGGTAGACGCCCGGCAGGAACCCGGAACGCCAGTTTTGGGTGGTGACGATCGGGTATCCGCCGGGGCACATGACGACGAATCCCGGCAGGTTGCGGTTCTCGCTACCGAGGCCGTAAGTTACCCACGAACCGAAACTCGGACGCGGCAAGCGACCATCGCCGCAGTTCATGAGCATCAGCGACGGCTCGTGGTTCGGCACATCCGCATACATCGACCGGATGATGCACATGTCGTCGACGTGCGCGGCGGTCTTCGCGAACAAATCGCTGACTTCAATTCCCGATTTGCCATACTTTTTGAACGCGAACGGCGACCGCATCGCCACGCCGGTCTTGCGTTCCGTGCGAAGGTTCGTGGTCGGCAACGGCTTGCCGTGATACTTGTCGAGCGTGGGCTTCGGGTCGAACGTATCGACCTGTGATGGCCCGCCGTTCATGAATAAGTGAACGACGTGTTTTGCCTTCCCCGCAAAGTGACCGGGCTTCGGGGCGAGCGGGTCGGTAGCCGGTGCCGCCCGCGCATCGTCGGCCATCACTCCGGCGAGAGCCATCATACCGAGGCCCGTCCCACAACGGGTGATCGCATCGCGTCGCGTCAGTGGGAACATGTCGGTCATCCTGTGGCTGTCGGTGGTTTCGGCAAAGAATGCGCGTAATCGAATACCCATCGTCGCTGTTCGACCGTTTCGGGCACGATCACACCGCGTGCGTTGCCGACGAGTTCAATAGCGGCGTTGGGTTCGATTCCCATTCGGATCAGTACGCAGATAGCAACGACCGCGGCCCGTCCGATACCCTGCCGACAATGGACTGCAATCGAATGGCCATCGAGGCAAATGTCCGCGAGTACCGCGATGAATTCCGAGAAGACTTCCCGCGATTCGGGGACGCTGCGATCGGTGATCGGGAACGACAAGAATTGTACGCCGTTATGGCAACACAAGTCTCGTTCGGCCGCCAGATCGAGGTCCGAAACTTCGTCCGGCATGAGGAGCGAAACCACCACGTCCACATTCTCGCGCTTCCAAGCGAGAATTTCGTCGTCGAGCCAGTCTCCACCCCGAGGGCGAGGCATGATGGCCACGCGACCGAATGGTAAACGATCCACCCAATACAAGTTCCTGCTCATCGATTCCGGACGCTATTCGCGTTCGCCCATTAATTTTCTCAACAATTCGATTTGATGCTGCTGCATGGCAACCAGCTCGCCCCATTGTTTTTCGCGTAGCGTATCGACCTTCTGATGGAGTGCCAGAATCTCCAACTCGGCCTTCAGGTTGACTTCGTAATCGTGCTCGGCGGCGGCGCGGTCTTTCGCCGAGTGGCGGTTCTGCGACATCATGATGACCGGGGCTTGCAGCGCTGCCAACATGGATAATATCAGATTGAGAAAGATGTATGGATACGGATCGAAACTACCGTTAAACCGCGCCAGCACGACCGTATTCAACACGACCCAACTGAGCAGCAACGACAAGAAAATGAGTATGAACGTCCACGATCCGCCAAAGATGGCAATGCGGTCGGCCATGCGTTGCCCGACCGTCAACGTCTCTTCGTAATCTCGGTTCGCGTTCCGACTAATATGCAGGCGTTTCGTGAGGCGTTCCAACACGCGCCGTTCGCTCTCGCCCGCTTCATCGCAGTTCTGTAGAAACTTCTCCGTCAGTTCTTCAATCGAGTGGCTCATCGAGAGATTCTATCTGTTTCCTCAGCTTAACAGAAGTGGATCATCTCGATCGCAGTCGCCAGGCGAGGTCGGCCATTCCGCGGAGCGCGAATAAGCCGGGACGCCAACCTTTGGGATAGGGGCCGCTGCGACTGAGGAGGCCATCGTAGAGACCTTCGAGTACGGCACGGGCGGACTTGTCGAAACCGCCATCTTTCTCGTGTGCGTAGCGATGGAAGATGTATTTCAAATAGTGTACGAGTCCGGGGATCGGCTTGCGGGCCGTCTTGCGGCGACGGTGCCGCAACAGCAACCGGAGCAAGTTTCGCGCGTCGAAGTAGCGTTGCAGTGCCTTCCCTTCGCGTTGAAACGAACTCGAACCTTTGTGCCAGACCAGACCCTCAGCAATCACGCCACACGCGCCGCCCGCCTCTTGAACCCGCAGGCACCAATCGGATTCTTCGTGGATGAGGAAGTAGCGTTCGTCGATCGGGCCGATTTTCTCGACCGTCGCACGGCGGATCATCAGGCAGCAACCGTTCACGATGTCGACATCGACGACGGCAGGGGCACCGAGTGTCGTCGCGACGTCGATCGGCTGAAAGAATCCGGCGCGGTCGGGACGGTTGAAGACGACGCCGGTGGTTTGCACCTTCGCCGGTTCATCCATGAAGTGAATGATCGGCCCGAGTACGCCGTAGTTCGGGTGCGCCTCGGCAGCGGCGATCATTTTCGCGGTGAAATCTGGCGGCACGGTCGTGTCGTTGTTCAACAGAATGATGAGGTCGGCACCTCGTTCGAGCGCGTACGTCACACCGATGTTGTTGCCGCCCGCCCAACCGCCGTTGACCGGCGAACGCACGAACGCCACCGATGGGAACTCCGCCTGTAACGCAGGGCCGACTTCGACCTTCGAGGCATTATCGACGACGACGACATTCGCGGGCATCGTCGAAACCGCAAGGGATTGCAGGCATTTTCGCGTGTCGCTGAGGCCGTTGAAATCGACGAGGACGATCCAAGTGGCGGGCATCGATCATTCTCCCGCGCGGTGTTTCACGTGTTCGGGGGTCGAGTGCGTGAGCAGCGACCAGTATAGCCCGACGAGCCGGATCAGTTTCAGTTCGCAATAAAACGTCTGGCTCGATTGCTCGGTGAACGGGCCGGAGAGATACCCGACGAGATACTGCAAATGTTTGCGTAGGAAATAGCGTGGCAAGCCGAGGAACTTCGGCACGCCGGCGGTTTCGTCTTGCAACAGCTTGAGGTGATTCGGACTGCCGCCCCAGGTGTAACGGCGATAGAAGCGCTTCGTCGATCGCGATGCGGGGATGTAGTGCCGCACCAGCGATTCGGGTTCGTAGACCACCGTCGCGCCGTTGCCGTAGGCGCGTTGAAAGAGATCGGTGTCTTCGCCCCCCGCCATGCGTCCGGTACCGATGTCGAGGCGATACGTTCCAATTTTCTCGACGAGATTTCGGCGAAGTGCGAGGTTGACGTTGAAGCCCATGACGGTCGGATCGCTAATGATGCGACTCTCGCCGCCGAGGTCGATGAGTGCGAACATGCCCGCGAATTTCGGCCCGTACCACTTCGGCGGATGGCCCGATTCCCAGAGCGGCAACACGCGGCCAAACACGAGGTCTGCGCTATGTTTTTCGAATGCGGAAAGGAGTTTCGCGATCCAGTCGGGTTCGGGAAAGGCGTCGTCGTCGGTCCAGGCGATGATGTCGCCGCGGGCTTCATGGATGGCGCGGTTGCGGGCGTGCGAGATGCCTGGCGTCGATTCGAGAACGATGCGTATCGGTAAGTGTGCCGCGTGCTTGGTGGCGACGGCGTCGGTTTCATCGGTGCTGTTGTTATTGACGACGAGAATTTCCCAGTCGATCCCCGGCGGGACGACGAGGCTCGTCATGTGTGCGAGTACCCGGTCGAGCATCGCGGCCCGGTTCCAAGTGCAAATGGCGACGGTCAGCATCGGCATCGGGGAAGACAGTCAACCGTGGTGAGAGGGTTACGCAACCGGGGCAGTCGCCGGCCAGTGCGGTGCGACGAGATAGCCTGCGGTGGCCGGTTCGCGGTTCGCGGCACACTCGGCCAAGAACCCCGCGTACTTGGCGGCCATCAAGTAATCGTCGAGCCAATCGGGCCGTCCGCGCATTCGCCCGACCCACGCCCGCAACCTCGCCTTCGCATACTCCAAAACCGTCCAGCGTGGCCGGCCGAACAGCGTCGGGCAAACGGGCAGTCCTTCGAGCCGCACGTGCGTCCGACCGAGTGCATGAAAGTAAGCCCAGAAGTGGTGCAAGGTCGTCCGCTCGCGCGGGATGTAATGCTCCACTTCCGTCGTGCCGACCCACATGCCGGGGATCGCTTCGGCGTGCATCGCGCGAATCACCGAGACTTCGTCCGCCCCGATGAGTTCGGTCTTCACACGCCCGAAGATCGGGTCGAAGCGGAACCGTCGCATCAGTGTCGTGCGGTATGCCATGTTCGCCCCGAACGGGCCTTCGTCACTCGCGAATGGCCGCACGTTCGTGCCGTAATCCTTGAGCGAGAACACCGCAGCCAACCGCGTCGCGTTCGCTTCGATTCGTGCCCGGTTCGTTGGTGGCACATCGTCGCCATACCACGGCGTCACGCGCCCGCCGAAGAAACCCGCCTGCGGGTTCTCATCCGCCACGCGAACGAACTCCGCCACCCAGTTCGCGGATACTTGCACATCGTCGTCCGTCCAGAGGATCAGTTCCCCGCGTGCGGTATCGACGGCCCGGTTCCGGGCGTGCGAGTGACCCTGTTGGACTTCCCGAACGGCGATGACAGGCAACCGCACCGCGTGTTTTGCCACAATTGCGGCGGTATCGTCGGTGCAGTTATTATCGACGACGACAATTTCCCATTCCAGCCCGGCGGGAATGCGCAACTTGTGGAACGACTCCAGTGTGCGATCGAGCAACGCTGCGCGATTCCACGTACAGATTGCGACAGTTACTTTCATCGGACAGCCTTGTCTCTCGGGTCTCGCGCGTCGGTTACCCGACGGCACGCCATTCGTTGTCGTAAACGACAATCCCCTGGTCGGCACTGGTGGACAAGTGGCGGTGGCGGTCGTCGCCCACCACGTCGTACACCACGGCATTATCGACGGAGTCGAGTATCGTGCCGTTTCCAGTCGCAGCCAACAGATTCATCATTATGGCATGACCGGGCCGAAGGCCAACCCCTTTCAGTCGGCATTCGACCGTCTGCGTGCCTTCGTGGAGCGAGATCGAGAAGCCGACTTCGCGCGACCACCCCGTTACGATCCGCGTCCCGTACAGATTCTGCACGATCACTTGCACATCCACATCGGCGATCACCGCCTTCGCGGTGATGTCCATTCGCAAAATGAGATCGTCGCCACTGGTGAACACCGAGAGCGGCCGGCCATCGGCATCGACCAGCCCGGCCCGGCTGAAGCGTGCGCGGCCATCGCCGGATCGCGACTTGGTACTGAGGTCGTTCGTGCGGGCATCGGTGAGCAAGCGATCCATGTACGACTGCGTGACCGCGCCGGCGGGGCCGATCTCGACCATCTGCCCGCGCTCCAGCATGACGGCCCGTTGACACAGGCGCGGAATTTGCTGCATGTTGTGGCTGACGAACAAGATTGTCTTGCCCGACTGTGCCAGTTGAATCATCCGGTCGATACAGCGTTTCTGAAAGCTCGCATCGCCGACGGCGAGGACTTCGTCGATGACGAGAATCTCCGGTTCGAGGTGCGCAACGACGGCGAACGCGAGGCGGACGTACATGCCGGAGGAATAGCGTTTGACGGGGGTATCGAGGAACTTACCGACTTCGGAGAACTCGACGATCTGGTCGAACTTCGACAGGATTTCGCGGCGGGACATGCCGAGAATCGAGCCGTTCATAAAGATGTTTTCGCGTCCCGAGAGTTCCGGGTGGAAGCCGGTGCCGACTTCGAGCAAACTGCCCATGCGGCCGCGCAACTCGAGGCGGCCGTGCGTCGGCTCGGTGATTCGCGACAGCAGCTTGAACAGCGTCGACTTGCCCGCACCGTTGCGGCCGATGACGCCGATCGCTTCGCCGCGCGGCACTTCAAACGAAATATCCTTCACCGCCCAGAACGAGTTTTCGTCCTCGAGGGCATCGGCGCGAACCAGCGAACGCACCTTCGAGAATGTTCCGCGGACGATTCGCTTCACCGATTCGGTCAGGTTGAGGTCGCCGGTCGGGTTCGCCCCGATGCGATAGCGCTTGGAAAGGTTCTCGGCTCGAATCGCAGGTTTCATGGTTTCGGTAAGTCTGCCAGTCGGCGGTAAAGGTCGTCGACCACCCAGTGGAAGGCGGCCAGGTGGAGCGTCTCGACGATGCCCATGTCGTTGGAATCGATGTGGAGGCCCGCACGGCACATACCGCGCAACTGGCCGCCATCGAAGCCCGTACAGCCGTACGTTCCCACGCCGTGGCGATTCGCCCACTCCACGGCACGCAGGATGTTCGGGCTGTTCCCGGACCCACTAATCGCCACCAGCAAATCGCCTTCGCTGGCCAGATTCTTCAACTGCTCGAGGAACACGCGGTCGAAGCCTTCGTCGTTCCCCCACGCCAGAATGTAAGGCGAGTTATCCGTCAGGCTGAGGATTTTGAACCGCACTTTTGCGTCGTCGTCGAAATCCTGCTTGCGCAACGTGCCCTTGCCGATGTCTTCGCAAAAGTGCGAGGCGTTCGACCCACTGCCGCCGTTGCCGATGACGAAGATCATTCGCCCCGACTTATAGCGAGCATGCATCAAATCCGCGAGCGTTTGCACCTCAGATGCATCGATCCGCAGCAGTTCGTCCGCCATTCGCTTGAGGAACGGCGCAACGGCAAGAGTGGCTCCGAGCATCGGGAAATCCTTTCGTAGAGGCCCAAATCGGGCATGCAATCGCGGCGATTTTGGGTGGCAGATTGACTCCAGGCACTTTCCACCCACCCATCCCTGGACTCATTCCCGAATTTCGGAACCAACCTAACACACCAACGACTTACGTCCGATTTCGAGCTGTTGGAATCACTCCAGAACCAAAGTTTCGACTGTGCTTTTTCGGCAAAACCCTAAATCGTGTCGGCGAAGGTTCGTTCGACGCGGCGAAAATAGAACAGGCCGAGGAACAACACGCACAGGCCGACTGTTCCCGAGATCGCCAGCGAATACCATGCGAAGTAGTCCATCGGGCCGCCGAGGACGAGGTTCCGCAAGTTGTAGATCAACCCGTACAGCGGGTTCAACGGCAGGATCATCCGTGCGGCCGGTCCGACGGCGTCTGGCCCCAGGTAGATGCACGGCGTCGCGAACATCCACAACTGCGTGCCGAATGTGAGTAGGTAGCGGAAGTCGCGTTGCGCCACAATCAAGGCAGATAACAGCACTCCGAAACCCGTGGCCGTGAGGAACAACAGTGCGAGTACGAACGGCGCGAAGACGATCGTCCACGCGGGGGCCACACCGAACCAGAGCATGGCGATGGCGATCAAGCCGCAGGAAATCAGGAAGTCCACGAACGCCGAGCCGACGTTCGATAGCGGGAGGAGGAGTCGCGGGAAGTAGACTTTCGTGACGAGCCGCTCGTTCGCCAAAAGGCTGTTCCCCGCGTTCGACATCGCCGACGAAAAGAACGTCCACGGGATCACGCCGAGTAGCACGTACAGCACGTAATTATCGACATCTTTCGCCGTTTTACCCATGTACCCGATGAAAACCACGAACACCATCACCGTCGCGATCGGCTGAAACAACGACCAACCCACACCGAGGATCGTCTGTTTGTAACGCAGTTTCAATTCGCGCAATATCAGATAGTAAAACAGTTCGCGGTAACGCCATAATTCTTGCGTATCGCCGAGCGAAAACGACGTGCGCGGTTCGACCACAATCAATTCGGGTTCCGCTTCTTCGGTGCGCATTGGCAGACCTGGCGCGGGTCTCGGAGTGTCCGCGTCTGGCAACGGGGTATTACTTGAGACTGCGGTCGTTGGAATCGAACCTGTCACGCGGGAAGCCTCTGGTCGCGGTGTGAAATCTCATTCGGCAAGGGGACGACACTGCCGAACGGTTCCACCAACGTAGTCGATCTTAGTTCGGGAACCGGAATCGCGTCGTGAAAATTCCGCGAGTTCTTGCCCGGCAAAAATACAGGCTCATTCTACGGATCGCTCCGCATCTGGCTTGAACCCCGGCATAAACCGTCGCCAGAATCGACGTAAGTCACATTTGCGGAGTCTCAAAAACCGTTTTTTCGGGTGTTTTTTCGGTTTTTGAGGCCCCAAATGTCGCCTTTTTGATCGCAACCTACTGATCTGTTTGCCGTATCTCGAACCGTTATCTCGGTTTGTGTCGAGGAGCATCGATTCGAGTATCGGCGCAAGTCGCGACATAAAATCGACCGAGCACGACACAAAATCGACCGACCACGACATTCTCACGACACTTGGAGACACTTTC
>JAYVQG010000329.1:0-4494 GCA_043757025.1 Limnoglobus sp.
TGGATGTCGGGCAAACGCCAAATCGCCGCCCTCGACTCGAAAGTCCACGAATCGATTCTCACGCAATTCCTAGCGAATTAAATGCGATTGCCCTGGGCGCGTAAGCTGGGCAAAACGAAGAAGGGGAGCGGGGTTAGAGCACGTCCGGGTTGCCCCTAAGAGTGTGCTTTCCCCGGCTCCCCATTTGTACTCTTCGACAGTGAAAATGTAACGTTCGATTTAACCTGACGCACTGTTGACATACTGTATTACTGTAGCGTTCGATTTACCGGAAGTCAACAGTAGGTATCGGTCATGTTCGTCGTCGACTCCAATAAATGGCATGCCTCACTTGCGCCGGGACAAGAGCGGTTACTCGTTGAGTTATGGCTGGAAGCTCTGGCTCCAGACACGTCTGTACTCTACTGGCCTGCGATTTGCTCGTCTCTCCAGACACTGCGGAATCTTCTGGCTGTTCTGCAAGATGTGGAACGTCAGATTCTTCGGGATTATCACGTTCGCGAGTCTGCTGAAGAGACGGCACAAAGCTTGATCGACTGTAATTGGCTCAATGTGAACTACGGTGACGACTTGAGCGTACTTCGTGATCTCTTGACGAGGCTTCTGGAAAGTCATGGCAATGAAAATAAGGGAAAAAAGCAGAAAAAAACGGAGAAGAGTGGGAACGAAGAGGATCGCAACCGCAAAGTGAATCAAGATGCCTCACGCCGAACAACTACCAGCTTTCTTAAAGCGTTTCTGGCCAAAGTGGATCGTGGAAACCCGATTGAACTGCAAGTCATTTTGATTAGCCGACTGGCGGCAGACACAACCACGCAATTCAAGGTTCTCAGCCGTACAGTCGGAGAATTAGTGAACGACCTCGTTCATCTGGGGCATTCCCGCGATCACCTATATGGTTGGATGTTCGGTGCTGTCTTCAAGTCCATGAATCCCAAGCCTGTACTTGATCGCTTCGTTTCGGCTCGCAACTTGGGGCAGAAATTAGCGGGAGGATGTGAAGTTCTATTCATGGTGTCTGATAGAGTGAATGTGCCAGATTCCGAAGGCATCCGTTTTGTGAAGGATGTGCCATCAACCTTTCGGTTGCTCAGGAATTCGCCATTTTTGAATACAGCAAAACAATTTGCTTTAGTGGCAGTTCCGAACGCTCTCGATGGGAGGGTGGCGAGAGAGCAAGCTGATAAACACCTGACACGATACCTGCATTCCACTCGGCTCGATCATATTGATTTTGACCGCACCGTCGACGAGCGTGCTGCTGTTCGCGTTGTCGCCAATGAAAACACACAAGAGTTTCCGAAAGCAAGGAGGTTCTCGCCTCCCAAACTTTTCAACGATGACAAATTCTACGCAATTCCGGCTGCTGGCCGAAACAACGGTACGTTCGCAGAACTCGACCGATTGTTGTATTGGCTGGAACAGTCTGGAAGGTCAGACGACGTAGGACGTTTGATCGCCCTCTGGACCGCGATGGAATTCATGTTTTCAAAGACCACTCGTTCGGCAGCGGAATCGATTAAGGATTTTCTTCCTGCATACTTGGTTCCAAATTTTGCACGCGAATTGCTGGTCGATTTGTGGGCATTCATCGAGCATGTGCCGGATATTACTATTCCACAATTTCTGATGGATCGCCTTGAGGTTCAGGAAACGGGAGTGGGAAACCGACGGAAAGTAAATCTGGTCAAACTACTCGAACTCTGTTTGGAGCCAGAAGCTACCAATCCCCTCAAAGCATTGATTCAGGAATACCCGATCATTCTGCGAAAGTTCGGGCGGGTTCGGCAGCTCGATCCTACACCACAGAATGACATGCCGATCTTTCGCGATATCAGCAGGTTCGAAAGAGAGGTGGAATTCGATCTGAGGTATGCCTACCGTGCGAGAAACTCTATCGTTCACGATGCGGCGATCCAGATCGTGCAAATCGACCGACTCATTCAACGACTCAACTGGATGCTCTGCACCGCCCTGGACTCATTGCTCTACCAGTTCGTCCATAACCCGACGCTTTCACTGTCTGAACTCCACGAAATCAACAAGCACAACTTCGTCGCATGGAAAAAACGTTTGAAGGGTGGCACGATGGCGATGCCCCTGTCGGAAATCGTTGACCCGCCCCGGCACTGCTTGGCAGTCAAATGAGAGGTACGAGACCGATGAAAACCGCCAAATACATTCACTGTTAAGAGGGTGACGCTCAAAACGTGCAAAAATATCGAGACATCCCGCTCGAAGTATAGTTTACGAAACAGGATCCTCAGTCTCAGGATGAACCATGCGCGTACCGACGATCTCTGCGTTTGCGAGTGGGTTGAATGCGGAGACGGCGTTCGATGTCCTCGCGGTGGCCAAGGCACTCAAGGCGATGGGCAAGGATGTCGTCGAATTGCAGATTGGCGACAGTCCGTTTCCCTCGACGGCGAGCGCGTTGTCGGCGGGGAAGGCCGCGATCGATGCGGGGGTGACGCGATATTGCCCGTCGATCGGGCTGCCGGAATTTCGCGAGACGATTGCGAAAACGGTGCGTGCCGAGTTCGGCATACCGGCCACCGCGGAGAATGTCGTCGTCGGCCCCGGCGCGAAGATCTTCGAGACGCTGTTCTGCGAGTTGTTCGTCGAACCGGGCGACGATGTGTTGCTGTTCAGCCCGACGTTCCCGACCTTCGAGCCGAACGTGTTGCGCCGCGGTGGCAAGCCATTTTACGCGAACCTGACGCAAGAAAACGCCTTCCGTCCGAACCCCGCCGACGTCGAGCGCTTCCTGAAAACGGCGGCGCGACCGAAGGCGATCTTCTTGAACTCGCCGCAGAACCCGACGGGTGGAGTCGCCACCGCCGAAGACCTCAAAGCGATTGCGGACCTGATCCGAGGCACGGGCGTTGCGCTGCTGTCCGACGAGCCGTATTGCCACATGGTCTGGGAGGGGAAGCACCGGAGCATTCTCGCGGAACCGGGGATGATGGAGCAGTGCCTCGGCGCGTTCACGTTCTCGAAATCGTACAGCATGAGCGGCTGGCGACTCGGCTTCGCAATCGGCTCGGCCACGCACGTGCAATTGATCTCGAAGCTCATCAACAGTTCGCTGTCGTGCGCGCCGCCGTTCGTACAACTCGCGGGGAAGGCCGCACTCGAGCGCGACGCCATCGAGCGCGATACCGCGATGCAGTTGTTCCACGGCAAAGTCGAACTGCTCGTACGCGAGTTGCGCAAAATCGAGGGCGTCTCGGTGCTGATGCCGGCGGGCACCTTCTACGTCTTTCCGCACGTGCAACCGATCTGCGATACTCTGCACATCAGTTCGCACGGCTTGGCGATGTATCTGCTCGAAGGGGCAGACGACACGTTCGGCGTGGCCTGCCTGGGCGGCGAATGCTTCGGCCCCGCCGGCAACGGTTTCCTACGCTTCTCGTGCGCCGAACCCGACGACCGCCTCGCGTCCGCAATCCGCTTCTTCGCAGACGCCATCACCCGCACCGACCGCGTCGAAGCCTACCTAAACTCGCACCCGAAGTACCGGCGCGGCGTGTGAGATCGTGTATTCGTAGCGGAAGTCGTGAGACTTTTGACGCGGTAACTTCCTACGTCCCGAAGTCTCACGACTTCGACTACGTCAGAATCGCTTCGTAGCGGAAGTCGTGAGACTTTTGACGCGGTGACTTCATAGGTTCCGAAGTCTCACGACGACAAGCGCGCTCTGGCAGGCGATCTGGAACTTGCAATCGCCGACTGTACCGCCGTGATCGACATGCCCGATGCCCCTGCCGAGCAGTTAGCGAGGGCTTGCGTCAACCGCGGCTTTACCTTCGGCCAACGTGGGCAGGCGGGGGATGTGGAGCGTGCGATCGCCGACTACACTGCCTTGATCGATATGCCCGATGCCAACGCCGAACAGCGGGCACTGGCACGCAACAACCGCGGTTTTGCCTACGGCGAGCGTGTGCAGGTGGGGGATCTGGAGTGTGCGATCGCCGACTACGCCGCCGTGATCGACATCCCCGATGTTCCCACCGAACAGCGAGCGATGGCCCGCGTCAACCGCGGCATCACATATGGTGAACGTGGGCAGACGGGGGATATGGAACTTGAGATTGCCGACTACACCGCGGTGGTCGACATGCCCGATGCCCCCGCCGAACAGCGGGCGAGGGCTCGCGTCAACCGCTGCATCGCCTACGACAAGCGCGCTCTGGCAGGCGATCTGGAACTTGCAATCGCCGACTGTACCGCCGTGATCGACATGCCCGATGCCCCCGCCGAGCTACGAGAGAAGGCCCGCGTCAACCGCGACTTGCTTTTGAAACCGAAGGAGCTTCCACCGAAGAAAAAGCGATAGTAGTCCACGGTCAGCAGGGTGTACGACTTGCCATTTCACCAAGCCCATACGAATGCCATCGGTCAACCGTGCGATTCGCGATCTGACGTAAGTCGAATTTGCGACGTGTCGCAAAGTGACGCGAAAGTGTCGCAAAATGACATAGAAATGTCGCA
>JAYVQG010000330.1:0-17610 GCA_043757025.1 Limnoglobus sp.
GTTTTGCCAACGAATGGCAAAAATATCTGTTGCAATTGTCTATTTTGGCCCATAAATAGATAGCTGACATGACCAACTTCAGTAGGCTGAAGGGTTACGTATAATCCAACGGTTGAACTGAGTCCGCAGATTCATGCGAACGTCGGTGTACCGGCTGAAGATTCTCACCTCACCTTCTTTCGCTTCGTCCCAGACTGCTTCGAATCGCCTTCCGTGCCCCGCACGGCGCGACAAACTGAATCCGCCGTCTGCCATTGGCGTCGTCGATAATTGATGCCATGATTCGGAAACCTTTCGAGGAAGTCGGTACAGTGTGTAAAGAAGCCGCGCCCGCCGTTCGACGGCGGGCGCGGGAAAGGAAATCATCGAAAGATCGGATCGAGTGATGATAGATCGTACGGCATAGGGCCCGTAACACGCGAGGTCGGTCGGGCCAAAACATCGCCACCATCCCCACCATCACCACCGGTCGCGGTCGGGTCGTTGGTGGGATGGGGGCGATGGTGGGCATCATCCGTGCCGCGCCGGGAACCGGCAGAGAGTACAACCCAACGGTTTTTGCCCTGCACGGAACTCGCTTTGTCGAGCATCTTCCCGCCGAAGTTGCGCCGGGCGAAGTGGCGGAATCTGTAGCCGAGCATCTTCCCGCAAAGTTTCCCGCAAAGTTCTTCCACGGCCGCCCGCATGTCGGCAACCGGCCCCGAGGGCGAATCGTCATCTTTCAATCGCTTGACGATTTCGGCAGTCGTCTTCCCCCGGCCTTCGGTGTCCATTTCGCACAACCCTGCGATTATTTCTTCCATCGCGTTGGCGTCCCTGTCGGCCATGCTTTGAAGTTGCAACCGGGTTTCGCCGGGGTCTGTCAACCCGGCGAACACGACCGCTTCCCGAACCACGTCGACCACTGCTCGAATGACCCCCACGGCTTCAACCCGTGCTTCGGTTTGCCCGCGACGATCCACCCGCGTAGGATCGTGAGCGCGGCCGCCAAGAGCGGCGTAGTGGCGAAGTTCCGGAATTCAGGGACGGACCAGAAGTCGACGCCTCCGTTGTCGTCGAAATATGACCGATAGTCTATCGACGCATATTCCAGTCCGATGATGGCCAATCGATTATAAAGTTCGGAAGCCATTTGAATGACTGCAAAGTGATAGCTCGTGCCATAAATCCACCGACGTTTCTCTCCGCGAGCAGGTCGAAAGCCCGGCCATCTGACGCGTTCTTTGCGGGCGTACGGGTCGCTTTGGATACAGTCGCCTTCGGCGGGGACGATGGCCTTCCACAGTTTCTCAACGCTCCAGCGGAACACTTGCGGTTGGCAGCCTTGGGCTCGAATTCCTGGAATGTTGACAATTTCGGCCTGCGCGGACACCCCGATTAATGCATTCCCGCAGGCTACGGCAATTTCCGTCACCCGTTGTTGGTACCGAAACAGGACTTCGATTTCAGAGGGGACGGACGCAGAATGCGCACTTTCATTCGGACTTGTCTCGGACATAGAACACACCTTTGGTATTGTGTTGGCTGGCTTGTGTTTCAATTGGTGTGAAACCACCAAGCACTCTTCGAGTGAGATTTGCGCCATGTAGAGTGTGGCTAGCACACGCTCTGTGAATATCCTTTTGTAGCAATCCGTTCATCGGGACTTAATAGCGGGCAAAGTGGGGAACTAACAGTGAATGCCGCGTTTGGCAGCGATTGCCGCGCTCGCTCTTGCGGAAGTGTGCAGTCGCTCATGGTGTGTGCTCGTCAATTTGGGCCGGCCGATCGGTGTCGGCGACGAGCACCGCACGCGACACCGACCGGCCGATTTCATGTTGCCGGGGATCAGCCGACAACAACCCATCACGTATCTTGCGCGATTGCAGCCTGTAACGAAAGTCCGTTGTCGGAAAATCGACTTACGAAGTCGGCGGGGGCTTCGTCTTGCGGGTGCGGGTTGGCTTGGCGATGGCCGTTGCCGTGCTTCGCAGACGGGCGAGCAAGTCGGCGGCGGGTTCGTAGGGGCGGTTGTCGCGGCGTGCGAGTGCGGCCTCGGTCGGCACCAGTTCCCCCCGGAACGCCTTCGCCAGCACCGCTTGTGTGAGCGCGTCCACCCGCTTCCGCGCCGCGCTCACCGCCGCTTCGATGGCGTCCGCACGGGCGAAGAGAGCGGCGACACGGCGAACGATTTCGTGCTGCTCGGCAAGGGGGGGTAGTGGCAACGGAAGCGCCGAGAGTGATTTTAGGTTGATGCTGGCAAGATTCACTGTCTGGCTTGCGTTGGCGAAGAAATACTCACGAGCAAATCCGGACTTTGTCACTAGTGTGATGAATTCCGGCAAAGCAGCATCCGCGTTTATTCGGGCACGAAAAATATGGTTTTGATGAATGCAATCGGCTATCTCACCCTGCCATACTGCGCCGCGACCCAGATGTTCACGGTTCCCGCCTTCGATAAACAAAACGTCGCCCACTCGCAATCCGTACTTTGGGCGGTCCTCGTCCGTCGCCGGAATCGTTTTAACTTCTAGAAGATTCAAGAACCCATCTTGGACGTTTGCCACTCGGAGATAAGGCAACTCGATTCGGCCTTCCACCGGCAATTTCCGGCCTTTCGTGACGCCGCCTTTCACGTTCGAGATATCGCTCAGCTTCACCCACTTCCACGAGACTGGTACATCCGGTGCGTCATCCGGGGAAAACGTGATGTCGAGAATCACTAATTCATCGGCGTTGGGTCGCCAATCAGCAGTCAGCCGGCCGGAGCAGGCGGCGGCGAGGACGGCTTGGCGGAACCGCTTGAGCGTCGTCGGCACGCGGTCAAGGCGGGCGCGGGCGGCCGTCACTTTGCCGAGGATGCGTTCCACCGCCGCCACGATCCGCCGTTGCTCGGCTAGCGGGGGAAGAACGATGGGGACTTCCCCAAGAACTGCACGGCTGATGCTGGCCTGCGAAACGTGGTTATTGCAGTTGATTTCAAAATAGCTCTCCCGCCACAGTTGGTGTAGGAATCGGGCGAGGTATTGCGGGGTGATACACTCGCGGACGCGAAGCCGTGTCATGTGGTTCGAGTACGCCCGTTGCTCGTCGAACTCGTAGTGGGCTGTCTTCCCAACCAGCGCCGGGCTGTTGGTATTATTGAAGAGAACGTCGCCCTTTTGCAACCATCGCTCTTCCTTGTCCACTTCGGACTTGGGCACCAATTTCAAGTCGCCGAGTGCGATCAACCCATCCTCGCTCACGTTCATCGGGCGAAGGTGCGGAACGCCTTCCTCCCGGCTGTGCGCCCCGCACGCGAAGCCGGTTTGCATGTCGGCCACGATGTCGCCGAGCGGAGTCGATTCCCACCCCTCCGGCAGTTCGTCGGCGGTCATGAGGTGGGTTCCTCCGCATCCGTCACCGCGACGATGGCGAAGCCCTCCGCCCGGAGGAACGCCACCACGTCGGCGTGGATGTTTTGGTCGGCCAGGAGCGGGAATTGGCGGAGCTTCACGCCACGCCTGCCGTCAGGTAGGTGTCGTTTTTGAGGGTGCCCGCGGCGAACAGGACCGCTTGCCGCACCTGCGGATCGGTGAGGAACGGGTAGTTGCGGACGATGTCGGCCACCGACCCGCCGGACGCCACCAGTTCGAGGATGAACTCGACGCTGATGCGGGTGCCCGCGATGATCGGCTTGCCGCCGAGGATGTCCGGGTCAGAGACGATGGCATCGAACACGGCATTCCTCCGGGCGGTGTGATCATCGGACTCGACGCGGACAGTAGCACGGGTATCTTACAGAGTGTACCCCCCTGGAGATAGCATCTCCGGGCCGACGCCTCGGCTCTGCCGAGGCGTTTCTTTTTACCTATCCTACAACTTCCTGTTCCAGCAATTTCAACACTTGCTCGATATCCGCAAACGCGGCCTTCAGGTCGGCGAGCGCGTCGGCAGCGAGTTCCTCTGGCTCGGGCAGTTCGTCCATGTCGTCGGCGGATTCTTCCTTCAGCCACTTGAACCCATCGAGTTTGAAGTCCTTCCCCTTCACTTCGGCGATACTGAAACTGTGCCAGCGGTCGTCCGCCGAGTGCGATGGCTTCCGCTTCGACCGGCCGTTTGGGTCGGTGCCGTAGCACGTCTCGAACGCGGCGAAGTGGGCAGCCGTCAGCGGGCGGTCCTTCTTGGTGATGCCGGGGACGTTGGTGCGGGCGTCGTAAATCCACACGGTTTGCGTCGGTGCGCCCTTCGTGAAGAAGACGACGTTCGCCTTCACGCCTTGGCTGTACGGGGTGAAGGTGCCGCGCGGCAGGCGCAGCACCGTGTGCAGATTGCAGTCTTCGGTCAGCACCTTGAACACTTCGCCCGCCTGGTCGGCGAACAGGCAGTTATCCGGCAGCACCACGGCCGCCCGCCCACCGGGTTTCAGGGTCGTGATGAAGTGCTGAAGGAAGTTCAGTTGCTTGTTGCTGGTACTCACGGTGAAGTCGTCGCGATCCGGGGCAGCGTTCGCGCCCTTCGTGCCGAACGGCGGGTTGGCGAGGATCACGTCGTACTTCCCGGCCGGCGGGTTGTCGATGGTGTCGGTGAGGTCGATGTGCGGTTCGACGCCGTGGAGGAACAGATTCATCAGCGCCATGCGGCGCGGGCGTGCGACCAGTTCCGAGCCGAAGTAGGTCTTGCGGGCGACGCGCTTAGCGAGTTCGCGGTCGAGGGCACCGCCCTTCGTCGCCTTGACGAACCACTCGTAGGCGGCAACAAGAAACCCGCCCGTGCCACATGCGGGGTCAGCAATCGTGAACTGCGGGTGGGCGCGGGGGTCGGGCTTCAGGCAGCGGACGATGGACTGGATCAGCACTCGCGGGGTGAAGTATTGCCCCGCGCCCTTCTTCCCTTCGCTGGCGGCCTTTTCGAGAAGTCCCTCATACGCTTCGGCCTTCACGTCCACGCCGAGGGAGGTCCACTCGGTTTCGTCGATGAGGGTGACGAGCTTCTTCAGGCTAACGGGGTTGGCGAACCGCGACTGCGCCCCGGAGTAAATCTCACCAAGGATGCCGGGTTGCTTGCCGAGCGTTCGGAGGACTTCGATGTAATGGTCGGTCAGTTCGGTGCCCGACTGAGCATGAAGCTTCGCCCAATCGCACCCGTTGGGCACAGAAATATCCTTCTCGGACGCCATCTTGAGGAACAGCAGGTACGTGATCTGCTCGATGTAGTCGCCATAATCGACGCCATCGTGCCGGAGCGTGTGGCAGAAGCCCCAAAGTTTTTGAACGACGTCGGTCATCGATGCCCCTGTATCAACTTGAAAAGATCAATGCGCCTCTCGCTCTACTTCTTCGGCGAAGGCGACTGCCTGCGAATAACGCACGAAGCGAACTTTAAAATCATCGAGGACTTCCTCAAAGCGGCGCTCGATGTCGTCATTCGTCTTTGCGTCGGTCGAAAGCACGACGAGTTTCCCTTCGGTATCATCGATCTTATGTTGGTGAATCAGGAATCCGTTGAATCCCAATTTCGGCAGTCGGCTTTCGGGTTTCTCGCTCGGGGTGAGTGATTGGGGAAGCACATAGTTCACGCGACCATTCTGGTAGGCGAGTGGTACTTCGAGCTTAGAGTGTGATTCGGGGACGATAATCTTTCCCGGCTTCCAGACTTTCCGGGCGGCCTCCAGTCGACCGAAGATTTCTGCCACCCGTGGGGGAAAAACCGGCCCCCGAGTTTTCGCCGGAAGTTGGTGTTCCACATCCCCGACCAGATCGAGGTAGAGTTCATCGAGTTTCTGGCCCAGATCGGTCAGTACGACCAGACGGGGGGGCGTGAGTCGAATAGCGTCGGCGCGTGCGGCAACGAACTTGCAAAAGTCGTCGTCGGTCGAGAACTCTGACTGCGCCACTTGAAGGCGGTGTTCGCACGCTTTCAACGCCAATTCGATCCGTTGAAGGTCTTGCTTCGTCGGAGTAAAAAATTTTTTGATCCGAGCCAGATTGGGCGACGTTCGCACGACGACTTGGCCGTATTCGGGCAAAAAGATCGCAACGCCAGCATTCGCACCCTCGGCGCGTCCGCCATCGGGTATGTATTGTAAAACGCTATAGAGCGCTCGCTTGCGAATCATGGCAATCACTCCTCGGAACGAACCCGCCAATCCCTGCCCCATCCGTTGTCTATCTTATCGGCCAAATACGCAGCCCGCCCCAGGATTAGCTCGATCAGGGCATTCCTTGTATCGAGCAAGACATCCCCATTCAGGTGGCAACATGTCGACGATTGCCCGAACCTGCTCATCCGTTACAGACTTCAATATGGCACTGCACCACGCCAGTTCTCCCTCGTCGATAAATTCCCTGAACTCTGGGAACAATCCGTACACACCTTCATCTTTTATCGACCCTATGTTTGAGAGCTTATGAGATAGGTCGCGACCACAGTCGAAACAATGGGTATGGTCAATGGCGTATAGGCGGAACCTCTCGGGACGATCCGTATCGGCCAAGAATACGTTAGCATAATTAGGGCGTCTCATCGTCAGGTCAGTTGGGTGCCGATCGCAGTTTCGTACCCAATTGTCGAACACCACAAGGCGTGTGATGTCCGTCGAGTTTTCCAATCGCATGAGTTCCTCGGTCGAGCGATCCCACGTATGGCCGGGGACTAAACGGCTCACGAACGCGGGTCCGGGTTCGGTTTTCGCATTGCGAGGGAGTGTGTAGCAGTCAACTTTATCCAGCGAAAAAATCGCAAATTCCGGTACGGACAGGCCGAAAAGTTTGGCGAGTGAGGTTCCCACCCATTCACTCGCCAGTGCGTGTGGTCCCTCTCGATTGCCCATCGCCTTCAGGTAGCCGAACGTAGCATTCGTTTTGACTTTGGCAGTGCCCATTGATGTGTCGAACGGCCCATCGACAAGTGATTCAAATTGTGTCGGTTGCCAAGAAATGTTGGGTTTGCTGGCCATCAAACTAACTCTTCAGAGTGGGTGACACTTGGGATTTTGATCGTTTACGCGGCCATCGCCTCGTTGAGTTCGCGGAGCAAGGCGTCGAGCTTGCCATCGAACGCCTTGTTCGCTTGCGACCAACCGCCATCGCGGGTGAAGATCGGTACGAACTCGAAGTCGTCCTTGTCGATGGTCAGGTTCGCTACCAAATGTTCGCGGATGCGACCGAGCCAGCGGGTTCCGTCCTGCGTGAGCGTCTTCCCGGCGGTCAGCTTGGCGAGCGCCGCATCGACCCGTTCCTCGGCGGTGAGCAGCGGGGCGGACTCGTTCGCCGCGTGCTTCACCATCGAGATGATGTCGGCGAGCGGTTTGTTGTACGCGCCACCGTGCGCCTTTCGCAAGTTATCCTCGGTGAACTTCTCTTTCGTCGTCGCCAGCTTCTTTCGCAACTCGCCGAGGGCGTCGGTTCCCCAATCCTCCGGCCGGTTGAACAGGATGCGGATGGCGTCGATCTGGTCCGGGTTGTCGCGGACGTACTCGGCGAACAACTTCAGGTAATCGGTCGGCTTGTGTTCCTTGCCGGTGCCGTCGCGTATCAGCCAGCGGCTCGTCACGGTATCGTCGGCTTCCGGCGCGACGACGAACCCGCGTTTCGGCCGGGGGTAGTTCACGAGCAGGTCTTGAAAGGTCTCGTTCCGCAACAGCTTCATCGTCTCGGTGAACTTAGTATTGATGGCGTCGCGCAGCTTTGAAGCGAACGCGGCCATATCGCCGTTCGGAATGAACGCCTCAAACTGCTCGCGGGCTTCGCCGGCCATTTCCTTATCGACCCGTTGCAACCGCTTCACCAGGCAGCCGACGTTGTAGGTGCGGTCTTTGTTCGCCCAGATGTCGCCGATGATTTCTTTAACGGGGCGAGTCGGCTTGTCCGGCGGTTCGCGGGTAAACGCGGACGCCTTGCGGAAGTATTCGATGAGCGTGCCATCGAAGCAATCGAAGACGGTAAAGTGCGACTTGTCCGGAAGGTTCTCGCTCTTGCGAGTGCCGCGCCCGAGCATTTGCTCGAACAGAATTCGGGATTTGACCGGACGTAGAAAGACGATGAATTCGAGGTCCGGAATGTCCACGCCGGTGGACAGCATGTCCACAGTGACAACGATGCCCGGGTTCGGCCGGTTGCGGAACTCCCGGATGCGTTGAAGGGGGCGGTCGGTAGTGCGGCCGGTAATCTTGCGAACGAAGGCGTCACCCCGGCCGAAAACCTCGGTACAGAGTTCGACCAGTTGGTCGGCGTGCGACGTGTGGGGCATGTCGTTGATGGCGAAGATGAGCGTCTTCGGGAACCGCCCATACTTGGCTTCGTGTAGTTCGGTGTATTTCTTCAGTTCCTCGACGATGAGCCGGTTCGACTTGGGGGCGGTCGCCTTCCGCTCGATTTCCGCTGTATCGAACTCCCGCTCGTCTTCGAGCAGGTCGAAATTCTTGGCCCCGGTGTCGGTGTCCACTAACTCGACTTGCTCCCCTTCCTTGAGGAACAGCCCGCTCATGCGAATGTCGGAGCGGATAGCCACAACGTCGTAATCGACGAGGAACCCTTCCTCGACGGCGGTTCGGTACTCGTAGCGGTAGACGACTTCGTTGAAATACGCGGTGGTGTGGGCAGCCGGGGTAGCGGTCAAACCGATCTTGATGGCGTCGAAGTAGTCCAGCACCTTCCGCCACGTCGAGAGTTCGCTCGAGGTGTATCCTCGGTGGCACTCGTCGGCGACAATGCAATCGAAGGCGTGAATCGGAATGTCCAGCTTGTCCGTTTCGTCATCGTCCCGCTCGTCGTCGCCTTCCTCGAACGCGGCTTGCCGACCGAGAAGGTTGATGGCCATCCGTTGAATGGTGCAGACATAGGCAAAGGCATGCCCGGCATTCGGGGCGGTGAGGTACTTGTTCGGAAGCACCTTCGGGTCGAACGGCTCGGACTTGCTGTCGCCATCTTCTTCGAGATCGGCTTGGCGGAACCGCTGGCTGTACACTTCGTAAATCTTGTCGAACTTCAAACCCGGCTCCGGCTCGAAGCCGGCGAATGCACGGACTGCTTGAGCGGCCAGCGCTCGCCGATCGACGAGGAATAGCACCCGCCGCGCGACGCCGGATTTCATCAGCCGATAAATCTGGTTGACGGTCGTGAACGTCTTCCCGCAGCCGGTCGCCATGGCGACAAGCATTTGCCGATTCCGTTCGGCAATGGCCTTCTCGATGCCTGCGTTCGCAGCGATCTGGTACGGACGAAGTCGCGGGTGATTATTCGGCGTGCCGAGCAACTTCCCGATGTCCGCCTCGAAATTGCGGCTCAACCGCTCTTCGAGTGCGGCCGGTGTCGGGTAGTCGGCCACCTTGCGGGAGCGTTCGAGCGAGTGGCGGACGTCCTGGAACCAGATGATTTCGCCGTTTGTGGAGAACAGGAACGGGACACGAAACTGTCCGAAACGGAGCTGGTTGCCAGAGGCACCCTCCGAGTAACGTTGCGCTTGAGTGAGGACGTTCTGGGGCCCGAGGGAAAGCTTTTTCGCCTCGATGATGCCGAGCAACCGCCCGCCGACGAAGAGGGCGTAATCCGCCGGACCGTTATCGGTCGGGTATTCCTCCACAGCGACACCGTGCGCGGCAGACGCTTGGAATGCTGGGGTGTAGGGTGCGATTTGCCAGCCGAGCGAGCGAAGCTTCCCGTCGATGCGGGTTTTCCGCGTCAGCCACTCGGGTTCGTCTTTCGCGTGCTTCGCCATTCGGGCAGTTATATCAAAAGTGGCGGAACACGATATGAAACGGCCGAACTCTTTCAGGCGGATTTTCGGCGGTAGAACGTCGGACTGAGAGCGGTCACTTCAGAGACACGGTTTCCACGCGTGCCATCAGTGCCGGGATGCTGCATTCGCGGAGGAACGCGAGAGTCTTGATCGCCTGCATGAGCCGTCGCTCGGCCTGCGACAAACTCTTCTCGGCGTTCGTCCTTTCGCGGCTTTGGAATGCTGTCTGGCAACATTTCGCCTCAAGCGCGGCGACGGCGAGCCAGTTGTGAACGATTCGGGTGATTGCCAGCTTCTCGAGCAGACTTGCGTTCGTGAAACCCAGTTCGTCCTGGAGCATTTTGACGCGAGAGTGCGTTGCCCGCGCAACGATGACATCGTCGCCGGCCACTTGGGTAACGAGCCAACAGCGGGCCGCGTAAACTGGGTTTCCCCACGCCATGATATACTTCGGATCGGTGAGATACGGTTGAGCTTTGGCTAGCGCGGCCGCGTCGCCTTTGGCGGCCGCTTGGAGAGTCACACGGTCGGCCTCCGGCAGGCCGTCGAAATTTGCGTCCATCAGCGGTGCGCGTTTGGACTGATCCAACTGTTGGCCGATCTTCTCGACCAGCTTATTCAAATTCCCGATACTACTCATGGTCGAGGTTCTCCGATGTCGTCGCCATTGGCGGTGGTGCAAGTGGTACCCGCTCTGCCGAGCGAGCACCGTGAAAAGGTTCCCGAGGAATTCATCGATGCCGAAAACGCCTTGAACCGCATAGCCGTAAACATCGCGGTGGGCCTGCGCGAATCCCGCTTCGATTCGTCGTCCACTCCGCTCCATGCGATCCAATCCGGCCATCATCTCCCCGAACTCGCCGCCCCCGATATGTTCGTTCACGACGCGGCCGTTGACCCGGCGGGAACGGCGGGAACGGCGGTAGTAGCGGCCGTTTTTGATGTTCACCCACGCCATCGCGACTTCTCCGCGTTAGACGACAGACGTTGCGGTTGCCCCACTTTACCAAACAATTAGGCTGCTTTTCATGGCAGTTCAGCAAGTGGCGGATTCGCAACCGATCCGAGCGATCGATTTGCACGTCACTTTACTCGGTTGCGAAGGTTGCGAAGGTTGCGATGGTGGGCATGTTTTCGCTCGTTGGCAATGGTGCGGATTACCTATAAATCAACTTCGCAATGTTGTCTTTTTTGAAAACAAGCTCGGACTTCAGTTCGCTAAGTTTCTGGAAGTATCCGACGACGTGGCCCGCTTCGCCAAACTGCCCGAACAGTTCGGCTTCGTCATCGAGTACACCGACGCAATGGGCAACCTCCGGCACTACGAACCCGATTTCGTCGTCGTGGACAACGACGGCATCAGTCGTAGACAAAGGTCATCGTGAAACATAAGAACACTCAACGAGATGCCGACCGAGTCATTGCCAGGATCCCCGCTTTCAGGGCGTCCGGCAGATCGTTCCAAACGTCGATGATGGTTGCAAGGTCGGGGTCTGAAATGAGCCGTGCGCCGCTTTTTGCGTCACCTACTTCGAGAACTAGGGGAATCGTCGGGGTGTTCGAGTCCAGTATCGCCCACTTCCTTTTCGTTGCGGGATGGCCCGAAGCAGTTGCCGAGTCGATGGACTCAGCGGTTGACCTTGAGTCCCGGAATCGCTTTCGTCAGCGCCGCCACCCCGACCGCAGTGACCTGCTTCGCTTCGTACAGTTGGATCCATTTCAGCTTCTTCAACCCGTGCAATTTAGTCAACCCGGCGTCGGTCACGCCCGACGAACCCAGGGCCAGGTCGTCCAGGTCGGCGAAACCCTTCACCACGTCCAGCCCGGCGTCCGTCACTTTGGTGTTGCCCAGGTCCAGCCGCGTGAGTTTCGTCATCTTTTGAAAATTGGCCAGGCCGGCGTCGGTCGTTGCGGTCTTGTTCAGATTGAGCGTCGTCAGCCCGGTCAAACCGCGCAGGTGGGCCAGCCCCACGTCGGTGACGGCGGTCCCCGCCAAGTTCAACCGCTCCAGTTTCGCGAATCGGCCGATGCGATCCAGCCCGGCATCCGTTACCCTTGTGTGATCGAGTTCCAACGCGGTTAGCCCGGTCATTTTCTCAAGGTGGACCAAGCCTGCGTCGGTGACTTTGGTTGCGTCGAGGTTCAGCGACTTCATCGCTGTCATTCCGGCGAGATGGGCAAGGCCGGCGTCCGTCACGTTCGTTCCCATCAGGAGTAACGTTTCCATCTTGGTTAAGCCCGACAGGCTAGCGAGGCCGGCGTCTGTCACCGGTGCCAGATTGAGTCGGAGTACCCGGAGCGTCTTGATTTCACCCAGATGCGTCAGCCATTCGTCGGTCGGTCTCGACTGCCCGAGGTCGATCTCTTCCAGCTTCGGAAACTGCTTCAAGTGGGCGGCGGTCTCAACTTTCAGCCCGTAGACATTGAACAGTTTGATGGTGCGCAGGTCGACCAACGGCTTCAGGTGGGCGAGGCCGGAGCCGTCGAGGCGGTTCCAATCGAGGCGGAGCGTGCGGAGGCGGGTGAGTCCTTTCAGGTGGGCTAACCCAGCATCGGTCAGCTTCTTGTTGCTTCCAATGTCGAGGCTCTCGAGTTGTGTCAACGTGCCAAGCGGCACGAGGGCGGCATCGGTGAGCGTGTCTTCCCCGATGTTCGCAAGCGTCAGGTTTTTGAAGCCCTTCAGGCCGACGAGTTTGTTCAGGCCGGCGTCGGTCACGGGGGCGGTGCCGATAATCAGGCGGACGTAAAGCCCGTCGATCGGCTTGAGGTGGTCGAGGGTTGCGTCGGACACTTTCTTGCCGACGAGGGAGACGGTCAGTTGCTTCTCGTTGCCGACGAGGTAGTAATCGATCGACACGTCGGCGAGCTTGAGCGCGTCGAGCGCCTTATCCACCATGGCCTGTGTTCGCACGGGGTTGGCGAGCAGGAGCGTGGAAATGGCAACGATCGTAAAGTGCATTGGGGACTCCATGGCAATCGATGCAGGATCGGCGATTCGACCCGGCATACGGAGGGATTTCGTAGGTGTGCCCCTACATGAGGAACGCGCCACTTCAAAACTGGCGCAACGGGCTGAAAAGTATCCGTTTCTGCCGCGACAAGTATAGAAGTGTAATCGATTCGCGCGGCGATTGGAAAGAATCAATCTCCCGTTTCCGAAGTTCGCCCGAGCCGGACTAAGTACGCGAGTTGTTCGAATTGGATCGCCAGATCGACGGTGACGAGGCGAATGTGCGGTGCGATCTTCAAAAGTGCCGGCGCGAAATTGAGCAGCCCTTTGATACCCGCTCGCGTCAGTTCATCGGCCACGAGTTGTGCCGATTCGGGCGGGACCGCGATGACGCCGAGTTCGGCTTTCGAGGTCGCGATCGCGTTCGCGAGTCGATCGAGCGGGTGGATCGTTAGCCCGTCGACTTGCGTGCCGATTTTGGTCGTATCGTTATCGAACAGGCCGACGATCTCGAAGCCTTGTTCTTGGAAGCCACGATAGCGTAAGAGCGCCCGCGCGAGATTGCCCACGCCGACAATGACGGACTTCCAGGTGCGATCGATGCCGAGCGTTCGGCGAATGACGGCGGTGAGTGCGTTGGCATCGTAGCCGATGCCGCGCTGGCCGAGGTTGCCGAGCGTGGCGAGGTCGCGTCGAACTTGGGCATCGCTGACGCCAACGGCGCGAGCGAGTTGCGAACTCGAAACCGTCGTGCCAGGCAGTGCGGGCCGCAAGCAACGAAGGTACTGACTCAGTCGCTGGGCCGTCGCCCGCGAAAGTGAACCGCTCAGTTCCGATGGCCCGATCTGGCCCACAATACCCCCTCGTACGATCGGTGACGATACATCTGTTTTACATGCCCACTGCACAACTACCGATGAAAATGTTGAATCCTTGCGTTTCAGTCCTTTGCCCAACTGAGTGACACGATGATTTCCTCGCTGGCGGGTTCGGTGAAGGTGACGCGGATCGTCGTTTGGCCGCTCGCACTGGCGGTGCTTGGGTCGATGGTCGCCCGGATGGTCGCAACCGCACCGATACCTGCGGACAATTTCAGCGTGACGCTTTTGTCTGTGCAGGTTGCGGTGGCGATCTGGATGTTCGCCGCGTTCGGTCGCCGAAACTGAACCACCCCCGATGCGATGGCACTTTCGGTGGCGATTCGCAAATCCAGCGATTCGGGTAACGCACGCACCGCATCTTTCGACCGCTTGGTAATGCGGACGGGCACGCGCAGTTCGGGGTAAAGTGGGTCCGATGTCGTAATCAGTATCGTCTCGTCGTGGCTGCCCGTTGCGACGCCTTCCGCGATCGAAACTTCGATCGAGATCGTACCGTCTTTCGCTTCGCGAACGCTCGCCGTGAGATGCGTTGAGGTCGAGGCGATCGCTTTCACGGTCAACGGCGTCGCACGCCGATCCGTGAGGACGATCGTGCTTTTGGCAGCGCCTTCGGTCGAGATCGCGAGCATCGGCGGCTTCACGTCGAGTTCCTTGACGATCTTTGCCACCAACTCGAGCGTAATTCGCTCTTCCACGGTTGCGGAACCGACGCGATACCGCACGTTCGTCTTCCAGGTGTTCGGCCCCTCGGGTTGCGTCAGCGTGTTGATTTCCACGATGAGGTCGGTCGTTTCGCCCGGCTTGAGATCGCTTTTGGCGAACGACTTGCGGATGCAGCCACACGTGCCATCGAGGCCGATGATTTGCAATGGTAACGTCGTCGAGGGATTCGTCACGCGGTAAACCTGCCGCAGTAACGGCCCGCTCCGCACGATGCCTGCATCGACCGTTTCGCGGTCCGCAACGAGAGTCGCAACCGGTGGCGAACTGACCAGGAAAGTGGCCAGCAGAATCGAGCAGATTGCATTCATGAAGCAGCTTTACCGCGAACGGAAGATCGCAACAAGTTCAGTTTTGTAACGCTAGAATCGACGTAAGTCACAATTCCGGAGGCTCCAAAACAGTTTTTTGGGGTGTTTTTTCGGTTTTTGAGGCCAAAAAAGTCGCGTTTTTGATCGCGATCCACTGTTCCGTATTCCGTATATCGAACTCTTGTCGCGGTTTGCGTCGAATGCTCTCGATTCGACAACCGGCGCAAGTCGCGACACTTCGCGACATTCTCACGACACTTGGAGACAATCTCACGACACTTCGCGACATTCTCACGACATTTGGAGACACTTTCAAGACACTCCACGACACCGTGCAAAAGTCGACTTACGTCGCATCGCCTCCGATTTTTGACTTTCGCAATTCGCATGGGTGATACCGAATCGGGAAGAATTCGCCGCGAAGGCTTCGCTCCGAAAACTACGCGGCGCGGTGAAACGGGAACAAAATCCATATCGAGTCTATCCAGTGAATGCACGCATCTTCGCCCCCAAGGGATCCAACAATTTGGGCGGCGGTCGATCGGAAAAATGATTTTCCGACATTGGATTTGACTGCCGTTCAGGAAATGACCAAAATTAACAAATGCAACTGGGACTCGATTCGTGTACAAAACACAGACCGGTGACGTAATGCTTGATTCGATTGCACCCTATGTCGGCGAGCGCCTTGGCTTCTACGTCTACCTGTACGTCGATCCGCGCACGAACGAGCCGTTCTATGTTGGCAAGGGCCAAGGTGGACGCGCACTGGCGCACATTGCCGACACGAGCGAATCGCGGAAGGTCGCACGGATCAAGGAAATCCTAGCGGCGGGGCTCGAACCGCGGATTGACATTCTGGTTCATCGCCTTCTCTCGGAGGAGGCCGCGTTTCGCATTGAAGCGGCAGTAATCGATGCAATTGGTCCTGACCGACTCACCAACGCGGTTCGTGGCTGGGAAAGCGGCAAAGTCGGGCGCATGCCGCTTTCCGAACTGGTCGCGCTGTACGGTGCCACGCCCGTGGACGTTGTTCATCCCTCACTGCTCATCCGCATCAACCGGCTGTATCGGTACGGCATCGGGGAGGCTGAGTTGTACGAAGCCACCCGTGGCATCTGGAAGGTCGGTGCCAAGAGGGCACTCGCGCAGTATGCCTTTTCCATCTTTCATGGGGTGGTGCGGGCAGTCTTTGAGATCAAGAGTTGGCATCCGGAACGAACGACGCCGTACCACGTTCGTGTTTTTGAAGACCCGACGCCGATGCTGCGTCGCTGGGAGTTCGTCGGTAATCCAGCGGAAGCGAGCATTCGCAAGCAGTACGTTGGCCGCTCGGTGCAGCACTATTTCAAGCAAGGTCTCCAAAGTCCTGTAGTGTATGTGAACTGCAACAGAATGCCGGCGAAAACGCGAACCAGCAATTGCACCTGACCGGGGCCGCATTACGGTTTCGCACGCTGCCAAGGTTTTGCAGCGGCCCCGGCAGGTGAGTTGTGTCGTTCGGCGGTGGGAGGCGGCCGCCTCGGGGCGGCGACTGACGAGGCGTAGAAGATGACTATCGACATAGCATTTGTGGCCGCCGCGCTGAATGAACGGGCGTCGGGCCACCCGATCGGACAACTTCAGGAGACGCGCAAAGCCCTGAAGGGGTTTGATCGCCGTCCCGGCGATAAGCTCTTCTCCGCTCAGACTATCAACGCGGACTGGGCGTTCCACCACGGCGGCCGGACGGAGTTACAGTTCAACATCGGGCGGGAGGAGTCCGACGCCGGCGAAGTCCTGCGACACGGGGTTGCGTTCTCTTTCGAGCCGAGTCAGACACTCCCGACAATCGATGTCCTTGTGCCAAAGGCGGGGCTGTTCAACGACTACCTGCGGTCCAACCCGGACGACTTCGGTGACATGCGGATGTGGCACTGGTACAAGTCGCGCAGCGCCGACCGTCTGCCGGGGCCAATCCCGGAGTCGCTTACAGCCAAAGGCGTGTTTGTGTTCCTCGGCAAGTGTCAGCTAGCCGAGTCAATCGACTACGAGTTGATCTTGGCCGACTTCGATCGGCTCCTGCCCCTCTACCGGTACGTTGAGAGCGGCGGGGCGTACGAACCCGTCCCGCTCCCGGCCAAAACGGGCTTTGCGTTCAAGGCGGGTTGCTCGCCGAAGCCCTATGCGGCGACCGCGACGCTCGCTGCGAAAGTGCTAGACCTCGACCTCCGCCACAACCTGCTTCAAGGCAAGCTGGCCCAACACCTAGTCGCCGGGTACGGCGTCGAGAATGTGTCCACGGAGCAGGCGAGCGGAGCGGGTACACGGATCGATGCTGTGGTGCGGCAGGGGGATCAGTATTGGTTCTACGAGATCAAGACCGCCCGGACGCCGCGGGTGTGCCTCCGCGAAGCCGTAGGACAACTCCTGGAGTATGCGTTCTGGCCGCGCGGTCAGGATCCGGCGGCAAGCAGGCTGGTAGTAGTCGGGGAGTTGCCACTGGATGCCGACGCGAGCGAGTACCTGCACCGCCTGACAAGCGGTTTTGGCCTGCCGCTTGAGTATCTGTCGATGCCCCTGTAATGTAGTCGTCGAGGCAGACCTAAGAACGTTAGGTGAGCCTAAGTCTTTATCATCGTTGAATTTACGTTGATCGCGATTCCCTCAGTACGTACCTTATCCGCGAGCCGTCACTCAAGCGGATTTTCGGCTCGCGATGTCAAAGATCGATCGCTCGACTCATGCCGGCGACACCGCTTCCACCGGCCCCGCGATTTTCTTCAACTTGTAGCCCAACTCCTTCGCTTTCCGATGCAGATTCCTTTCCTGTTGCTTCCGATGATCGATTACGAACTCCTCTTCGCTTCGCTTCTGATACTCGAGGCCGTACCGCATACCGTGTACAAGATGCGCGCCAAGCGACCGCAAGCACGCCTGAACGGCCCCTTTCAGGGCCGAATCGTGGGTGATTGCGGGGCACGGTTCAAAACCCGGTTGCAGTTTTGCCAAATAAGACCACTAAAAATTTGGTTCCGGCGTGATTGGAATTGGGCGAAATCGGACGTAAGTC
>JAYVQG010000331.1:0-17557 GCA_043757025.1 Limnoglobus sp.
TTGATTCCGAAATCGGGAATGATTCCAGGGATGGGTGGGTGGGTAAGTGGTGGAATCATTCCCTGCTACCCAAAATCGCCGCAATTGAAACCAGGCCCACGAATCGACTGGGCGGCACCGAAATTTCGCGTGACTACAATACCAGGAGAACTATCGCTGCCTTCAATCGCTGCCTTCGATGGTCGGCCAAATTCTCGAATTTACGATTTGAACCGTTGGTACAAAATTGGCGTTGTTTTCTGAGTTAAACCCGCACGAGGCTCGCGATACTTTTACCCAAAAGGAAATTGTCATGGCCACAATCGACTCGCAAGCGTTTGCGAAACTCTGTGCGGATGGCCCCACGCCCGACGTCATCGACGTGCGGACGCCCGTTGAGTATCGGGAAGTCCACGTCGAAATCGCTCGGAATGTGCCGCTGGATCGACTCGATGTGGCGGCGATGTGGCGAGAACGCAACGGCTCGACGGAGCCGCTTTACGTCATTTGTCGATCTGGGAGCCGAGGCCAACAGGCGTGCGAAAGATTTCAGAAGGCGGGCTTCGCGAATGTCGTCAACGTCGCGGGCGGCACACTGGCTTGTATCGAAGCCGGTTTGCCGGTCGTCCGCGGAAGGATGGCGATGTCGCTGGAGCGACAAGTGCGCATTGCGGCGGGGTCGCTTGTGGTGCTGGGGGCGATACTCGGTGGGTTCGTCCATCCGGGATTCATCGGTCTATCGGCCTTTGTGGGTGCCGGCCTGGTATTCGCCGGAATCAGCGACACTTGCGGCATGGGCATGATTCTCGCGCGAATGCCGTGGAACCAGTGCCGCGAACCGACCGCTTCGAGTTGTTCCCGATGAATCGTGCCTACGCTGCGATTCGCGATCGTTTGCGTTCGTTGCCGGCTAACTCGGCGGCGGTTGCGAATGCGAAGCCGGCGGCGTGGACGGCGGCTCGAAATGTGGGGTCGCGGAGGCGTTCCCATTCGGCGGCGCGGCGATGGAGTTGGCCGTCTGCGAACGAGCCATCGCGGCCTTCGATGCTGCTATCGAGGTAGCCGGGGTGGCAGGTCAATTCGACGCAGTTCCCCTTCGCATTCGCGATCCAATTGGGGAGGAAATTCGCGTCGTGAACGTGTTGCGGATCGGTGATGCCGATGAGCGCATCGTTGCCCGGCCAACCCGTTTCGGCTTGATGGCGGATCGCACGACCGCCGAACCGCGATAGCAACATTCGCTTCCGGCGTGCGCCGCGAACGCGGAACAGCGTTCGCGAAGTCTCGACGACGCGGCGAACGTAGGGCCGTGGGTGTTGATCGCGGAGAATGTGTGCGAGGGCACGTCGCACTGGGCCGAAGATGTGAACGTGGTGGTGGCCGTTCACGTTCATCGGCACTTGCCCGACGAGTTCGCGAAATCGCTCGTATTGCGCACGCAGTTCGGTCTCGATTTCCGCTTCGACGATCTGGCCGAGCAACATTTTTTTGAGGAACGTGCCGAGGTGTAAGAATCGGCCAGCGCCATCGACTAACGAGCGAACCCGATCGGGCGAAGTCAGCGGCGAATCGAGCGTCAGGCACGGATGCCAACCGAGTTCGAGCGGCTGACCTTGGGCCAGCCACAAACGAACGGAATCGGCGGCATGAGGCGAGTTCACCAACAGCACGGTGGAAGTGACGACGCCGAGTGCGGCCAGATCGAGAATCCCGCACGACGTTTCCATGCCGATGCCGAAATCATCGGCGGTGACGAGCAAGGATCGCGGGTTCATGTGGGGTTCCATTATGCCGCTTTGCGGGTCGGTTCGGGCGCGACATCGCGTTTGGGTGCCAGTACGGGCACGATGCGGCCACGCCATTCGCGGCGGATCCGCCAGAGTTCGCGGAGCATTTTGAGGACCGTGCCCGAACCAGTCGTGCTGACGCCGTCTTCGTAGCGAACCCGCACGGGCACTTCCGTGACGGGTATTGCGGCAATTCGGCACGCGGTGAGCAATTCGCAGTCGAAGCCGAAGCCATTGCACGTCATTTCGGGTAACAAGCGATTCGCGACGTCGGCCGTCATTCCCTTTAGGCCCGCTTGCGTGTCGCGCTGTTGCAGGGATAACAGCAGGCGGGCCGCTTTGCCGAAGACCGCACTCTGCATCCGACGGCGATACGCATATCCGAGGCAGCGAACGGGCAAGAGCATTTCGCTATCGGGGTGCGCCCGCGATGCGATCGCAACTTGTGCCCCGCACAGGAGTTCCTCCGCCACGCGGGCGACGTCTTCAAAGCGGTACGCGAGGTCGACATCGGTGAAGATGCGATACTGCCCGCGCGCCGCCTGCAAACCGGTCCGCACCGCGTAGCCTTTGCCGCGATTCGGCGAATAAGCCACGAAGCGCATTCGCGGGTCGTTCGTTTCGTCGGATAGCCGTTGCAGTCGTTCGGGGGAATCGTCGGTGCAACCATCGCAGACGAAGATGGCTTCCCACGAATCGGCGCGCGTTTGGAAGAACTCGCGGACCTCGTGCCACGTGCGTTCGACGGCGGAACCCGGATTGTAGGCTGGGAGAACCAGGCTGATCACGTTAGGCAATTCCTGCCGAGAGCGAGAGCGGCGCACCGAAATGGCACGTCCGGGAGCCCACACCACCTTAATCGACGCAAACTACCAGGAACTTGGGAACAATTTCAACCCGAACCGCGAAACCGGAGTGGCGGCGGCGTGATGGCAGCGGATTCGCGCCAACAAGTTTGGCACCTCTGCGTTGAATCGGTTAGACTGGGGATGAGCGTATTCCGCCAATTTGGCGCGTTTTTCGATTGTGGCGACTGTTCCGAACGCGTTTGCCGGGTGGTATTCGAGTTTGGACGGGATTGGTCAGATTCGGATAGCGACCGTGTGCGGCCATCCTTTAGACTAATAAATTCCATCAGTTCACGATTCCCTTGTGCCGGGGCGCGAAAACCCCAGCCCATTGCAACCAGGAGCGCCAGGGCAATGACCATCGTCAAACGGCTTAGGCTATTGACGGCCATCCTCGGTGCGGCGGCTGTGACCGCTGCCATCGGTACCACCGTCTTCGGCGAGATTCGGGCCAAACGGGAATCGGTTCCCGCGGCTCCGGTTCGATCCGAAGCGAACGTATTGGCCGACGACCTCGCGCGGAACTCGTTCGCTGCGAAACCCGCACTCACTTACAAGAACAGCGCCGGGCAAGCCGCGTTCGCGTGGCAATTGAAGCCCACCGCAACGCCGGCCCGCGTTCGCGATCGCGATATCATGGTGCTCGTGGATACGTCCGCCAGCCAAGCGGGTCTGCCGCTGAATCGCGCCCGCAACATCATCGATGGCCTCTCGCACGCGGTCGCCGAAACCGACCGCATCGACGTCTGGACGATCAACCTGAACGACCCGAAGGCGACGCGCTCGCTGACGGAAGGCTTCAAGCCCGCTCGTTCGGAAGCCGTTACGAGCGCCTCGGCACGTCTCGTCGAGACCGAATATGCCGCCGGTGCCACCGACTTGAAGGTTGGCCTCGAACGGGCGATGGCCGCGTTCGAGCCGAACCCCGGTCGCAACCAAGTGATTCTGTTCCTCGGCGATGGCGAAAGCTCCGCGAGCCTCGTCCCGTTGAACGAAGCGATCCGCGTCGAACTCGGCGGCAAGATGGATCAACAGAACATCGCGTTCTTCGCGGTGCCGCTCGGCATCAAGGTGAACGCGAACAACTTACACGGTTTCGCCACGCTCACCGGTGGTGCCGTCGTCCGCCTCACCGAAGACACCACGACGATTCGCGGCCAAAGCGCCTTCGCCACGCAGTTGCGGACCGCGATCGACGTGCCGATCGTCAAGGTCACGAAAGTGACTTACTCGAACGAAGCCGTTGAAGTATTTCCAACACGCTTGCCGCCGTTGCGTGCGGATCGTGCAACGCTCGTCGTCGGTACGCTCAAGTCCGATGCGGCTTCGATTACCGCAAAGGTCGAAGGGATCGTCGCGGGCCAACCCGTCGCGATGGAACTCGCCGAACGCCTGCCGCCCTCGGACAGCGAACACTACTTCCTGCACGCGATGATCGAGCAATGGCGGAGCGCCCCGGTTAAGGACGCCCCCGCGATTCTGGCTGCCGACCGCGCGTTAGCTCTGGCCGCCCAGCAGTTCCGCCTGTTCCGCGAAGAATTCCTGACGCAAGCGGTCAGCGCGATCAGCACGGACCGCCTCGATCATGCCGAGAAGCTGTATCAGGCCGCCGTCAAGATCGACCCGACGAGCAAAGAAGCCGAAGCGGGAATGAAGGTCATTCGCAAGATGCGAACGGGCGGTTTGACCCGTCAGCAGATGAAAGCCGGTCTTTCGGACCGCAATCGTCTGCAAGACTTGTCGAAGGAACCCGCACCGGGCGCGAAGCCCGCGGCACCTCCCGCGACGGGTGCTGCACCGACCCCGGCCCAAGCGGCGAGCGGACTGCAACAAGCTCAAGCCGAACAAGCGGTGCAAGAACAACAATACCGCGTGCTCGTCGACGAGACGATCCGCAAGGCGCGTCAGCTTCTGGCGACCGACCCCGACACCGCGTACGAAGACCTCAAACGCCAACGCGATATCGTGCTTTCCAACACGCAACTCGGCAACGCGTACCGTGCAAAACTCGCCGCCGACATCGAATCGATGATGCAAACCGTTGCTACGCAAGGTGGGGCGATCAAGCGGAATCTGTCCGAAGAACGCGAACGGCTCGCGCAGACTCGCCTCCGAGTCAACGAGTTCGCACGCCTGCAAACGCTCGAAGAACAGACCCGATCGCGGATCGACTCATTCAAGCAGTTGATGAATCAAGCCCGCTTCGAGTTGGGCCAACAAGAAGCCCAAGTTCTGATCCAAGAGCGGACATCGCGTGGGCTGGCGATCCCCGTCGAAGCGACGGCCGCGTATATGATCGGCCAAGCCGCGACGAACCTCCGCGAACACCGCGAACTCGTCCGCATCCGCGAAGACCGTTACCTGTTGACGATGATGCAAGCCGAGAAGTCGTTCATCCCGTATCCAGACGAGCCACCCGTTCACTTCCCGCCCGCAGCGGTTTGGCGCGAACTGACCTCGGATCGCGATAAGTATCGTTCGTCGACGCTCGGCTCCGATGTTTCGCCGAGTATGCGTCGGACGCAGTCGATCATCGACGGCCCGAGTGCCGAGCGCGTCAAGATCGACTCCGAACTCGATGGCATGGCCCTGAAAGACATGATCGGCTTCCTGGAAAAAGATCACGGTCTCAAGTTCGTCGTACTCGAAGACGAGTTCAAATCGGCGGGCGAAGCCGCGATCATGGACAAGAAACTGACGCTCAAGCAGAAGCTGTACGGCTTGACGGTCGGCTCGTTCCTCGACATCGCACTTTCGAGTATCGGTGCGACGTACATGGTTCGCCCCGAGTACATCGAGATCACGACCGTGGAAAAACGCTTGAAGGAAAAGGTCGTGCGGGCCTTCGACATCACCGAACTGGTGTACCAGATTCCGTCGTCGATCAACCAAGCCGTGCTGCAACAGAACCAAAGCGTGCAGAGCAGCAACTTGTCGCTGTTCGGCCAGGCGAGCTTCGGCGGCAACGCCGGTAACTTCAACTTCGGCGGCGGCGGTGGCTTCCAAGGCGGCGGTGGCTTCGGCGGCGGTGGTGGTGGTGGCTTCGGCGGCGGTGGCGGCGGTGGCCGCGGTGGAGCCGGTGGCGGCGGCGGTCAGATTCAAGGTGGTTTCGGTGGCGGTGCCGCACAAAATCTGGGTGCCGGTGGCGGCGTGACCGGCGTCGGCGGCGGCCAAGTCGGCCAGTTCGGTAACCTCGGCGGTCAGTTCGGTATCCAAGGGAACTCGCTCCCGAACTACCAACTGATTACGACGCTGATTACGGAAGTCGTGGCACGCGGCGAATGGGCGAACGTGAACCAACAGTTCAACATCGCCGACCCGAATGGTCAGCCCGGTGAAGAAGTCCCCAAATTGCTGCCGGAAGAACAACTGAACTCGCTCGCATTCTATCCTCCGACGAGTGCGCTAATCGTTCGAGCCACGGGTAAGTACCACCCCCAAAGCAGCATCAAGCTGAAGAAGCCCGATGGCGGTGCCGCTGGTGGCCCCGGTAACCCCGCTCGCAATGGAAACGTCATCGCAGCGATTGCCGCGTCCGAACCGAAGCCCGGCGACAATGCCGTGGTGGCCGTCGAAAAGGCGAAGCTCAAAAACGCGGCCGAAGACGTGCGAACGCTCATGAAAGAGATCGACAAGAACAACCCACAGCGGATGTGGCAACAAGCTCTGGGTAAGTCGAACGTCGCGCACCCCGGCCTCGTGGTCGCCTGTGCGGACTTCCTGTTCGAGTACAAAGAGCCAGCCCACGCCGCCGAAGTGCTGAAGTCCGGTATCCGTCACGGCCTCACGACCGATGCCTGGACCCACGAAGCCCTGACCGTCGCGCTCCGCGATGGCAAAGCCGATTCGTTCGAGATTCAACGCGTCGGAATGTCCACATTAGACTTTGAAGCGAACGATGCGAAATCGTACATGAAGGCCGCGAAAATCGCCGACGAGAACGGCAACCTGCCCGTTGCGTTGGCCTACTGCCAACGGGCCGCGAGCATCGAGCCGAACATGCCTTCGACTTACGCGAATGCACTCGCCTATGCCGAAAAATCGAAAGATGTTCAGACCGACGTGATCCACTGGGCGACGGAAAACCTGCTCGCACGCGATTGGAGCAACGAAGGCGTGAACTATCACGCACAGACGAAGGAACGTCTGGGTCAGATCGTCGATAAGTTCGAGCGAGCCAACCAGCCCGAGCTGGTGGCACGCTTCAAGAAGACGCTCGAACAGGAGAACAATCGCGAACTCGTCATCGAACTGCGATGGCAAGGTGGCGCGGACCTCGACTTGCTCGTGACCGAACCATCGGGTTCGACGGCCAGCCCCACGCACAAGCGTACGATCGGTGGGGGTGTCGTGAAAGCCGACATCCTCGGTCAACCGACCGACGACCGCTTCGAGTCGTACACGGCAGCACAAGCGATGAGCGGTTCCTACACCGTCAAGGTGAAGAAGTCGCTCGGGACGCCTGTCGGCAACAATGCGAAAGTCGTCGTCACGAAGTTCAAGGGCACCCCGCGTGAAGCGATCGAGCATTACACGATCGACTTGAATTCGAGCGACTCGGTTCAGGTGAAGGTCGATGGCGGAACGCGAACCGAACTGGCCGTGCTGCCATTCGAAGAGCCGACCGCATCGCGACTGGAAACCACGGCGGCACCCGCACCGATGAAGACCGGGTTCGGCGGTGGCGTCAGCAGTAACGAAGCGGGACCGCGAGTGGCGACCGGCAAGACGAACCTGCCCGTCGTGATTCAACCGCACGAAAGCCGCTTGGCCGGTGTCACGCCGAACGCACCCGGAATGCGTGCGACGATGGAAGTCACGCCGGACCGCAAGAGCATTAAAGTCACCGCGACATCGGTCTTCACCGGTATCGCGACCGACCTACCGCTCCCGAAGGTGAGCCTGCTCCCCGGCTCCGAGTGACCTGAGTCGATGACCGAACCTTTCGCCCGCACCCGGCCTCCCTGGTGCGGGTTTTTCGTTTGATGCGATCGTTCCGCGAAATCGCTCTTCCCCATGCCCGAACTGCGGGCGTACAATGTTCCACACACTCACGAGGGAATGCACCATCAGCAAGGGATTTGAATCGCAACGAGACGAGTTCTCCGTTGCCAAGGAAAAAGCCGTTCTCGTTTCGGTCGGGTTGCCGAACAAGCCGTGGATTTCGTCCGACCCCTGCGACGAGATTCGCGGCCTCGCCGAGTCCGCCGGAGCGGTCGTCGTAGCGGAACTTTTGCAGAAGCGGCACGACATTCACCTTGCGACTTACATCGGTTCCGGGAAGGTGCGCGAACTCCGCGAACTCGTCGAAACCAGCGAAGCCAACACCGTCATTTTCGATAACGACTTGAACGCCGCTCAAGCACGAAACCTCGAACGCGCCCTGGATGTCAAGGTGCTCGACCGCAGCGAAGTCATTCTGGACATCTTCGCCAGCCGCGCACAAACGCTCGAATCGCGGCTGCAAGTCGAACTCGCGCAGCTCGAATACTCTTTGCCGCGACTGAAGAACATGTGGACGCACTTGTCCCGCCAGAAGGGCGGCGGCATCGGCCTGCGCGGCCCCGGCGAAACCCAACTCGAATCGGACCGACGCATCGCCGGCAAGCGCATCGGCGACCTCAAGGAACGCATCGCCAACGTGCAATCGCGCAAGGAACGCGAAGTCAAAAGCCGACGCGAAGAGTACACGCTTTCGCTCGTCGGCTATACGAACGCGGGCAAATCGCAACTGATGAACGTACTGACGAAGTCCGATGTCCTCGTCAAGAATCAGCTATTCTCGACGCTCGACACGCGCACGCGGCAGTGGCACATCAAAGACTTCGGCAAAGTGCTACTCTCGGACACCGTCGGCTTCATTCGCGACCTGCCCCACCACCTCGTCGCGTCGTTCAAGGCTACGCTCGAAGAAGCCCGACAAGCGCGGTTGCTGTTGCACATCGTCGATGCGAGCAGCCCGCAAGCGGAGCGACATGTTCAATCGGTATTGGGCGTGCTGAAGGAACTCGACTGCAACAAACGGCCGAACTTGCTCGTGCTCAACAAGATCGACGCGGTGACGGATCGTGCCAACCTCGACATCTTGATGGGACAACATCCGCGCGCCGTGGCGATCAGCGGCAAGACCGGCGAGGGCATCGAAACGCTCGTCGATACCGTGATCGAAATGCTGTCGTCGGACTTCGCGCCCGCCGAGATTATCCTCGACGCCGGCAACGGCAAAACGCTCGCGTTCCTAAACGCCCACGCCGAGATTTTCCGCCAAGAGTATCGCGGCAACGACGTCGTCGTGCGCTGCTACTTGCCAAAACACCTACTCCACCAGGTGCAAATCCCCGGCGTGCAGGTGCAGTTTCTCGATTTTACATCGAAGCTGGAGCTGCCAACGCCACCGTGATCGCGACCCACTTCGACGTCGGCGTGCGGCTCTTTTCGGCGGTGCTGTCGATCGGTACGAGTACGTTCGTTTCGGGGAAGTACGTGGCGGCACAGCCCATCGGGATGTCGTACTCGACGATGATGAAGCGATCCGCACGGCGAACTTCACCGCGGAAGTGACTGCACAAATCGACGGTGTCGCCGGACTTTAAGCCGCGTTGCTGAATGTCGCGTGCGTTCATTAAAATCACGCGGCGCTCGTTGTGGATGCCGCGATAGCGATCGTGCAAACCGTAGATGGTCGTATTAAATTGGTCGTGCGTGCGGATCGTCATCATCGCGAGTTGGCCGGGTTCCAACGTCAGGTTCGGCAGCGATGTTGCCGTGAACTGCGCCTTGTTGTTGGCCGTGGGAAACTGGCCATCGCGCGGCGGGTTCGGCAGGTAGAAGCCGCCCGGTTGTCGCACTCGTGCGTTGTAATCGTCGAAGCCCGGTATCACGTTTTCGATGCGATCGCGGATGCGGTCGTAGTCGTTCGCGAAGTCAGTCCACGGGATGTTTCCCTTCGTGCCGAGCGTGGCTTTCGCCAACCGCGCGACGATGTCGGTTTCGCTGAGTAAATGCGGCGACACGGGCTTGAGGTTGCCGCGCGACGCCTGCACGACGCCCATCGAATTTTCCGTCGAAATGAACTGTTCTTTGCCGCCCTGCACGTCGCGTTCGGTTCGCCCGAGGCACGGGAGAATCAGTGCCGTCTGCCCCGTCACGAGGTGCGAGCGGTTCAATTTAATCGACACGTGAACGGTGAGCGTGCAGCGTTTCAAGGCATGTGCGGTGTAGTCGGTATCGGGCGTCGCGGAGAGGAAATTACCGCCCATCGCGAAGAACACTTTCGCGTCCCCGGCGTGCATCGCCTTGATCGCGGCGACCGTATCGAGGCCGTGATGGCGCGGCGGCGCGAAGCCGAACTCCTTGCCGAGGTTATCCAGAAACCACTCCGGCGGATGCTCCCAGATGCCCATCGTGCGGTCGCCTTGCACGTTCGAATGACCGCGAACGGGGCACAGCCCCGCACCCGGTTTGCCGATACTGCCGCGTAGCAAAATCAGGTTCACGACGTCTTGAATCGTGGCGACCGCGTGCAGATGTTGCGTGAGGCCCATTGCCCAACAGGCGATGATTTTGCTCGATTTGCCGAGGATGTTCGCGATGCGTTCGATGTCGTCTTGCGATAGCCCCGACTGCGCGACGATGGCGTCCCACGCGATGGCTTTTAACGAATCGCGAAGTGCGAGGAAACCTTCGGTGTTCTCGGCCACGAACACGCCGTCGATCTCCTCGTTCGCGATCAGCGTCTTCATCACGCCTTTCAGGAAAGCCTGATCGCCGCCGATTTTCACTTGCAGATATTCATCGGCGAGGTGCGTGCGCATGACGCCGAGCATCCCGCGTGCCTCTTGCGGGTTGTGGAACGCGAGCAACCCGGCTTCCTTCAGCGGGTTTACGGCGATGATTTTCGCACCGGCGCGTTTCGCTTTTTGGAGTGCCGTCAACATCCGCGGGTGGTTCGTACCGGGGTTCTGCCCGAGTATCAGAATCACTTCCGCCTTCGGGAAATCGTCGAGCTTCACCGTGCCTTTACCGATGCCCACGGTTGTGGACATCGCCGCACCGGACGACTCGTGGCACATGTTCGAGCAGTCCGGAAAATTGTTCGTGCCGTACATTCGCGCGAACAACTGATACAGGAATGCCGCCTCGTTCGAGGTTCGCCCCGATGTGTAAAAGATCGCTTCGTCCGGTGTGGCGAGTGCGTTTAACTCCTTCGCAATCAGGGTAAACGCCGCATCCCAACCGATCGGCTCGTAGTTTCGCGAACCGTGTCGCAGCACCATCGGCTCCGCGAGGCGGCCCTGAATGCCGTGCCAATAATCGCTCTGCTTGCCGAGTTCGTCGATGCTGTGCGTGCGAAAAAATTCGGCACCGATCGTTTTCGTGTCGGCTTCCCACGCGATCGCTTTCGCGCCGTTTTCGCAGAACTCGGCGAAGGCGCGATGGTCGTCGGGGTCGGGCCACGCGCAGCTCGTACAGTCGACGCCGCCCTTCTGGTTGAGCATCGCGAGCGCCCGCGTTCCGCGGAGCACGCCCGCGGTGCCCCAGACGTGCTTCATCGAACTGACGACCGCGGGCAGCCCTGCCGCCACCGCCTTCGGTTCGTTTAACGTCAACCCCGTCGGTTGCTCCGGGCACATCGCTTCGGGTATCGGTGTCGTAGCATTGTCAGTCATAAAGGCCCTTTCGCAGTCGAGCATCCCATTCCACGCGGATCCGTTCCGCACCGCAGTAAATGTTGAACCGCCCGTCGCGAACGAAGCCGAGGAGCGTCATGCCGAACCGCGTCGCCAGTTCGACGGCGAGGCTCGACGGCGCACCGACCGCCGCAAACACTGGCACACCCGCCATAATCGCCTTCTGAACCAGCTCGAAACTCGCGCGACCACTTACGAACAGTATCCGTTCCGCCAACGGCAACCGCCCCGCCAGACACTCGGCCCCAATTAGTTTATCGGCGGCGTTGTGCCTCCCGACATCTTCCCGCGCGGCGAGTAATTCCCCATCATTATTAAACAGCGCCACCGCGTGCAGCCCACCCGTTTGCGCGAACGTCGGTTGCGCGTCGCGCAATCGCGACGGCAGTTGGTGAATCACCGTCGCGGGGATCGTCGCGCCACCGGGCGGTATCATTTCGCACGATTCTTCGATGCCGTCGATCGTCGTTTTGCCGCACAACCCGCAACTCGAATTCATCACGCCACTGCGTTGCAACTTCGCCAAATCGACGCGCACACCCGGCGATAAGTCCACGCGCACGACGTTCGGTTCGCGTTGCACGATCCGCAACAGATCGCTCGGTTGCGTCAGCACGCCTTCCGCAAACAACAACCCGACCGCCAGTTCGCCATCGTGACCCGGCGTCCGCATCGTGATCGAGATCGTCTTGCGGTCGCGATTGTTCCCCGGCCCAAAGCCGATGCGAATGTCGAGCGGTTGCTCGACCGCCAGATGGTCGCGCTTCGCCACCGCACGTTCGCCAACGACTTCGATTACTTGCGCATCGAACGTCCCGATGGGTGAAGGAATTTCGGCAGGGATCATGTGGGTATTTATACACGGCGCGTCGGCTCTTCGGCAGCGTATACTGATCTTCGCACATAACAGGAAACTCGCCCATGCGCTCGCTGTTCACCATCGCCATCGTTGGCCTGATCCTTTTCGCGTTGCCGGGGGTGGCGGTTTTCGCTGCCGATCTTGCCGGGTACGAGGTGGAAGTCAATGGCTGGCTCGAGTCGCGGTTCGGCGTCAGCCACCACGTCGCGGTCACGATGCCCGCCGCAATGGTGCTGTTCTGCGTGCCGCCGCTCATCGTCCTGCTTTACTTTTTACGGCTTCGCCGCAAGCCCATTTCGGTGTCGTCGACGTATCTGTGGAAGAAGAGCATCGAAGATCTGCACGTCAACCGCCTCATGCAATGGCTGCGTCGGAACGTGCTGTTGTTGCTGCAACTCCTCGGTGCGTTCGCGCTGATTTATGCTGCACTCGGGCCGCGGTTGCACGGGTCGGTGACCGGCGGTCGTTACTACATTTTGCTCGTCGATAACTCGGCGAGCATGTCTGCGACCGACACCGCGCCGGACCGTCTGACATGGGCGAAACTGCAAGCGCTGAGCGAGATCGAAGCCGCGACCGATGGCGATTTCGGCATGGTGATCGCCTTCAACAGCACGGCGGAGATTTTGCAGTCGTACACGAATGACCGCGGCGCGTTGAAGGCCGCCGTTGCGCAGATTCAAGCGACCCGCAAGCCGACGCGAATCGACGAGGCGCTCGGCCTCGCCGCAAGTTTGGCTAACCCCGAGAAATCGAGCGAGAACGAGGCGACCGCACCCACGAACCCCGAACCCGGCAAAGAGCGAACCTACGTCCCCATCGAAGGCATCTCGGCCGACGTTCACCTCTATTCGGACGGTAAATTTCCGTCGCCCGATTTCGCGCTGGCGAACTTAAACTTGAACTACCACACGCCGCCAGGGGCCAACCCGACCGGCACCGCGAACAACCTCGCGATTGCGAGAATCGACATCGATCGCGGCTGGCAGAAGGCCCCGCCCGACGACGCGGAGAACGCCCCCGACGACCCGACGCCGAGCGTGAACGACCGCGATGCCGACGATACGACGAAGCTAACCGTGGCCGTCACGGTGCGGAATTATCGTGCGGTGATGGCCGACAAATTGAAGGTGCGTCTGGAACTTCTCGATGGCGATGGCGAGTTACGCAAAAGTTATTCGCGCACATTACGCCTGAATTCCAAGGCCGAACAGGCCGCGCGCGGCAAGACCGTTTACTTCTACTTGCCCGATGTGCCCGAAGGCAGTGATGTGATTCTGCACGCAAAGCTCGAAGCGGCGAACGACATTTTCCCGCTCGACGACGAGGCGTGGGCGGTCCTCGGCATCGTTCGCAAAGCGAAGATTCTCGTCGTCTCGCCGGACAACAATTTCCTGTTACGCGCGGTACTCGATAGCCCCGCACAGAAGAAAATCGCGAACGTCACGTACCTGCCACCGAGCGTGTTAGCCGATGCGAAACTGTACCTCGCACCGGCCCGCGATGGTAAGTGGGACTTGGTCATTTTCGACCGCTGCGGCCCCGACAACGAAGATCGGATGCCGAGTGCGAACACGCTGTTCATCGGCTACCCGCCGCCGCCGTTCCTGCCCACCGGCACCGATGCGCGCAGCGTTCGCGCTGTCAAGTTTCCGAGCGTGCAAGGCGCGCTGGATCGTCACCCGATCATGCAAAACCTGCGTGGTTTGTACGACATCGGCATCGACGAATCGTTCCGCCTACCGGAGCTACCCGGCGGCACGCTGAAGCTGATGGAAGCCGCGAACGGGCACGTCTTGCTGGCGGGAATTCCACGGCGTTCGTTCACCGATCTCGTCCTCTGTTTCGCGATTTTAACCGCCGATGAAAAGTGGAACACACGCTGGCCGTTGGAGCCGAGCTTCGTCTTGTTCCTGCGCAACATCGTCATGAATCTCGGCAACGTCCGCGATGCGGGGCACGAAGATCCGACGCTGCCCGGCCAAGAGAAAGTGCTCCACCCCGGCGGCGTGAAACAGATCGTCGTACAGAAACCGAGCGGTACGCGCAAATCGTTTGAGCGCGGCACCCGCCCCGATTTCGCCTTCACCGACACCACCGAAATCGGCATCTACACCGCCACCTGGACCGACGGCAACGGCGACAACGCCACCCACCGTTTCGCCGTCAACCTCTTCCCGCAAGGCAGCCACGACGAAAGCGACCTCGCCCCCGTCAACGAAGTCAAAATCGGCGCACAAACGATCACTGCCGACAAACCGAGAAAGCAACCCAGAGACTTATGGAAACTCGCAGTATTAGCAGGCCTGCTCGTATTAATGTTCGAGTGGTGGATATACAACAAACGCGTACAGATATAAATGTGAAATATACTACCCGATCGCCATCTGTATCGAAGCGTCAACGCACTGAACGATGAACGTCGCGAGCGGTAGCACGCGACCATCGTTGGCCTCTACTAGTGCTGCCAGGTATTCGCTGCGATGTTCGACCGGAATGATTGTTAGCGGGTAGCCGTGACGGAGTAAAAAATCGTTCATCATCAGCCGTGCCGTGCGACCGTTGCCATCGCTAAATGGGTGAACGGCCGCCAAGTTGTAATGCAGTTCCGCCGCCTGAACGATGGGGTGAACATCGGGTCGTTGTGCATGTTCTAGCAACGTCGGAATCAGTACGGGAAACTTGTGACAACCTGGCGGTACGAAGCGGGTACCCGTGATGAGTACGCGATCCGCTCGGTAGCGTCCCGCGTTCGCAACATCGATGTCTGCAAGAACTTGTGCATGAACATCGAGTAATTTTTGCTCGGTAATTGCAGTCGCCACTGCGGCGCGTTCGATCGTACGGAGGGCACGATCGAGGTTGCGAGCCTCGTAGATTTCACGAAGCGATTTCCCGGTGTTCGGCTCGCGGCCTTCGACGACGAGTTGCGTATCGCGAAGTGTGAGCGTGCTGCCTTCCAATGCGTTGGAATGGTACGTGAGTTCGACGCGAATCGCTTCAAATGTGTTCGGCAGAATGCGACCCGCTTTGAAATCCGCTTGAAATCGTGCCAGTAGATCGTCGACCGCTTGCAAGGCGGGCGCGAGACTGCCCGCGACATCTGCGAAGGACTGTAACGGCTCCGGCAATCGTTCGAACATGCTGTCACTTACCGATTAAGGTATCGAACTCGTCTTCGGTCAGCACGGGTACGCCGAGTTCTTTGGCTTTGTCTAGCTTACTGCCGGCTTTCTCACCGGCGACGACGTAATCCGTTTTCTTGGATACACTTCCGACCGATTTACCGCCCAAATCTTTGATGAGTGCTTCGATGCCGTTGCGGTCGTATTTGGTCAGCGTCCCCGTGACGACGAGCGTCTTGCCGAGCAGCGGCTGGCCACCGGCGGGTGCGGCTTTGACGTCTTGCGTGAGTTTCACTTCTTGGCTGCGGAGGTCGGCCACAAGTCGTTCGCCGAGTTCGCTATGGAAGAATTCGTAGACGCTCTTCGCGCGTTTCGGGCCGAAGCCTTTCACCTTGGAAAGCTCGTCCTGCGACGCGGCCAATAGCCGGTCGATGCTCGGAAACTGCTCGGCCAGAAGCTCCGCCATGCTTTCGCCGACGCTGTAGATCGTCAGCGCAGGCAGTAATCGCGCTAAGCCACGGCCCTTGCTCGCCGCGATGCCGTCGAGCAAGTTCTTCGCTTTCGTACCCTTAAAGCCTTCGAGTGCGAGGAGCTGTTTTGTGGTTAATTTATAAAGATCGGTGACGACGTTCACCAAGCCCGAGTCGACGAGTTGCTTCGCGACTTCATCGCCGAGGCCTTCGATATCCATCCGTTCGCGGCGTGCGAACGAGATCAGTCGCTTCGTCAGTTGTGCCGGGCATCGGCCAACATCGGCGCAAAAGAAGCCATAACTAATCGCCGTTTCTTCCTTCTCGACCGGCGCGCCGCACATCGGGCAAACGGCCGGCCACACGATCGGGATTTCCTTCCCCGTTCGCGCTTCGATGACGACACTCACGACTTGCGGAATGATCTCCCCGGCTTTCTCCACGACGACCGTATCGCCGATCCGCACGTCCATTTTGTCGACCCACGACGCATTGTGCATACTCGCACGACTGACTTTCGTGCCCGCCAACTGCACCGGCGGATCGAAGTTCGCGACGGGTGTCAGTTCGCCGAACTTTCCGACGGAAAACTCGACGCTGCCTAGCTTTGTGATTCCTTGCTCGGCTTCAAACTTGTACGCTTTTGCCCAGCGTGGCACCTTGCTCGTCGCCCCCAGACGCTGCCGAAGTGCCATGTCGTCGACCTTCACGACCATGCCATCGGTGTCGTAACCGAGGGCGTGTCGGCCTTCGTTCCACGTGTTGCAGAACGCGATGACTTCCGCCATCGTCTGGCAGCGCGTCGTGTGGGGGTTAACCGGGAAACCATACGCTTTCAGTTGTTCCAGCAATTGGTATTGCGATGTGATCTCGACGCCATCGACGGCACCCGTGGCGTAGGCGAACACGCTCAGTTTGCGTTTCGCACACTCTTTCGGATCGAGCAATTTCAGCGTACCTGCGGTCAGGTTTCGCGTGTTGGCGTACGGTTCTTCGCCTCGTTTTGTGCGTTCGGTGTTGATTCGCACGAGTTCCGCACGGGTCATGTAGATTTCGCCGCGAACCTCGAACAGCTTCGGCGGCGTCTTCGTATTCAGCCGTAACGGTATGCCAGATATGGTTTTGAGGTTGTGCGTGACATCGTCGCCGACATCGCCGCTGCCGCGCGTGGCCCCACGCGTGAGCAAGCCGTTCTCATAGCTGATGGAAATGCTAACACCGTCGATCTTTAGCTCGACGGTGTACGTCGTTTCGGCCTTGCCAGCCATCTTGCGAACGTCGCTGTCGAACTTCCGTAAGTCGTCGGCATCGTAACTATTCTCGATCGACATCATCGGCACGCGATGCGTCACTTTGGCGAAGCCATCGATCGGCGCGCCGCCGACCCGTTGCGTGGGGCTATCGGGGGAAATGAACTCGGGGTGCGCCTTCTCCAACGCCTTCAATTCGTCGAGTAGCCGATCGAACTCGCGATCCGAGATTTCCGGTGCGGCATCGACGTAGTATTTGCGGTTGTGGTGGTCGAGTGTGTCGCGAAGTTCGGCAGCACGTTCGACAGGGTTCTTCGTCACGGAAATCTCCTCGGGTGAGTTTTCCGGATTGTGACAATACCCGCACTCGTTGACAAGCTGAGTAGTGCAACTGCAACCGAAGTCCGCATGATTCCGGCGGTCGGAAATGGCACGTCACCGATCTAAAAAACCGGCCTGGTTCCAATTGCGGCGATTTTGGGTAGCAGGGAATGATTCCACCACTTACCCACCCACCCATCCCTGGAATCATTCCCGATTTCGGAATCA
>JAYVQG010000332.1:0-4463 GCA_043757025.1 Limnoglobus sp.
AGGGCAAGACTTTCCAGCCATCTCACGACGACAAAAATGAAAATCCCGACCACTGTGTAACACCTCTCCCACTTCCTTGCATACCGCGACCTGCACCCAGTGGACCTGCACCTGCGGTTTCCGGTTGACGGCGATTCTGTCGGCATGTTACACGTTGAAGTTGGCACCATTGGCACCACCCTCGAGCGATATGATGGGGCGAATTCCCAACCCGATTCGCGAGCGAATGCCGACGATACTGCGTCGGGTCGTGGCTCCGTGCGTGTCGGTTTGCATCGCGAACTGGAATTGCCGGGAGTTGTTACGCGGTTGCCTCGAATCGTTACTTCAGCAACCGCAAGGGGTTCCGTTCGAGATCGTCGTCGTCGACAATGCCTCGAGCGATGGCGCGGCCGACATGGTGGCACGCGACTTCCCCGACGTACGGCTAATCCGCAACAGCTCGAACGTCGGCTTCAGCCGCGCGAACAACCAAGCGGCCGCCGCTTCTTGCGGGCGGTTTCTCTTCTTTCTCAACAACGACACCGTGGTGCCACCACTGGCGTTACGCGAATTCGTCGACTTCTTCGCGGAGAACCCCGGCGTCGGCATGATCGGCCCGCGACTGCGCGGCGGCGACGGCGAGTTCCAGATTTCGTATCGCCGCAAACCGACGATCGAAGCGTTGTTACACCGGATCAGCTTGCTGCGTTGGACGGGATTATTTCGCAAGGCGTACTACGAATATCGGCGAAACAGCTTCGAGCCGGAAGGCACTCACACGGTCGAAGTGCTGATGGGCGCGGCCGTGTTTTTGCCGCGAGAAGGCTTTGAAACGAGCGGTCGTTGGGACGAACAGTACCGGTTCGGCGGCGAAGACTTGGACCTGTCCGCACAGGTCGGCCGTCGCAAACCGCTGTACTACGTCGGTAGCGTCGAGATCGTCCATTACGGTCGCGTGGCGAGCCGAGCGAACGTGCGGTTCGCCGCACCGAACGTGGCGATCGGCTACGTGCGCTACTTCCGCAAAGCCGAGGCGAACCGGCGAATATTGCTGTTTTATAAGCTATTCGTGACGCTCGATGCGCCGGTGCAGGCGACGGCGAAGCTGTTGCAAGGCGCGGTCCGCTGGCTGCGTGGGGATCGCGAACGCGCCCGGAAAAGCTGGCAGGCTGCCCGCGGTTTGTGGCACTTCCTGCGTACCGAACTCGTCCGCTTCTGGATGGCATGAACGCACTCGCGCGAATTCTGGTCGAACAACTCATCGCACGCTGTGTCGGTCCAACGGTCACTCGCTGGGTGGAAGATCGCGCATCGCGGTTCCTTTCGAGCACATTTTCGCGGCTGACACTCCGGCTATTCGAGCCGAGCCCACTCGGTCGTGTCCGAGGCCACGGTGAGCGTGCAGATTATCGCGAAGTGACGCGAGGTCGATACGCCGTGCCCGCGCTTCGCTCCGCAGACTTCCGCGGCACGGCGAAACGGGACGCGCGGAATGACGCACTTCCCCGTCAAAAATTGGCTCAGTCACTCAGTCAACAACGAGTAGCAGGACGATGGTGTCCGCATCTCTGTACATCATGCTCAGACATTGCGTGTTGTCTTCGGGTGTGAGCGACTGGCCCGGATGAAAGCGGATTGCCATTGGGAATTCGACCGAAACCAGTGGATTCTGCCGAAGCAACTCTGCGTCAGCGGAAGGCACTTCGTCGATGCTTACCGTTACCTCAACGCCACCAATCTCCCCATTCACCTGTTTGAGATAATTGAAAATAAAGCCGTCTGCAATCATCCGTCCGAGTCGATTCGAGTCGTCCACTTCGAGGAAAGCCCGCCTGACGTCTTCCGAGTTGTCCAGGATGCGATCCGTGGCAACCGAATGGGCCGTAATTTTCACCCGCAAGAAGGCAGTGATGTACGAAAAATCATTTTCCATCTTTCGATATTTCTTCATCATGCAGCGGCAGATCGACCGCAATCGCCCCTGCACAGAAGTTGCGGCCCATACGATCACGCCTCCGGATTCGGAACGGGCTGGTTGTCGCCAACAGTTCGCTTCTTCCGGAACCAACCCCAAAAATCGAACGCTTTCGGTTTCACATCCGCGCGACACGCATCCGCCCGGTCCGACTCATTCGCATACTGCGCTATGATACGTTGCCACTCGACCAAGGTTAGCTGTCCGGGCAGCGGGCGATCCAACTTAGTCGCATACTGCGCTACGATACCTTCGTCGTAGACGAGCGGGTTCAGGACATATTTCAAGCCGAATACTCTGATATCGTACAAACTGTGAACTTGACACAACACCAGATAGATCGAATGTCTAGTTGTTACATCATCGGTCGATTGAGCGAGTCGGGCGAGTTCTCGAAGTAGTTCTGAATCCTGCAAAAACTGGTCTTTGAAATCGACCACTCTATAAATTGCAAAGAGTTGCACTTCCAGATCGGGCTCGTGCAGAGCCATTTCACGAATGAACGGGGCAGCCGAAGCAGGATATTTCCACGGCTTTCCGATTTTGCTGAGACTTTCCTCCCGAATTCGAGGATCGTGAGATTGCAAACCCTCCAGCACCGCCGACAAGTCGCGATCCATGCGAAGTACCAACGGATCGTCGTTGACTTCGCCTTTCTCGATGTTCCGCTTGCAGCGGAAATCGAACAGCTCTTTCGCGACCGCTTCGCTTTCGCGCAATGCGCTACTCAGCCTGCGGTTCAGTTCCAGATACTCCGGGTTGTTTCGCATATCGTTCGACTCGTCTCATATTATAATCACGTCACAAAGCCTTCGACGAAACTCTCGTCGAAGATTAGCGGGTAAACGGTATATTTTACGCCGAACGCATACGTGTCGTAAATGCCTGACAATTTACAAAGACAGAGATAAACGGAGTGTCGCAAAGTCACGTCATCGGAAGCCAATGCGGATTCGGCAAGCGATCGAAACAAAGTGGAATCATACGTCGAGTGATTTGCGAAATTCTGCAAGATCGTCACCGCAAGTATTTGCACCGCGATGTCCGTATCGGCCATCGCGATGTTTCGTACGACTGCAAACACCGATTCGTTACGGTTCCATCGGTCATCGAGTTTCTGTATCGCCAACAAGCGGATTTCTGGCACATCACTTTGCAGTGCATTCCGCATATCCGCTTCGGATCGATTCATCTGCAATATCAGCGTATGATTCAAAAATGCTTCCGCCGGAGAATAGCATCGTTGGTAGTAGTCGATCAGCGTCAGTGCCGACTCCTCCGCCTGACGAAGGGCATCGGCGATTTTGCGATTCAGCGCGGTATATTCGCTATCGTAGATCATGTCTCTGTTTTCCGGGTGGTAAATAATTAAAAAAGATACGCACCGTCTCGCAGATGATTCGGTGCAAAAATTGCACTCCCGACAAGCGACCGGAATCAGTCGTGGCCACCTTTCGCGATCACTTGGCGTGCAGCAGCGATTTCAGCTCTGGCTTGTCCAGCATAAGGGCCATTTGGTTGTTTTGCCAAGATTGCCTCGGCCTTTGCGACTACACTTTGCGCGTTGACGACTTTACCCGCTGCTCTGTGTGCGACGACTGCAGCATTAATGACTTGGACGACTTTTCGAGCTTTTACAAGTGCTACCACTGCACCACCGAACGGCCCAGCTAACGCGCCATCAGTTCCCCCTGCTATGATTGCTTCCCGAGTACTATCTGCAAAAACACCGCGAATCGATCCTGCGATACCACCAGCGGCTGCCCCACCAACTGCTCCTGGCAGTATCCCTGGCGGACCCGCTACTACTCCGCCAACTACAGCACCAGTTCCACCGCCAGTCACTCCGCCTGCAACGCCTCCAGCTAAACCTCCCGCAACGGCATGTCCCACACGTTCCCAGAAACTCACTCGTTCAGGTGCTGGCGCTGGTGCGGCTGGCCCTTGCAGTCGCGATCCGGGGTCGGTGTGCGCGATCATCGCGACGGCAGGCATTCCGCCCATATTTGGCGGCGTTGCGAAACGCTCTTGCGCAGATTCGCCTTGCGCCAGACTTCCGACGTAATTTCCCCATGCGTTCGATTCATTTGTCGCGTAGCGACTATTTGCGGCGGCGATATCGATGCCGTACTGCGCGATCGCTTCGGTGATTTGTCGCTGTTGTTCGATGGGGATGTCGGCCAGTTCGAGACGATACTCGCTCCACGCACTGGCTTCGTTGGCAACGTACGCATTCCATGCATTCGATTCTGCCGCCAGATAGCCGAGCGCAGCGGACTCAACGGCATTGGCATACGAATCGACGGCCGATGTGATCGCACTCTCGAGGTTCGCTACGGCGATTTGCACGTAGAGTTTTACCCTATTTGGTCTTTTCGGTGTCATTCGTTTTGTAAGATGATCGTATGCGACACGACCCCGTACCCGAGTCCGAGTCATGACCGACTCCATCACCGACGACCTGCTTCGCTTCGCGGCCCACAGTCTCACCGGGCACCGACGGCGA
>JAYVQG010000333.1:0-51219 GCA_043757025.1 Limnoglobus sp.
GATGATCGCGTAAAGGATCCCCGCTTGTTCCAGAATCGCGGCGGTGCGTTCCAAGCGTTCTTGTACTTTTTCCACCGCTCGCTCCATGCGTTGCCACAATGCGTCGCCCGTGAGATGAAAAGTTACCATCGGTTTCGCCTGAGTCGGGTTTCAAACCACTTGCCAACGATAAGTATACCGGGGAACGGACTATCCACTTACGAATGCATGACGTAGCCACCGTCGACGTTGATCGTTTGCCCCGTGACGTTCCTCGCTCGTTTCGACGCGAGAAAGATGGCCATCGCCGCGATGTCTTCGGGCGTCTGCCAGCGTCGTAGCGGGATGATGTTGCGGATTTTGTCGTCGGTCCACTCTTCGTATGTGCGGTAAGTCTCCGGCGATTGTCGGTCGGCCCACGCTTGCCAGACACTCCGGTTCAAGTCGGTTTTTACCATGCCGGGGTTGATCGCGTTCGCACGCACGCCGAACGGGGCCAGATCCTTCGCGGCACACTGCATGAAGTTGATTACGCCCGCCTTCGCGGCACTGTACGGCGGGTCGGTTTGCGAACCGATCTGCCCGGCCACGCTGGCGAGAAAGGCAAATGTGCCTTGCCCCGCTTCGGCCATGCCCGGAGCAAATGCGTGAGCGACGTGGACGGCACCGATCAAGTTGACGCGGATCGGTCGCTCCCAGTCGGCAGGTTCGAGCTTCCAGAACGGGAAGCCGAACTTCCCCGAACCGACGCCCGCCGCATAGACGACGTGATCGATCCGCCCGTGCCGACTGCGAATGCGGCGTTCGGCCTCACGCAACGCTTCGTACTCGGTGGCATCGACGATCTCCGCCTCGGAATGCAGTTTCGTAGCCTCCGTAATTACGGTTTCGGAACGATCGCACAGTATCGTTCTGGCCCCCTCGAGCGCGAATTGCGCGGCAATCGCCAAGCCCAACCCGCGTGCCGCCCCGATCACCACGGCGACATCGTCGGTCAATTCGAGATTCACACAGCCTCCGGTTCTCGTTCGCGAAACTTGCAAATACCTGAAAAATTGTCCGTAGTATTCGCCGGTTCTTTTGCGATACTATTATCGTCGGCCAAACACTCCCACCTGCCGACTGTCGGAATTGTTGGACAATCCCACCGCCTGAAGCACGACGTATGAAACGATACGCATTTACCGCATTCCTGGCATTCACTCTCTGCACCACCGCCAGTGCCGACGACCGCGCGGGGAATGATTTCTTTGAAGCGAAGATTCGGCCGGTGTTGATTGCACAGTGCGTGAAGTGCCACGATGCCGCCGCCGAAACGGCGAAGAAGCTCAAGGGTGGCCTGCGTCTCGATTCGCGCGATGCGCTCCTCAAAGGCGGCGACACCGGGGCCGCGATTGTGCCGGGCAAACCCGATCAAGGCACGTTCTTGAAGGCGTTGAAGTACGATGGCGATTTGCAGATGCCACCGAGTGGGAAGTTGCCCGCCGCCACGATCGCCGACTTCGAGAAGTGGATCGCAATGGGCGCACCCGACCCGCGCGACGGCAGCACGACGTCGACTTCTAACATCGATCTCGTAAAAGGGAAACAGTTCTGGGCGTTTCAATCGCCACGTTCGCCGAGCATTCCCGTGATCGAAAAACCGAAAGTTCCGATCCAGAACCCGATCGACTCCTTCGTACACAAAGCGTGGGATGACAAGCAACTGTCACCCGTTGGCATCGCGGACAAACGCACGCTCATTCGGCGGGCGTATTTCGATCTCATTGGCATACCGCCAACGATTGACGAAGTGACTGCGTTCGAGAAAGACAACAGCCCGGATGCTTACACGAAACTGCTTGACCTTTTGCTCGCGTCGCCGCACTACGGCGAGCGTTGGGCACGCCACTGGCTCGACGTGGCTCGCTACTCGGAAGATCAAGCGCACACGTTCGAGGTGAAACCGAAGGCGAATGCGTACCGCTATCGCGACTGGGTGATTCGCGCATTCAACGCCGACATGCCGTACGACCAGTTCGTGCGGCTCCAGATTGCGGGCGACCTCGTCAGTGAGAGCGAAGGCGATTTGTTCACTCGCATCGCGGGCCTCGGCTTCCTCGGGTTGGGTGCGGAATATTACAAAAACACCTTCCGCGAACAGGCCGTAGCCGACGAACTCGACGACCGCGTCGACACGCTGACGCGCGGCTTCATGGGCATCACGGTGTCGTGCGCGCGTTGCCACGATCACAAATTTGACCCGATCCCCACTCGCGATTATTACTCGATCGCGGGCATCTTCAACGGGTCGAATCTGGCGGAAGCGCCGCTCGTTTCGCCGGTCGAAGTCAAAAAGTACGCCGACGGCCAGCAGGTCGTCAGAGAGCACGACGACAAGATTAAATCTTGGCTTGCCGAACGATCCGCGAAAGTCGCAGAGGCCGAAGTCCACAAGACGGCAAAGTATCTGGTTCACACCCGGAAAATTCAAACGGCACAAGGTACGGCCACAAAACCCGACCTCGATAAGTTTGCGAAAGAGGCGTCGTTAGATGTGCGCATTCTCAAACAATGGCTGAAATATACTGACCCCAAGAACGCCAAGAAAGTCGTGCCCGAGTTAAAGGCGTGGTTCGCGATCAAGCCCGATGCGACCGCCGAAGAAACCGCAATACTTGCAGCCGCTTTCGAAAAAGCCTTGCAAGCGGCCGTTGCGGACCGCAGCAAGCCGAAGAAGGAACACGAAGCCCTCATCAAAGCGATCTTCCTGGAACCGAACGGCCCTTTTGCCGTCCCCGCTGCGGACGTCGAAAAACAACTCGCCCCCGACGACGGCAAAACACTCGCCGCACTGCGCGTGCAACTGCAAGAGACGAAGAAAGCCGCGCCGCCGATGTACCCGGCGGCCAACGTGTTGCAGGGTGGCGGCACCACGATGAAAGTGTTCGTCCGTGGCAACCCGCTTAAGTTCGGCGAAGTCGCGCCGAAAGGCTTCTTGCAACTGTTCACGTCGCCGATTTCCACGACGACCAAAGACTACTCGCGGCTCGACTTGGCCAACGCCATCGCGTCGAAAGACAATCCCCTCACGGCGCGCGTGATCGTCAACCGCGTCTGGCAGCAGCATTTCGGCAAAGGACTCGTCGGCACGCCGAGTAACTTCGGCAAGCTCGGCGACCGGCCCACGCATCCCGAACTGCTCGACTGGCTCACGCTCAATTTCATCGAACGCGGTTGGTCGATCAAAACGCTGCACCGCACGATCATGCTATCTTCGACGTATCAACTCAAAAGTTCGACCACCGCGGCGGGTATCGCCACCGATGGCGACAACGCGATGTTGTGGCGTGCGAATCGCCGTCGCATGGACGTCGAAATCTGGCGGGACAGCCTCCTCGCGGTATCCGGCAACCTCGATCGCACGGCAGGCGGGCCGACGTTCGAGCTGAAATCGGAGTCGAATCGTCGCACGGTCTACGCGAAAATTAGTCGGCACGAACTCGATGGCCTGTTGCGGCTGTTCGACTTCCCCGATGCCAACGTCACCGCCGACAAACGCACCGTCACCACCGTTCCGCAACAGCAACTCTTCGCGCTCAACAGCGAGTTTATGCTGAAACAAGCGAAGAGTTTTGCCGCACGATTGCAACGACTGCCGAACGACCCGGAGCGTATCCGCGCGGGTTACCAACAGGCCTACGGACGGCTGCCTACCGACAAGGAACTGTCACTCGGCGAACGATACCTGACCTTGAAGCCAACGGCGGAAGACACGCTTTTGCGGCTCGAACAATATGCACAGATTCTGCTCGCCTCGAACGAGTTCCTTTACATCGATTAATCGCAGAGGTACGACGATGCTCCCGATGAATCGCCGACAGTTGTTAGCCCGCACGGGTACCGGTTTCGGTATGCTTGGCCTGGCCGGCGTGCTCGCTTCGAGTGGCGAACTCGCGGCCGCAGTTCCGACCGCGTCGCCGCTGTCTCAGAAGGTGCCGCACTTCGCGCCGAAAGCGAAGCACGTGATCCACCTGTTCATGAACGGCGGCCCGTCGCAGGTCGATACGTTCGACCCGAAACCGGCGCTCGACAAGTATCACGGCCAGAAGCCCGCCGCCGCCGGTTTGAAGACCGAACGCAACACCGGCGGGCTGTTTCGCTCGCCGTTTAAGTTCGTGAAATGCGGGAAGTCCGGCATCGAAGTCTCGGAGATTTTCCCCGAAATCGGCAAGTGCATCGACGACATCTGCGTCATCCGTTCGATGCACACGAACGTGCCGAATCACGAGCCATCGTTGCTGATGATGACCTCCGGCAACACGCAGCCGATCCGCCCGAGTATGGGTTCGTGGCTGTCGTACGGCCTCGGCACCGTCAACCAAAACCTGCCGGGCTTCGTGGTTCTCTGCCCCGGCAAACCGGTCGTCGGCCCGCAACTCTGGGGCAACAGTTTCTTGCCGGGCGTCTATCAAGGGTGCCACATCGCCAGCCTCGATCCGAAGCGGATCATCGAGCATATCGAAAATAAAAGCCTGACTAAAACGAGCCAGCGCGGGCAACTCGATTTGCTCAACGAACTCAATCGGATGCATCGCGATATTCGCGATAACGACGACCAACTCGATGCGCGAATCCAGTCGCTCGAAATGGCCTACCGGATGCAAACCGAAGCCCAGGAAGCGTTCGATGTCAACCGCGAAACCAAGGCCACCCGCGAACTCTACGGCAGCGGCACGTTCGCCGATTCGTGCCTGATCGCGCGTCGCCTCGTCGAACGCGGAGTCCGCACGGTGCAAGTCTTTTTCGGTTCCGGCCAACCGTGGGACGATCACGGCGAACTCGAAAAAGGCCACCGCGACAAGGCAAAAGCGAGTGACAAAGCCGTGGCCGCACTTTTAACAGACTTGAAGCGAACGGGGTTACTCAAAGACACGCTCGTGTTATGGGGCGGCGAATTCGGCCGCACGCCGACATCGGAAGGCGCATCCGGCCGCGACCACAACAACCACGGTTTCAGCATCTGGATGGCCGGCGGCGGCGTGAAAGGCGGCATGACCTACGGCGCATCCGACGAGTTCGGCTTCGCAGCCGTCGAGAAGAAAGTCCACGTCCACGATCTGCATGCCACGATGTTGCACCTCATGGGGATCGATCACGAAAAACTGACGTACCGCTACAGCGGTCGCGATTTCCGCCTCACCGACGTTCACGGCACCATCGTCAAAGACATCCTCGCGTAATTCACGGCGAGCGGGATGTGACTCGGCATACACAAATGAATTCCATCGCTCGGCTGGAATGACCCTGCAGGCCGGAAAACTGTGCCAAAATGAGAACGCATACGCTATTTTAGATGGAAATCCTGGCTTTCTGAGACGCGAGTGGCCACTTTCGGTGGAATTCTTTCGATTTTTACGAATTCTCATTGTACAACCTCGCCGATGTTGTGTATGTTGTTATTGTAAGGTCGGTAGGCACCGATCTGGTTGAGGAGACAGCGAACCGTTCGCAGTTATCGCGCGAGACCCTTCTTGGTCATTTTACCTGAGAAACACCTCAAGGCCCAAGATTGTCGAGCTGGTATCTTCGTGTGGCGTGTGGGCAGTCCCTTCTAGTAGTCATCGGGCAGTAAGTGCTTCTGTTCGGGACTCTGTTTCTCTTGGGTCGAGATGACCCGGAAAGTTGATCGAGCGATGAAACTGTATGTTGGAAACCTTTCGTTCCAAACGACTTCGGACGACCTCCTGCAACTCTTCGGCCAATACGGCAGCGTGACCAGCGCTCAAATCGTGACGGACCGCGACACGGGCCGTAGCCGTGGCTTCGCATTCGTCGAAATGGGTAGCGGTGCAGAACAAGCCATCGAAGCGACGAACGGCGTCGAATTCATGGGTCGTAATCTGACCGTGAACGAAGCCAAGCCTCGCGAAGATCGCCCCCGTTCGGGTGGCGGCGGTAGCGGCGGCGGCGGTGGTGGCCGCGGCGGTAGCGGCGGCGGCGGTTATGGTGGCGGCGGCAGTGGCGGCGGCAGCGGCGGCGGTGGCCGTGGTGGCTACGGCGGCGGCAGTGGTGGCGGCGGCGGCTACGGTGGTGGCGGCGGTAGTGGTGGTGGCGGCGGCGGTCGTCGGTACTAAAAATTTCGTATAATCATTGAGATGACTCAACCTGCCGGATGTTCCGGCAGGTTCCGTTTTACTGGCAAATGAGGTAAGCAGATGCCGTTGCGTATGCGTGTAAACGACCGCGAGCCGATTGGTGCCGCACTGCGTCGATTCAAGAAATTGCTCGAACGAAGTGGAATTAAACGAGAATTGCGCGAGCGAGAGCACTATCAAAAGCCTTGCGAAGCGCGTCGCCAAGCCGAACTGCGTCGTCTTCGTGCAATCCGCAAAGGTGTGACGGGTGGAGTCAAACCTGTTGGTCCTTCCAGCCGATAATCCCATAGCCTTGCCTCGCGGGGTAAGGCTCTCAGCACACAACATGGAGGGACATCGTGTCCAAAGCCACAGCAGCTAGTGAAATTCCTACGGATCGCCGTAAGGAGATTTTCGTCGCACTCGTTCACGAACAAGATCAGGCTACCTCGCCGGTGCCCGAATCGCGTCGGACGGTGGCACGCAAATTCTCCGTGACCGAAGAACAAGTCAAGGATATCGAACGCGAAGGGCTCGATGAAGAATGGCCGCCCCTCTCTTAAGTCGAAACCGGACTCGATTCGTCTAAACGCCCTTGTTCGCAAGGGCGTTTCGCTTTTGCCTACCCACGGAGTCGCGTGCGCATGAACGGATCGGGTATCGCCTGGCTCCGCAAAATCGGCTTCTGCGAAGGCATCTCCACGCTCGTCCTGTTCTTCATCGCGATGCCGTTGAAGTATCTCGCGAACATCTCGGAAGTCGTCACCGTCGTCGGGTCGATTCACGGCGTGCTCTTCACCGTATACGCCATCGCGATCATCTATGTCTGGTACCACTATCGCTGGCCGTTCTTCCGAGCCGTCACGGCTGCGATTGCCGCCATCGTTCCACTGGGGCCATTTGTGTTCGACGCCAGCCTCCGCCGCGAGCAACTTCTCCGCGAATCGACTCAGGTTGAACCCGACTCTGCAACGCCGTGAAGGATGATTTCGCTTGTATTCTGAGGTTTTGCTCACAGATTTTGTCGTAGAGAGCGAGTCCGCCCCACTTTCCCTATTCGTGCGATTCGTGATTTTCGTGGTTCTCTTCTTTTCTTCCGACCGATCGAATCGATAAAAGACCAGAATTCACCACGAAACAGACGAATGACACGAAAATAAAAACGGAAAAGTGAAATCCGTCACGGCGTTGCCTGATGGGTCGTCGGCTGCTAATACGTTTGGAGCGAAGCGGAACCCGTGGCAGAGCCGGCATCAGAAGCCGTTTTTATTTGCAAACTCTTGCACGGGTTGTACTTCGCCCGCCTTCGGCGACCGTCGTTTCACCCGTGCCTACACTCCGTTGCCCATTCGTGGCATACCCGAATTGATTACGGATTATCACTTCGCATCCAGAATCGCTTCAAGCGTTCGTTTGTCGGCGGGGTTCGTTTCGGGGTTGCAGTTGCCGACGACTTTGCCGCTTCGGTCGATCAACACCGTAAACCCGCTGTGCGAGACGCCGTAATCGACCATCGTTTGGCTGCTATGCACGAAGCCATTCATGCCGTTCAACTTGGGTTCCGGATTCATGATCGCGATCCGGTACGGGTGTGTCAGTTTGTCGTCGCGTGACTTCTTCGACTTTGCGATAAACTCTTCCGCAGTCTGGAACTCCTTGTCGCGATTCATCACAAGTAGAACGACTTCCAGCCCGCGTTCGCGGTACTTCGCATACGTGGTTTGAAGTGCCAGCATATCGTCGGGCAGAGTATTCGTTCCAAAACTCTTTTCGAGCCAGAACATCATCAGAACGGGCTTGCCCTTCCACTTTGCGAGCGCGATCGCTTCCGTTTTCGCGTCGGGTTCAACGACGAGTTCGGGTGCCGGTTTTCCGAGGAGTTCACCGAACGAATTCGCTTGCAGTTCGAGGTCGAGTTGCTGCATCGGCTTGGTGCCGGAGATTTTCACGACCGGTTGGGCGCGCTGAACGTACGAACCGTAGGCGGCGAAGGTGTATTGACCGGGCGGAGCAAACAGTTCGTACTCGCCGGATTCCGAGACGCAACTCGATAAATACGCATCGTTGCTGCGGAGAATGACGTTGGTCCAACCGATCGCGATCTTCTTCGCTTCGAGTTGCGGGCAGCGGATTTTGCCGTGAACTCGCACGCCGGGCTGAACCGTGACGACGATCGGTTTTTCCGTCAGGACGCGATACGGACTGACCTCACTCGTGGCGTAAAGATTTTTTTCTGCAATGCGTGCGTTGATCGACCCGTCCGAGAAGTCTTTCGGGTTCACTCGAACGACACCGTTCGCATCGGTGGTGTAACCGACGCTGTACCGCCAAAGGAACTCGCCAGCGATCCGAACTCGTTTCCCGAAATCGGTGACTTTGGCGTTGGCGACCGGCTTGCCGTCGGCTGTCACAAATCGAACCGCGACCTCGGTGGGCATCTTCGCCCCCGGCACTTTGTTTCGCTTCACCGTGAACAGAAACCGGTTATATTTCTCATCGACATCGAACGTTTTCGGGCGTGGATCCAACGGCCGATTCGCGAGGCAGATTGTCAGCGTATCGTCGTCGTCGAAGCGATAGATTCCGCGAATCGGTCCGCCGGCCATCTCTTTGCCGAACAGCATCGTCGCCAGTTTCGGGATCGCGATGTCGATCTCTTTCGTCGCTTTCGTGGCGTCGAGCGCGAACGACGACTTGAGTTCCGGCACTTTCGTTTCCGTGTACGGAATCAAGTAGTTCGTCAACGAAATCGTATCGCCACTAAAACTCATTCGCGAATCCCAAACGTAGTGGATCGCGTTGCCACCGCCCGGCATCGTCGCTTTGTCGAAAACCCACTCGCCCTGCACGCGCTCGGTGTCGGGTATCGGCTTCGGAGCGGGTGCCTCTTTGCGGTTCGCGACCGGCTTCGGCGGGTCGTCCGCAGATGCCTGCCCGAGCCAACCGACCGCCCCGATCGCGGCCATCGCGATACCGACACAGGCGAGCGTAGTCGTAAGTAGTTGTTTCATTTTCATGATGCGGGATACCTCGTTGGCAATTTTCGATGCAGCAGAAGGGATTGTTTCCCCTGCTAGAAATTTCAGTGCAGAGTCGGTCATCGCGTGTGTGGAGAAAGCCGATTCGGCTGCGGCTTGCGAGAGTTGCGCGAGTTGCACGGTCATGGCCGCAACCGTTAGTGCCACGCCGCGACGAACGAGTTGCAGGCGCAAGCGATCTTTGCCGCGCGTCAGCCAGCCGGACAGCGTACCGAGCGGGCAACCGAGTTGCTCGGCAGCTTCCTGGTAGCTTTTGCCTTGCAAGTAACAGAGCACGATCGGCACGCGATAGCGTTCCGGTAGCCGATTCAATTCCACGTCGATAACGCTTCGCAATTCGTCCTGGTCACCGCGATTCTCTTCATTCGCAAACGGGACTGTCAACGCGATGTCAGTCGTCGACTTTCGCTTGTTTCGCATCCGCGTCGCACAACGGAACGCCACGCGATACAGCCAGCCACCGAGCGTGGTGCGAACGTGCCGCGCGTTTTTGGCCAACAGCAGGAACGTCGCCTGCGTCGCATCCTCGGCTTCGTGGCGATCGTGCAACACCCGCCGACAGACGTTATGGACCATCCGCCGATGTCGCCAGACGAGCAACTCGAACGCATCCGCATCGCGCGACTCCGCAAAGCGAAGTAGCAGTTCGGTATCCGTCGCAGTTCGGCCAAGTGGCATGGTACGCTCCCCCAGGTGGGCACTCTACCGATACTGTGCCAGCATACCTTCTGCGAAATGCGCAAAAAAATCGCGAAGGATCGAATCCTTCGCGATTGGAGAACTCAACCGCAGTCATTACGGCGTTTCGATCGTCACGGCCATGACTACGGGCACCGTAGCATCTGGCCCTTTCACGAGGTCGATGCTCTTGATGACGACGTTGCGCTTTGGCACGATCGCCAGATAGCGGATCTGTTGCCCGCGCAGTGCGAATGCGAACTCGCTTTGCGGGACATCGACGCGACGGATGTAATCCGCAAAGTGGATGCCGTTCTTCAGGTCGTGATCTTCGCTTTTGCCGTCGGCGTATTGCAATCGTACCGTCAGGCTGACGCTGCCGCGCTCGCCGTTCGGGAACGCCCAGCCGCCGACGCCGCTCAGAAAGTGGATCGCCTTCGCGGCGGTGTTGCACGGCAACGTCACCGACTTCGGCATCGTGGCGGGCGTGACGCCACTCGTGCTGTGGAACATGATCGCGTTCTTCTGCTTGTCGCCGTTGGGATCGACGAGGTAGAACGGGATCGTCTTGAAAACTTGCGGTTTCCAGTCCTTGAAAATCAGCTTCTCCACGTCGAAATCGACGCCGTTGAACATCCCTTTCGTGCTCAGAATCGTCGCGTATTTATCGAGCGGGATCGGCACGAACCGGCCCTTCTGCGTCATGAATTCCATCAGGTCGGTTAGCTCTTCGACCTTCATCGTTTTCTCGAAGCCTTCGGGCATCAGCGACTTCGCCGATTCCTTCAGCGTCTCGAGATCGTCGCGGCCAATCGCGTGGCGTTTGTTCTCGGCATCGAGCAGTTCGATGCTCGTTCGCGTCTCGCTCGAAAGCAGCCCCGTGATGACGCGACCATCGAGGAGGTTCGCGGTGTACGCCTTGTAGTTGCCCTCTACGCTACGGGACGGATCGAGCACGTGGATGAGGATTTCTTCCTTCGGGTGAACCGCAAACCCGGTCAGGTCCGGCCCGATGGTGTTGCCCTCGCCGGTGTGTTTGTGGCACTTCGCGCAGTGTGTGATGAATGCCTTTTTGCCCTGCCCCACGTCGCCCGTTTTCGCGAGTACGTACTTGAACTCGTCGATCACCTTCTGCCGATTCGCATCGGGTAACCCGCCGCCCATCGCGAGCAGTTTCTTCGCGCGTTCGGCGAGTTCCTTGTTCGGGTGCGTGGAGAGTGCGGACTTCTGATCGAGTTGCAAAATGTCGAAGCGAAGCTCGCCCTTCTCGACGGCATCGAGGAACGCCTTCGCCGATTCGGGCCGCGCCAACACGACCCGCAGCGCGATTGGTCGCACGGTGGCGGGCAGGTCTTTCAGCTTCGCCACCACGGCCGCGCCGGCATTCTTGGCTCGGCTCCGGGAGAGTGCTTCGAAGATCCCTGCGGAAAGTTCGGGCGAGGTATTCGGCACGATCGACGCCACCAACTGGCTCGCGGCCGCTTCGCTCTCGGGCTGAAACTCGACGATCTGCTTCGCGGCTTCGAGGCGTATCGCATCGCTGGTCTTGTCGTCGGCAACGGTGGTCAACAAGCCTTTCGTCATTTCCAGTAGCTGCGCATCGAGGCCCTTCACGCCCCAGTTCCCTGCGAGCCGCAGCAGCCGCCCGCGCGACAGTGCGGGGAGTTTGACGAGCAGATTTCCGATGGCGATCTCGGCTTCCGGTGTCAGTTCCGCGCCGCTCTTCGCACCGTTGCCGCTCGCCAACCCGGTGAGGATCATCTCCGCAATCGCGGGCGATTTCGCACGTTCCATCGCGATCAGTAACGGGCCGATGGTCTTGCCGTGCGGACTGGAGCCGTAGTGTTTCGCGACGATTTCCACGACCCGTTTCGCATCGGCGGAGAGATTCGTTTCGGCAACGATCGCCGTCAGGAAATGCACATCGTGAACCGTCGCTGCGATGGTCATCGCTTGCGAAATGTTCGTGTCGCCGGTGTTCGTCGAATCGCGTAAAGCCGACACGAGAATCGCACCGTAGTCGTGCGCTGCCGGTTCGTCGGCGATGGCGAGGAACGCCATCAAACGATCGGCTTGCGACAGGCTTTTCAGTCGCGATTCGATCTGTGCGGTCTTGCCCGTAACGAGCTTCAGCCCTTCGACTTTCTGACCCGCATCGACTAACAATCGTTGCGCGTGTAATCGCCACGAGAGGTTGTGGTGGCTCAGCGTTTCGATGAGCTTTTCCACCGTGGCGTCTTTGAGGTTCACTCGCGGTTCGGGCTTCGCTTTCGCGTACACCACTCGGTAGACGCGGCCGTACTTTTTATCGCGAAGCGGGATCTCATAGGCGTTGCCATTTCCCGTTTTGTAACCCTCCGGCGTCGGGTTGTGTTGCACGATGATGTTGTACCAGTCGACCACCCACATATGCCCGTCGGGGCCGACCTGGGCATCGATCGGTGCGGCCCAGTCGTCGCGGCTCGCACACAGATTCCAGCCCATGCGGGCGGTGTAACTGCTGCCGTTCGCGTGCAATGGAAGCGCTGCCGTGAGGTGCGCCGTTGGCTCGCTGACGAACGCGACTTTGTTCCAATACTCCGGCGGGTAGGTGCGGGCGGTGTAGATACTGCACCCGGCCCCAGCGGTGAACCCGCCGTGCCAATCGACCTGGCGATACTCCTTGACCACCGGTTCGATGTGATTGTCGTACACGATGTTCTGAAGTGCGCCGGGCGTCAGGCCCTTCACCTTCTCGTAGTAGCGGTTCGGTATCGTCAGGTGAACGAGCGGGCAACCGTTCGCGGTACTGCCGAAGAGTTCGCCTTGTTCGTTGAACGCGACGCCCCAACTGTTGTTGTTCGTCGAGCGCAGGAATTCGAGTTTCGTCGCTTTGCCGTCGTCGATCTTGAAGCGATATAACCCCTGCCCGAACTTCACTTTCTCACCGTTGACGGTGCCATCGAAGCCACTGTAACCGCACATGCCGTAGATCCAGTTATCGAACCCGTAACGCATGTGGCTCGGCCCGGCGTGCGTGTCGCGGGTGCCCCAACCGGTGAACAGCACGGTGCGGATGTCTGCTTTGCCGTCACCATCGGTATCTTTCAAAAACAGCGTGTGCGGAGCTTGATGAACGAGCAACCCGCCGTTCACGTTCAAGATGCTCGTCGGAATACTCAGCTTGTCGGCGAACACGGTTACCGTGTCGCATACGCCATCGCCGTCGATGTCTTCGCAGACGACGATCTTGTCGCGGCCTTCACCCTGAGGTTGCATTTCGTTCGGGTAATCGAACGTCAGCGATAGCCATAATCGCCCGCGTTCATCCCACGTCATCGCGATCGGTTTGCCGCCACCGAGCTTTTCCTCGGTCACGAATGGCTTCATTTCAAAGTCGACGGGCGTTACGTAATTCTTGATGCTCTCCGCTGCGCTCAGTGGCTTTTGCACCTTCTTAATCGGCTCGCGGATCGTGCCCCACTTTTCGCCGGGCGGGTAGAACGGCAGCACGCCATCGACGAACTCGAACGGCTTGGCATCTTTCGCGAACTCGGTCATCTGCGGGCGATCGACGTACGCGCTCGCCGTTTCGAGGCCCTTGTTGCAGGCCCAACGGGTGCCGCGCTCGACGAGCGAAATGAACCCCGGATGGCTCCAGGTGCGGTGATCGTGACCCCATGCGGTGTAGAAGACGCGGCCCTTGCCGTGGTTGCGGACCCACGTCCACGATTCGACGAGGTCTTTGTCCGTGCGGACTTCGAGGACGGTGCGATCTTTCGCGTTGTGCTTGTGGTGAACGTAAGTTTCGTCCCACGATTCGAACGACTGAAAACCCTGCATGATCGGGTGATCGGCCGCGGTGGTTTTCACGCGGAACACACCCGTCGTATGGCTACGGAATTGCGCCCCGACGAGGTCGATGTAAGGCTGCGATTTGATGAAACAATAACTGGCACAGTGGAGCGGGATGAATCCCCTACCGCTGGCCACGTAGTCCAGAAGCGCCTTCTCGTTCTCTGGAGCCCACTCGGTTTGGTTCGCGAAGATCATCAGGCCGTCGTAAGCGTTCAGCGTCGCATCGTTCAGATCGCTGACTTTATCGGTGTACGTGAGCGCGATGTTTCGCTTCGCGAACTCGGGTTGCAATTGTGCATAACGAGCAGCCGGCTGATGGTGCCCTGCATCGCCGAGGAAAAGTACTTTGAGCGCAGGTTCCGCCGCCGAAGCGAACGACGCCCAAGCCATCAACAGCGAAGCAATAACGAACCGAGGCATGAGGAAATACCTGAGGAGTGAGAAAGGTAACAACGTTTTATCACGATGAAGGGCGAATTGCAAAGGGTTGTAGAAAAACTACCGAAGCGTCAATCGCTCGCCTTCGGTTTCATGATCGCCCATTCGAGACGTTGGCAGGCGACGTAGGCATCGGAGGCGCGGAAATCGTGGACGCCGAGTTGCTCGCCGGGTTCGAGCGGCCAAGCGTCGAAGTTCACGTAGAACAGCGTCTGGAAGTAGCCGAAACGGGCATCGCCGACGCGACCGGCAGCGGAGTTCGGGCGCTTCTGCATCCGGAACTCTTCGACGCCGGTGAGCTTGAGGTGCAGCTTCGTCGGCTTCGCATCTTCGCCGAGGTTCTTGATCGACGGGCGCAGCATCACCACGACATCGAGATTGAGTTGCCCCTTGCGGTACACGGTGCGTACGAGGCGCAGCGAAGCCCCCGTGAAGCGGAAGTCGCGGGCGAATTTCGCGAGGTCGTTCGGTTGAAGCGATGTCATGAATACCTGTCTCGGTGGTTCACACGTAAGAATCGAACACGCGGACTTTCGCCCAATTTGGCTTCATTTCCGCAATAAACTGGTTGTGCGTCGGGTCGTCCTGATACAGATCGTGCGCGGCTTTATCCACGAACACGAGGTGCAGGCCGACGTCCCAATCGAGGTCGTTCACCGGGCGGGCGAGTTCTTTCACCAACGGTCCGGCCGCGAAGAAGACGATGCCCGGTTGCACGTTCAGATACTTCTTGCACGCATCGACCATCTCCGCGATCTTCTCGGGCGAGCGGTCGGTCAGCTTGAAAAAAACATTGTGGGCGACGCGCATGGCTTCTCGCGATTAAGGGTTACACTTCGGGAATTTCCAGTTCGTCGATCGGGTCTCGCACCACTTTCACGGGCGGCGGGATCACCACATCGGCGAAGATCTCTTCCATCCGCCGCACGACTTCCAGCAACGAGGCCGAGGCCATCGCGTAGTTGGTGTGCGGCGAAAACTCTTTGTAGTGATCGCGGAAATAGAATGCGACCCGGCGAATTTTCGCGAGCTTTCCCTTCAGCCGACGCAGGTACTCGGGAACGTCGCCGCGCTCGAGTGCCGGCTCGACGGCCCGAATGCTGTCGTACAGCGTCCGCGGCACATCGAGCATCTCGACATTTTCCTGAATCTCCTCCGCATGTTTCAGGAACGTGCGGATCATCCAGGCGTGCGATAGCGTCGCGTTCAGGCGTTCGACAGCGTCATCGGGTGACATGTCACGACACCGGTTTCACGGCGGCGGGCTTGTTCGCCTCGGCGGCTTCCTTCGAATACAGCACGAGGAATGTCCCCGTGGCCACGAACAGAATCCCCACCGGCAGGTGCCACGATGGCATCGTGAAATCGAAGTGGAACGCATTCCCCGGCTTCGGGTGCCACAACAAACTCAGCAGCGTGTTGATGAGCGGGGCCAGACAGAAAATGAGTGGGGCGATGTAGATGCGATAACTCGCGAGGTATCGACTGCGACCCGCTTCGTACGCTTTTTTCTCGGTTTCGATCGCGGCTTTCTTCATCGCATCCGGCTCGGCTTCGAGCTTCTGCGTGTAAGCCGCCACACGTTCGTCGAACTCGATCTTGGCCGTATCCGTGGCCGCTTTGCTCGCGAAAATCACGCAGATCGCACCGACGGCCCCCATCACCCCGGCCACGCCGCTGAAGATCAGGCCGTTCAAATTCCACTCGGGTTTCGCATCGGCCCGCGTGCTGATAATCACGAGCGGTACCAGCACCGCCATCACGAAGTACGCGACGCCGACGCACAAGATCGACGCCAAACGCCCGCCGATCGTGCCCGGTTTCGTGGTCAGCTCCGTCCCGCCGTAAAATATGATCGGGACGTACGTACCCCAAGCAAACCCCGCGATAATCACGTAACCCCACCATGGCAAATTCATCGTCGTTCCCTTTCGCACATTAGCTGAATACGATCATTCCCATCAGTGTAGGAAACCGCGCGGCAATTTGTCGCATTACTACAATGCGCAAATAGTGCAGTATCCGAACCCTTGGCAGTTGTGGTAATTTGGGCAGAATGAAGTTGTGTCTGTAACATCGTAACGGATTGCTACCCGTTCATTCGGGCGGAGTGTCATGGACGGGATCATTGAGTTGCTCGAAACGATTCGCGATAACGGTTTCGCGGTCGGCCGCTTACCGGGTACGTTCCACATCGCGCTCGCTCGCCAGATCGAGTCGACGGGCGGTATCGTCGTTTCGACCGGCATTACCTGGCGACAACTCGCCAGCCACATGAAAACCCTGAAGTTCGACAAAGATCTCGTGCGTGAAATCCAGATCGACCCCGACGTGTTGCATCCGCGAGATCGCGAACGGATGTGGTACACATCGATCCGCGTCGCTGGTGTCGATACCCCGAGCGCATTCCTGCAAGCCGACGAACTCGCCGTGCTGCTCAAACCGCACGGCTACATCATCGTACCCACCACGATGACGCCGTCGTCGATCCGCGCTCCGATTCCGGTCCGCGAAGAATCGACGAAGCCGAAGCGGAAGAAGAAGTAGTGCGACAGGCCCGATGCGAAGACTTCGGGTAGCGGCTCACTTTTGAGTTTTTGAAGATTCTGCGCAAACTACGCGGCCATCCAATCCGTCGTAACGATGGAATCGTTATAATTGGCGAAGAAATTCGCCTGCTGTAACGATTGAGTTCGTGGCGTGCGTCTGCGGCGCGCGCATATTTCCTCCAGACTACCGAAGTTGCCTTGTAACCGCGTTTATGCTGCGGATAATCATCGAAACTCATCCGTGTCGGCGCGCCCCGTTCTCCATTCGCGAGGTGTTTTATGTCGTTCCGCCGTTTGTTCTCGAGTCGTGTGGGTCGCGTCAGCCCCAAACCGCTCGATCGCCCTGCTTTTCCTCGTATCGGTTTCGAATCGCTCGAAGACCGGACGACTCCGGCCGTCTTCACGGCGACGATCGACCCCGCAGCCGATGGAGCGGGTGCCACCGCGCAGCTGATTGGGCTTTTCAACAAAGCCGCCACGAATAGCCAGCCGGACACAATCAACCTGTTTCCCGGTGGAACGTACTCCTTCTCCGGGCCGAACAACACGTCGGGGAATGGCAGCAACGCGCTCCCGTTAATTACGATCGACGGTACGGGTAAAAATGCGATCACCGTGAACGGCAACGCTGCAACACTGTCGCGAGCCGCAGGAGCGACCGATTTTCGTTTCTTTGAACTGAGCGGTAGTCCGACCAGCATCGCATTGACGATCAACGACTTGACATTTCTGGGGGGTTCGGCGAAAGGGTCGGGGGCGGCGCAGGATGGCGGAGCCATTTACGTCTCTGGAGGCGGCGCATTAACCGTCAACAACAGCGTCTTCAACGCGAATACAGCGGATGGCAGTGGCGGTGCAATTCGTTTTAATGGCACGTCGGGCGCGATCTCGAATGGCGTCTTCACGAACACTAAATTCACAAGTAACGTGGCTCAAGCCGATGGCGGTGCCGTCGCAAACACCTTCGCGGCGTTCCTGCAATTTAATTCGAGCAATATCAGCAAAAACAAAGCGGTCGGCGGCACGGGTGGCGTCGGAACCTTCACTGGCACTTTCGAATTCAACGACACCGTACTCGATTCGAACGTCGGCATGGGCCTCGGTAGTTCCGGGGCGTTCAACGGGTCCGAAGCGACATTCGCGCGATCCACGATCACCAATAACGTCGCGACGAGCGGCGGGACTGGTGGCGTCAGTTCGGGTAGCGGTAACATTCGCGTCGTCGATAGTTACATCGCGGGGAACGACGGTCAATTTACGACGAGTTCGGGAGGTGGCGTCCAAGGCTCGAAAGTCGAAGTCATTAGCTCGACCGTCACGAACAACAAGTCCGGTGCCGGTGGTGGTATCGCCGGTACCGATGTGATCGTCCAGCATTCGACCGTCACGCTCAATCAATCGACGTTTGGCATCGCAAGCGCCGGTGGGATTCAAGCCAAAACACTCAGTATCACGCACTCGATCGTCGCACAGAACACGAACACCGCAGCGATCAGCGACATCTCGGACTTCAGTGTCTCGGGTGGGGCAACTCTATCGAAGGGGTTCAACTTCTTCGGCGTGGTTCCGCTGACGAACTTCACGGCGGTGGCCTCAGATTTCGGCGGTACGAAGAACTCGCCGATCAACCCGTTTTTGAGCAGCACGGCGCAACTTAACGGCGGTTCGACACCCACACTCGCCCCACTCGCGGGCAGCCCCGTCATCAACAACGGCAGCACAACGCCGTCGACGGGGCTGACGACCGATCAACGTGGCCTCGCCCGCATCGTTGGCGGTAAAGCCGACATCGGTGCCTTCGAGGTGCAAGTGGGAAACGCGCTGTCGATCGTGCAAGGGAACGGTCAGGCGGCGGGGGTTTCCTTGCCGTTCGGTACGTCGCTTCGCGTACTCGTCACCGGGCCAAACGGTAACTTGGTCAGCGGAGCCGCCGTCACGTTCCAGGCACCGAACACGCCGACTCCCACCGCGAGCGCGGGCCTCGGTGGTGGCGGAACGTCCGCGATTGTGACGACAAATATATTGGGCACAGCGACAGTGGCCGCCGTCGCGAACGATCAAGCGGGCAGTTACAAAGTCATCGTTTCCGTGCCGAGCGGCGCAGGTTCCGCGTTCATCAACTTGCAAAATACGAACTTCGGCGGAACGGGCGCTCTCGTCGGGACGCCTTCGGTGAGTGCGGGGAATAACCAAACCGCCGTCGTCGGTGCGGCCTACGCGAATCCGATCGTGTTGTCTCTGACGAACTCCGGTAACCCAGTCTCGGGCGTGCCGTTCCTGTTCACCGCACCGTCTGCGGGCGCTTCCGCGACTTTTGCGGGTGGCGCGACTTCGCAGACGTTTGTGACCGACGCTGCTGGTAGTATCTCGCTGCCCGTGACGGCCAACAGCAAGACGGGGCCGTTCCAGATCGTTGCGTCGAACCCGACGCTCGGCACCGTCGCGTTCTCGCTCAGCAACACCCCCGGTGTCGCATCGATCGTCAGTGTCGTAAGCGGAAACGGTCAGTTTGCCATCGTCAACAAGGCGTACACCGCACCGCTCCGCGTGCAAGTGTCCGACGCCTTCGGCAACGCCATCGGTGCCGGTACCAACGTCACCTTCACCGCACCGGCTGCCGGTGCATCAGTCAATTTCGCCGGTGCCAACCCGGTGACAGTCCAAACGCTCGCCGATGGTACCGCGAAGACGGTCATTCCAACGGCGAACAACCTCGGCGGCACCGTGACAATTAGTGCGGCACTCGTCAGTGGCACGCCGGGTATCTTCAATCTGACGAACGTCGCCGTGCCACCCCCACCACCACCGCCACCACCGCCGAACACGGCCCCACAGATTTCGGACGTACTCGATACGACCGCGATCAGCGGTTCGCCCACTGTGGCGTTACCGTTCTTCATCACCGATTTTGAAACGGGTGCGAGTTCGCTGACCGTATCGGCCTCGTCCACGAACACCGCACTGACGCCGGTCTTCACGTTCGGCGGTTCCGGTTCGAATCGCACGTTAACAGTCAATACCGCTGCCGGTCTTGTCGGTACCGCAACGATCACGGTCGTTGTCAGCGATGGTACCCTGACCGCGATGGATACGTTCGATGTGACGGTGAACCCCGTACCGCCCCCGCCCCCGCCGCCGCCCCCACCACCGGGAGCGAACATCCCGCCGAGTATCTCGGACGTGAACAGCCTGACGATCCAGGCGGGTCAATCGACCTCGGCGATTCCGTTCCTCGTGCTCGACACGGAAACGGCCGCCGCCAACCTCGTCGTCACGGCCACATCGTCGAACCCCACGCTCACCCCCACGCTCACGCTCGGTGGCACTGGTTCCAATCGGAACGTGTCCATCACCACCGCGACGGGCAAATTCGGTACGGCAACGATCACGTTGTTAGTGACCGATGCCAGCGGCGGCACCGCAACCGATACTTTCGTGGTGACGGTCCCGGATAGTTCGACGATTCCCCCGCCGCCACCGCCACCCCCACCGCCGCCACCTCCACCACCGGCAGCACCCGTCCGGCTCGTCGGCACGCAACAGTTTGCCATCACGAGCGATGCGGGCGGGCCGCAGGTCGTACGTCTGTACAACGCCGATCAGTCCGAACGACTTCTCGCATCGGCCTTCCCCGGCACAACCGGTGGGGTCCGTAACGCGACCGGCGACTTCAACGGCGACGGCATCGCGGATATCGTCATCGGCACCGGCCCCGGCGTGCCGACGCAGGTGCGAATCCTGAATGGGACAAACAACGTAGAACTGTTTTCGTTCCAGCCATTTGAAGCCTCATTCACCGGTGGCGTTTACGTCGCGGCGGGCGATGTCAACGGCGACGGCACCGCAGACTTGATCGTCACACCCGATCAAGGTGGCGGTCCACGGGTGAAACTGCTTTCCGGCAAAGGCTTCGGCCAACTGGCCGACTTCTTCGGTATCGACGATGTCAACTTTCGTGGCGGTGCCCGTGCCGCTATTGGCGACGTCAACGGCGATGGCGTCTCGGATGTCGTCGTGGCAGCCGGGTTCGGCGGCGGCCCCCGCGTTGCGGGTTACGATGGCATTTCGCTCGGCAAGGGCAACCCCGTCAAGATCTTTGCAGACTTCTTCGTCTTCGAGCAATCCTTGCGGAATGGCGTGTTCCTAACGTTGGGCGACATCAACGGCGATGGCTTCTCCGAAGTGATCGTTGGTGGCGGGCCGGGTGGCGGGCCGCGGATCCTGGCTATCGACGGCAAAAACTTGCTCAACAACGCGATCTCGACCGATGCCGACTTCTTTGCGGATAACGTCGACAACCGCAGTGGCGTTCGCATTGCGGTGAAGGATCTGGACGGCGACAAGCGTGCCGACCTCGTCGTCGGTTCCGGCGAAGGGGCCGGTAGCCGCGTGACGGGTTACCTCGGTCGGAACATTCCGGTCGCAGGCACACCCGCCGGGGCGTTCGCCTACGATGCCTTCCCCGGCTTCACCGGCGGAGTGTTCGTCGGGTAAACCGGACGATCGAATGAAAAGCAAACGGGGCGGACGAGTGTGGCTCGTCCGCCCCGCTTTGTTTTGCGGAAATATCCCGAACTGCCTCTTGCGGAGCGTCGCGAAACCTGTTCCGCTTACAATGACGCTTTCCGTTACTCGTTTGGAGTTTTTCCGCCAATGATCCGCCTCTCCCTGCTCCTGTTGTTGTCGTGCCTGTTGACGACCGCGGCCAAGGCCGACGATGCCAAGCCGAACCCTTACGATCAATCGAAGGTCAAACTCGAAGTCGAACCGCCGGCCGATTTCGTCGGCAAACGGATTTTGCTCATCGCGGGTAAGCCGAGCCACGGCCCCGGCGATCACGAATTTTTCGCGGGGACGGCTATCCTCATGAAGCTGCTCCAGCAGTCGCCGGACGTATTCCCGATCATGGCGAAAGACGGCTGGCCGAAGAACGAGAAGCTCCTCGATACCGCCGACACGATTCTCTTTTATATGGACGGTCGCAACGGTCACCCCGTCGTCCAAGGCGACCGCATGGACAAGATCCAGAAGCTGATGGACAAGGGCACCGGCTGGGTGAACCTGCACTACGCCGTGGACTATCTGCCGCAGCACGGCCAGCGCGTTCTCGGCTGGATGGGCGGCTATTACGAGCCGGATTACAGCATCAACCCGCACTGGGACGCCGAAGTGCGGAGCTTGCCGAAACACCCGACGACGCAAGGCGTGAAGCCGTTCACGATCCGCGACGAGTGGTATTACAACATGCGATTCGTCGACGACATGAAGAACGTTACGCCGATTCTGCAAGCGTTGCCGCCCGATGGCACGCGCGGCACGAAAGCCGCCAAAGCGCGAGCGGGGATGATCGAAACGCTGGCGTGGGCGTACGATCGCGAGAAGGACGGCGGCCGCGGCTTCGGCTTCACCGGCGGGCACTTCCACCGCAACTGGGCCGACGAGAACTTCCGCCGCATCGTCGTCAACGCGATCCTCTGGACGGCCAAAGTCGAAGTCCCCGCAGCCGGTGCGAAGGTGGATTTCAACGACGCCGATCTGAACATCAACCTCGACAAAAAGGGCAAAGACGAGTTCAAGCCGATCCTGCCACCGATGGCGAAGAAGAAGTAGTGGCAGGAACGCGAAGCCAAAATCTTGCACCATCCGGGCAACTCCAGGAAGTCACTGCGTCAGAAGTCTCACGACTTCCGCTACGAAGCGATTTTGACATAGTCGAAGTCGTGAGACTTCGGGGATAGGGAAGTCACTGCGTCAGAAGTCTCACGACTTCCGTTACGAATTGACGGAAATACGCCGCGAACGATTCTTTCGCTTGTATTTTGGGTTCGCGAAACAGATACTCGCGTGAAGGGTGGGTTCTTACGTAGCCCTCTCGCTCCGCGAGAGGATAGCAACAGTCTGATCCGATGCGATGGGGAGTGATTCTTCCGGCTTCGCTATCCTCTCGCGGAGCGAGAGGGCTACATCAGAAGTCTCACGACTTCCGCTACGAATTGACGGAAAAACGCCGATGTGAAATCGTTCGTGTCGTTGCCTGCCCACGAGGGGTTTAACTACAATTCGAGGTTCCCATGCGAACGATGTTCTGTCGGTGGATGCCCGGTTTTGCGGTGTTGGCGGGGCTGATTTCGCCTTGTGCGAATGCCGTCGAGCCGGTCGAGAAGCCGACGAACATTTACGCCGTCGTGGCGGGGGTGTTGCAGTGGCCGGGGAACGCGCTCGCCGGATTTCCGACGAAGCACCGCAAAGATGAAGAACTCCACGAGACTCTGCTCGCACGCGGCGTACCTGCGAAGAACATGCGACTGTTACTCGATGAGCAAGCCACGTATTCGGGCATCCAGCGGGCCGTTCGCGATGTTGCCGGTGCGGCCCCCGCGGATGCCACGTTGTTCTTCTATTATTGCGGGCACGGCTTCGAGGCGAAGGCGGGCGATGTCTGCTTCGCGAACTACGACCTGAACCCAAAGGCCGTCGAGCGAACGGGGCTGCTCGCCTCCGATATTGCGAAGATCATTGGCAAGTCATTTCAGGGGAAGCGGGTCATCTTGCTGGCCGATTGCTGTTGCTCCGGTGGGCTGAGCGAGACGGGGAAAACGCTCGCCAAATCCGGCTTTGAAGTCGCGACACTCACTTCGTCCGATGCGAGCACGCTCTCCACGGGCAACTGGACCTTCACGCAGTCGATCATCGATTCGCTGAAGGGCGACGCGCTCGCCGATGCGAACCACGATGGCACCGTCACACTCGGCGAAATGGCGGGCGAAGTGAAGGAAGCCATGCGCGTACTCGAACGCCAGAAAAGCCACTTCAGTATCCACGGCCTCAGCAGCGATTATCCCGTGGCGACATCGAAGGCCAGCCAACCGGTCGCGGACAAAGCGGCGATTCAACCGGGGCAGTACGTGCTGGCACCCGACGGGAAACGAACGCGGCCAGGGCGCGTCGTGAAAGTTGCAGACGCGAAGTATACCGTCGTGTTTTTCGATTACACCGACAAACGTGCAGTGGAAGTGAGTGTCAAAGACCTGTCCGCGATCCCCGACGATTGGGGAACGCGAGCGAAAGTGGCGATGAAAGCCGAGATCGAGGTCGAGTGGAAAGAGATGTGGTACCCGGCAGTGGTTCTCAAAAAGGAGGGAGTCAAGTCGTTCATACACTACGTGAACTTCGACGACACGTGGGACGAATGGGTGACCGCCGAACGCATACGCCCGCTCAGGAAGTGACGCGGGTTCTGGCCCTGCCGAGTGCCGCGACGGTGAAAATGAGCGGGTACAGTTTCTCGAAGTACCAGAGCTTCGCGAAGTAAAACCCGATCGGCGACGGTTCGCGAAACCGCCCCGATTCGACCGCTTCGATGAGCCAGGTCACTCCGCGTTCCATCCGAATATCATCGTCTACCAGGTCCAGAAGTACCTCGACCGTAACCGCCGTTTCTTCGACGCTACTCGGGCAATCGCTCGCGCCGCCCCAGCCACCATCGGCATTTTGCACGCTGAGTAAATAGCTGACACCGCGTTGACACTGCGTAGATTGTGCGAGTTGCAAATCGCGATATGCAGCGAGTACGCGGGCGGTGCCGTAGACGGGGTTGATGTCGTCGAGGGCGTGCTGGTTGCCGAACCAGAGGGGGAGCCACGAGCCATCGGGGCGCTGCTGACGGGCGAGGTAGGCAAGCCCCGCTTGGCGATTCGCGAGATCGGCGCGCAGGGCGTGTGCCGTCAGGTCCGAACCGCTGCGGTCGAACGGCAACGTGCCCCAACCGCGGCAGAACGTCGGCTGGCCGCCGTCGCGGTTCCGCAAATCGTTCATCCAGCGCCGACCATTTTGAAATGCTTGTAGCTGGCCTCTGTGAGGCCGGTTTTCGTGAAGACCGGGGTCACAGACCCCAGCTACAAGATTCTGCAACGCCAGGATCGCGCCCGGCGTGTCGTCGCAATCGGGCACGCTGCCGGGGCAGTGGCTCCAACCCCAACCACCAGGGTCCGCACCGGTGAACGGGTGACGCACTTTCAGCTGCTGTTCGAGCAACCACGTTCGCAGCGGTTCGCGGTCGCCAATTGCATCGAGATCGTTCGCCGCTGACAGGGCATTGACACTCAGTGTCGTCACCCAGATGCTCAGGTTCGTGTCGATCGGCCAACTGCCATCGGGGCGAACCGAATCGACGATGAAGCGAATCGCTTCGCGCGTCACCGGGCTGTCACTCTGGCCGATGTTCGCGAGCGCCATCGCCACGAATGCGGTGAGTGGCGTCGCTTCGAGATAGCCGCCGCTTGAGGGTTGAATGCGCTGTAGCACGCGCAAACTCGGTGATTTTGCCAGTCTACGTAGCAGTTTCGCGAGCGGGTTCCACGTGCCGCGATGGTGGTGAACGCACTGTCCGATGGCGATGAGCGCGGGGAGTGCGTAGCTGACGACGGGCAATTGTGCGAAGCGATACCACGATTGCGGCAGGCACGCCAACTCGAACGGCAATCGCGGCACTTCGCGCCACGGTACCAGCCCCGCAATCGCACACGTCATCAAGATCGGCACGCTGAACGTGCGGTCTTTCCCGTAACGATTGCGAATCGCCTCCGCACGTTCGGCAGGAGTCTGGCCGCACGTACGCGCGAGATACGCTTCGATGCGAGCAATGGTATCCGGGTACGCGGGTTCACTTTTCGCCACGGCCAACGCGGCCCGGCACAGCATCGACGTTGAGATATTCGATACGCTTTTCGTCGTATCGCCCCAGCCACCATCCGCATTCTGATTAGCGACTAGCCACTTCACGCCGTCGCGAATTTGCGACGAAAACTTTGCATCATCGACGAGTTGCAACGCGATCACTGCGACCGCCGTCGACAGCGCCGACGACGAGAGTTCGCCGATCCAGAAACCATCGGCGGTTCGTTCGGCAAGCAGTGCATCGCGAGCAATGGCGTACGCCGCATCGAGACGTTGTGAGACTGTCACGAGCGCGTCTCCAAATACGGAACTTGAATAATCAATGCCCGCTCAACGCTTTCGCGATGGCGTCGGCGTCGTAGACGCATCCGCCCCAGACGCCGCCACTGGCGTGTTGCAACACGGCCCAAAGTCGTGTGTCGTTGGGTAGCGCGGGGTCCGGCTGCAAGTCGGTGCGCGGTGCGCGCGTCGTCAGTTGTGCGTTGCCCCATGCGGTGCCGTGGACGCCGGTGGCGTCGCCGACGAGATTCACACTGCCTTCCAGTGTCGTGCGGTCGATCGCGATCTGAATCTGGTCGCCGTCTTGCAATTTGCCAATCGGGCCACCTGCCAGCGCTTCGGGCGAGACGTGGCCGATGCACGCGCCGGTACTCACGCCGCTAAAACGGGCATCGGTGAGCACGGCGACTTGCTTGCCCCACTTCAAGTGCTTTAGCGCCGATGTCACTTGGTACGTTTCTTCCATGCCGCTACCGAGCGGGCCGCGGCAACAGAGCACCAATACATCGCCCGCCACCACCCGCTTTTCGCCTTGCCCTTTGAGTGCGGCAATCGCGGCTTTCTCGGTGGTAAATACCTTCGCGGGGCCGAGTTTGCGGTAAACGCCATCGGCATCGACGACGCTCGGATCGATTGCCGTTGACTTGATGACGCTGCCGTCGGGGCAGAGGTTGCCGCGCGGGAAGGTGATCGTGCTTGTGAGGCCGCGCGACTTCGCCAACTCTGGCGACATAATCACCGTGTCGGGATCGATGCGGTCGCGGGTTTTCAGCAGTTCTCGCAAGCGGTTACGCCGTTCGGAGGTTTCCCACCAGTCGAGCACTGTGCCGAGCGTTTCGCCGGTGACCGTGAGTGCGTCGAGGTGCAACAAACCGAGTTTTCGCAGGTGAAGCATGACTTCCGGTACCCCGCCCGCGAGGAAAACGCGGATCGTGGGGTGGCCGATGGGGCCGTTTGGCAGGGCATCGACGAGGCGTGGAACTTGGCGGTTGATTGCGGTCCAATCGTCGATGGTGGGCCGACCCACGCCACCGTGAAAGGCAATCGCCGGGATGTGCAACAACAGGTTCGTACTGCCGCCGAACGCGGCGAATACCGCCATCGCGTTCTGCACCGCTTTGTCGGTCAAAATTTGCTTGTTCGTCAGTTTTTTTGCCGAAAGATTGACGAGCGCCTGGGCCGAACGCCTCGCCATGTCGAGCCAAATGGGTTGCCCCGATGGCGCGAGTGCCGAGTGCGGCAACGACAAGCCGAGCGCCTCGCCGACGACTTGCGACGTCGCCGCCGTGCCGAGGAACTGGCACCCACCGCCAGGGCTGGCGCACGCATGGCAACCGGCTTCGGCGGCTTGCTCTAAAGTGATTTCGCCATTCGCGTAGCGTGCGCCGATCGTTTGCACTTTTCCCGTGTCTTCCTCGCCCGCTTCCCCCGCCAACATCACGCCGCCCGGCACCAACACCACGGGGTAATCGCGCTGGCTCGCGAGTGCCATCATCATCGCGGGTAGACCTTTATCGCACGTCGCCACGCCGAGAACGCCGGTTCGCGTCGGTAACGATCGCATGAGCCTTCGCAGCACCATGCTCGCATCGTTACGGTATGGCAAACTGTCGAACATGCCGGTGGTGCCTTGCGTTCTCCCATCGCATGGGTCGGTGACGGCCCCCGCAAACGGGATCGTCCGCAGCCGCTGAAACTCCTCAGCTGCGGCTTTCACCAACAAGCCGACTTCCCAGTGCCCGCTATGGAACCCGAGCGCGATCGGAGAACCATCTTCCGCACGCATCCCGCCGTGCGTGCTGAGAATCAAGAACTCTTTGCGGCCGAGGAGGTGCGGTTGCAGCCCCATACCCACGTTCTGCGTCCAGCCGAACAGGTCGCCCGATGGCGCATGACGCAACAGATCGTCGGTTAACGGCAACTGGCCGACTGGCCCCTTCACGGTAGAAACGAGTTCGTAAACGGCATCGTCGCGAGTTTCAACGAGGTCGGCAAACAGCGTCGGCATGGCAGCATCTCAGTGGGGATAGGTCGGCGAAGGTGGCGACTTCGGAAGTTCACTCGCGATTTAACTTATTGTTTCATCGTTTCCGCCCACTTCCGTCGCACACGCTCGCGAATGGTCGCCCATTCGGCAGACGTACGTTTTTCGTCCACCTCGACTGGTATGTCGAGGAGGGCAGCCAACTGCGTGGCAACATAGTTCCGCAATTCGATTTTCCTGTATTGGAATCCCGCGCATGGCCCATCGAATTTGTCATTCGATTTTTGATCGCGTATCGTATCGTCATCGAGAAACTGTGCGAGTAACTTCATTCGGGAGGGCAATTGGCGTTTGTCTTCGCGATTGCAAAGGCAATCCAACATCTGCATTTTGAGTCCGAGCGACGAGCGATGTATCACTTTCTCTACTACCGGCCAAATCCGGGGGTCGTTCGATTCGATAGCGAGAGCTGCGAAATGCGCACCGGTGTACGTCCTGTATTTTTCGGTAACATCTTCGGGAATGTTTTCTAGCGTTTCGATCAAGATTCTGTCGAACGATTTCGGCTCGAATTTGGATAGAAAACGTAGCCCCGTCAGGCGATGTTTTTCGTTCTCGTGGTGCGATGCGAGTAGGAACAATTCGATTTTCAGTTTGTCGGAATGTTTCGATTCGGCGAGTGCTTCAGCGAGTTTCCAACTTTGTACATCGGGTCGCATTTCGAGAACCGTTCGGTACAGTGACGGGATTCGTTGTGGATATTTATGTTTGAGAATCGCCATGCGCAGTTCTGCAATGGCAACGCGTTCATCCTCTTTAATTGGCGGCAAGATATCATCGAACAGATACGATACTTCGCCTCGTTTCTTTGCCGTTTCCCACCACTTCAAGGCATCCGACTTTAATACCGGCCATCCCTGAAGTCGTCTCAACCAACCGCGGCCAGCAATAGTGTCATTGCCACCTCGTATCAGTTCCATACCCGCTAATGCTTCAAGCACATCTCCCGCGATGTCTTGCACGAGTAGATGCCGCGTTTGAAAATTGTTAAATCCTAGAAGTGTTGCCCGTGTAAGGCGGGTATCGTCGAGTGACTCGATCAAAATCGGGACCGCGTCGAAGCCTTGTTTTGCGAGATTCCAGAACTGTTCCGATTGTGGAAATCCTCTGTAACCGCGTGGTGTCGAATCGTCGATGAGTGCATCGACCAACGATTCGATACTTCCGGGTTTGGCCTTGCTCGGAACGAGCGATAACTCTAACGATTTTAATAGCGAACGGTGAAATTCCGTATCGAGTGTTTTGTCGATAACCATGAGTACATTGAGGCGTTTCGCAACCGGTGCGCGATCGATCTTCGGCTCGGTCACCTGCCCCATCCAATACGACCATGCAATCGTGTTTAGCTCGGGTTTTTCTTCAACGTCCTTCTGGCTGCGTTCGTACAGAAAATGTGCGAGAGCATCCCATCCCAGACTATGGCATTGAATCGCATGGATGAGGTCGGAGTCTTCGTTGTACCTCAATCCTTTTAATGAATCGACGACCGGCTTAATTTCTTGACACTCGTAGCCACCTATTAGATTGGTACCGAGTAGTAAAATCTGCTTTTTACCTTCGGTTGCGGGTTGGAGCTCAAAGCCGATTGCAAAATGGTTTCCCAGTCCATTATTGTCTTTGTCGACGCTCTGCCAACCCGTGTTGTATTTGACGAGTTTTGCGGCTTTCGTCGGCAACGGCAACCCGTGTGCTTGGTACTCTTTTAACAGAACATCGAGATTGTTCGGATCGGCCCCACACACATTTGCTGTGAGAACAATCGTCGCCAGCAATCCGGCACCGAATCGCTGCGGGTGGAAGTTGCGAGAATGAAGCATGGCTGTATTCCCAGTGAAACATCAAGTTGCAATTTCCTCGCTTGCGCGTTGGGCTAACAAATCGTATCTCGTTAGCCTTACGCGCGGCGAGGAAAGAACCGAATCGCGCTTTGTCGATTTTAACAAACTGCCCGTGCTTCTGTCTCGCATAATACCTTGGCATTCTAAATTCGACCCAGTGCCAGACCCGCACTTTGAATTCCTGCGATCAAACCCTTTTGCGGTTCCGTTCGTCTGAATTCATGATCGGCGGATCGTCTGGCCGATTAGAATAGGTGACGTTCGTAACGATCGTTCGCGATTTGACGCCAAAGGGGCTACTGTGAAACAAAACCTCTCCACCGTTCGGTTAGCATTGGTTTCGCTCGAAGACCGGCAAACCCCCGCAGTGTTTGTTGTAAGCACGATCCTCGATAGCGGCGTCGATGCCGCACCGACGACGGGTTCGCTTCGTGCCGCAATCTTGAATGCGAACGCGACGCCGGGTGCAGACACGATTCAATTCAACATCAACGGCGGTGGCGTGCAACCGCTGACGATTCTCGTTCCGCTACCTTCACTGTCGGATACGGTCACCATCGACGGGACGACGCAACCCGGTTTCGCCGGTTCGCCGGTGATCCGCCTCGTCGGGGGTGGGGCCGGCGCGACCGCGAACGGCCTGACGCTCAAGGAACATACGGGCAGCACGATTCGCGGGCTGACCATCGGCGGCTTCGCGGGGGCCGGCATTCGCATCAGCGGTGGCGGTTCGCACACGATCGTCGGGAACTTCCTCGGTACCAGCCAGAACGGCACCGCCGCAGAGGGCAACTCCGTCGGCGTGCTAATTACCAGCAAATCGAGCCTAAACCAGATCGGCAGCGGGAATAGGGCCGACCTCAATGTGATCAGCGGCAACACGTTCGATGGTGTCCGCGTCGAGGCGCAGGCCAATGGCAACGTCATCGTCGGCAACTTCATCGGCACCGATCAGAACGGCGTGAACCCGCTCGGAAACGTGCGGTTTGGTGTGTCGGTCGAATCGGGGGCAATCAATACGCGGGTCGGTGGACTAGGTGCGGGAACGGGCAACGTGATTGCTTTAAACGGCGCGAGTGGTGTGCGAATTACCGATGCGGCGACTTCGGGAACGAGCGTACTCGGGAACCGCATCGGGCTGGATTTCGCCGGCTCCAATTCACCCAACGGTGGCGATGGCGTCCGCGTCGAGAACGCCGCCGGTACGGCTCCCGCCGGCGGCCTCCTGCCACCCGATACCAACACCCTCATCCGCACGAACAGGATCGTCGCCAACAAGGGAAACGGCATCAGCGTGCTCGACACGTCGCGATTCGTGCGGATCGACGACAACAGCATTAGCATGAACGATGGACTCGGAATCCGGGTCGATCCGAGCGCTAGCGATGGCCTGACACCGCCGGTTCTCACCAGTTCGGTGACGCAGTCGGGTGGCGGGCAGAAAGTCTCGGGTAGCTTGTCTGGCAGGCCGAATACGCTCTACGATGTGCGATTTTTCGCGAATGGTGTCGCCGATCCGAGTGGCTCCGGCGAAGGCGAAACCGTTGCGGGAAGTACCACCGCAACGACCGATGCGAGTGGAGCCGCGACGTTCTCGTTCGTCATTCCCTCGACCACGAGCGGTTCGGTTTACTCGGCCACGGCGACGGCGAATCTCTCCGGCGATACCTCCGCATTCTCGAATATCGTGTCCCGACAGCAAGGGGCACTGACGGCCCGCGTCGTCGTCGTCGGCGTAGGTAGCGGCACACCCTTCGCGAACCTTTACGATTCCGATGGCACGCCCGCTGCCACGCTCAACTCGACTTTCGCCGCGAATGCCACCGGCGGTGTCCGCGTGGCCAGTGGCGATTTCAACGGCGATGGCATCCCCGACATCGTGATCGGCACCGGGCCGGGTGTCGCTACCCGGGTCCGCATTATCGACCCGACGACGCAAAAGGAACTGTTCAGCGTGCAGCCGTTCGAGGCCGCTTTCACCGGTGGCGTCTATGTCGCCGTCGGCGATGTCACTGGCGATGGCAAAGCCGACCTGATCATCACGCCCGACGAAGGCGGCGGACCACGAGTGCGGGTGTTCAACGGGCAAGGTTTTGGCGTGGTCGATGACTTTTTCGGTATCGACGATACGAATTTCCGCGGCGGGGCACGCGCTGCGGTCGGCGATGTCAACGGCGATGGCGTCGGCGATCTGATCGTGGCGGCCGGGTTCGGCGGCGGGCCACGTATCGCTGGGTTTAGTGGCAAGTCGATCGGCACGCCGAACCGCGTGAAGTTGTTCAACGACTTCTTCGCGTTCGAGCAAACCTTGCGGAACGGCACGTTTGTGGCGGCCGCCGATGTCAACGGTGATGGCAAAGCCGATCTCGTCGTCGGGGGTGGCCCCGGTGGCGGCCCGCGTGTGCTGGTATTGTCCGGTACCGACCTCGTGAACTCGAATTCGCAAGTGGCAATCGCGAACTTCTTCGCGGGCAGCGACTCGAACCGCGGCGGCGTGCGGGTGGCCGCACGCAACCTCGATGGCGATGGCAAAGCGGAAGTCATCACCGGCGACGGCCCTGGCGGCGAAGGGAAAGTGCGGATTTATTCGGGTTCGTCGCTCAGCGCTGGCACGCCGAATGCCCTAACGACTATCACGGATGCCTCGGTGAAAGACGGCGTATTCGTCGGATAACCGCACTCGCCCACGGGACGATCTCGCGATGTTGAAACAACTCCAGTGTTTCGGTTCGGTACTTCGTGAGGCCGTTCGTGGGTTCATTCGGCACAAAGACACGCGCCTCGGGGCGGCACTCGCGTTCTACACGTTACTCTCGCTGTCGCCGCTGCTGTTGATCGTCCTCGCCATCATCGGGCCAATATTTGGCACCGATGCCGCACGAGGTGCGATCGGTCGGCAGATCGAACAACTCGTCGGCCACGAAGGTGCCCGCGCGGTCGAAGCCATCGTCTCGAATGCGAATCATCCCACGCGCGGCATCATTTCCACCGTGGTCGGCGTGCTCGTTTTGCTCTTCGGCGCGTCCGGCGTGATTGTCGAACTCAAAGAGGCACTCAACGACATCTGGGAAACGCCACCACTGCCACCCGAACCAGTCTTCGGCCTGTTATCGCTCGCCATCGATCGTTTGTTGGCGTTCACGCTGATCTGCGCGATCGCGTTCCTGCTGCTCGTTTCGCTGTTTATCAGTGCCTTCTTGACGAGCATCGGCGATTTCGTCGTCGGCGAGCGTTACGATCACGCCGTTTGGGCGAACTTACTCAACATTAGTCTTTCGTTCTTGCTCACGACCAGCCTGTTCGCGTTGATCTTTCGGCGAATGCCCGCCGAGCGAACGCCGTGGCGGTTCGCGATTCTCGGGGCGTTCATCACGTCGCTACTGTTCCTGTTGGGCAAATCGCTGATCGGCCTCTACATGGGCCGCGCCGCCGTCGGTTCCGCGTTCGGTGCCGCCGGCTCGCTCGTCGTGCTGCTCGTCTGGGTGTACTATTCGACGCAGATTCTGCTCTTCGGAGCCGAAGTGACGCGCGTGTTCGACTTGCGAAGCCGAACGAAGTGAGGAATCGCAGTCTTCGTGGCGAAGCGCGTCACCCCGCGCTCCGCTTCGCAAAGCCTCCGCGTCGCGGCAATTATGCGGTAAAGCATCGCAATTATTGGTTTGACGGCCTTGCCACTCTCGATTCAGCAGCGCGAACAGATACTCGCTGCCCCATGCCCCTTTGAACCATACATGCTCGACGTTGTGGGATTCCCGTCGAAAACCGAGATGCAGGAAAAGGCTCGCTGCCGCTCGATTCTCCGCGTCGGTGATGGCGGATACCCGATGTTTACCGAGTTGGTCGAATATATACTCCAGAACACGAGTTAAAGCCTCCGCGGCCAGCCCTCGACCTTGGTAAATCGGAGAGAGAGTGATACCCAACTCGACTTGCCGTGGGTCATCCCCTCGAAAATGGATGCCGCAGTCGCCAATCACCTTCGCCGACTCCGATAGGACCAACGCGAACTGTAGCCATGTCCCAGGTGTATCCGGCACGACCGCAGCCTGATCGCCGACCAATTGGGCTGCGTCGGCAAGCGAGAACGACTCCCACGATTGGAAAAGGGCCACTTCGGGCAGCGAGCGATATGCGGCAATTGGAGCCACATCCTCCATGCAGAGTCGGCGTAAATGCAATCGTAGCGAGCGCAAGATTAACGGCTCGATCATGACGATGTGGCCTCACCGACGACGACCATGTTGGCGAGGAGCGTGTCGAGGGCGCGGTCGGTTCTTGCACGGAAACCTCGGGCCAAAATCGGCCCCTGTACTAGCCAGAGAACCGCATTCCCACCGACCGCCATCGCAACGGCGACGATCCAAACTCCTGGGCCCAAGAACCGGAATCCGAGCGCAGTCAGGGTGGACTCGGCCAGCCCGAACGCATCGGCCGTGTCCCCACGGAACTGTAGCTACACAGCATATTGCATGGAACCGCACCTCTGCCAACGAAAGAAATGTCCCCTGAAAGGCGTTTGCTTCTCGGATCACTTCCGCAGTCTGTCGCACGCGAGCTTCGCCGATTTAGTGGGGGCTGCATCCGGGTGCCCAGTTGCCAACTCGTCGAGGATCGCCCGCGCCTTCGGGGTGTCCACGAATTCCAGAACCACCACGGCCCGGATGGCACGAACCCAACTCGCCTTGCGGTCGATCGTCCCGATCAAATCGACGCTGATCGCGGCATCTCGGTTGCAGACGGCCTCCCCGCAGTTGAACCGAAACACCTTGTTGTCGGGGGAGTGCCAATGCCATTTCGTTCCCGACATCGCATTGATCGGCAGGTCGCACACGATCGCGCCCAACTGTCGGCTGGCCGACTTGTTCAACAGAACGTCGCGAAGTTCCTTATCGCCGAGGGCCAACCGGGGGTCGAAGTAGCTGAACTCCTCGAACGCTTTCCGGGCTACCTTCTCGTCCTCGCCACCCAGGTCGGTAAGGAGTTGGGTGGCGCGCTCTTTCGTCAGCTTGAGGGGCTGCAATTTGTCCTTCAAATACTCGCTCGCGTCGTCCCGATGGGATGCGATCCGGAGAAGCGCCCGCCCCGCAGTTTGTTCGTCCACGCTGAGCAAGTCCGCCCACGCGGCGTCCAAATCCTTGCGCACTTGTTCTGGATTCGGCTTCGGGACCGGGGCCGCATCCACGACGCCAAACGATCCGAGAAGGAGTGCGACAATTGCGGGGCCAACAACATAATGGGACATCAATTGCCTCCGTGGTTGTATCACCAAGCCCCTTTTCGCGCAGGCTTGCTATGAAACCTGCCGCCATTCTGGCCATCGTTCTCTGCAAATTCAACTCCACTTTCCTGGACATGGTTCCTATCCCGGTTGCCGTTTTGCCGAAATGGACCACCGAAACTTTGATTCCCGCGTGGTTCCTGATGGTCGAAATCGGACGTAAGTCGTTGGTGTGTTATGTTGATTCCGAAATTCGGCGTGAGTCCAGGGAGGGGTGGGTGGGTAACGGGTGGAATCATTCACCGGCTACCCGTCGCGATTGGAACCGTGCCCGTAAGTTTGCGACTTTCTTCAGATAGCGGTTGGCGAAATTGGTCAATCGTGATGAAATAGGATTATGAAACTTCTGTCTGCCGTACTGCCGCGGGTGCAGCGTCTGATTCCTTCGTCCGAACGCGGCATGGCGCTCGTGGTCGTAGGGTTCTTGATCGGTCTCGAAATCGTCGGTCGGATGGCGAGTACCGAGTGGCAAGATGCGCTTGCGGGTGCGGCGCTCGTCCTCGGCATCCTGTGCGTGTTGGCGTGGCACCGCACGCAGCCGATCGCTTGGGTCCAGTGGGTTGGCACCTTCCTCGCCGTTCGCGCGAATCGCTTCGATCAACTGAAGTACGACGTCGGCATCGACTTTCGCGGCACGCCACCGATGCGGCAACGGATACCCCGACTGGCGTTCCTCGCGTTCGCCGTACTCGTCGTGTGGGGTGCATTAGCGGCGCTCGCGTGGTGGGCGTTTCCGAACGGCTGGCGCGAACTCGGAATGCGGACGTCGTACGTGCTGTATCTCATCGTGCTCATGAGTTTGTGGTCGGCACTCGCAGCGTGCATTGCGGCGGGTATCTACCTGCCCGTGTCGATTTTCGATCAAAAGATGCGACTCGCAGCTGGCGAACGCGATCCGCGCGGCGCTGATGGCGTCGTGCTGCTCGGCTACCTGATACTCGCGACGCTCGTCACCTGGATCACCCCGCCGATTTACGGACTCTCACTCTGCGTGGTGGTGGCATGTCTCGCGCTGGTTGCGGGTCGTTTGAGCCGCGGCGACGATGCCGTCGTATTGTGGCGTTCGGGTGTGGGCAAACCGATCTTCGGAGTGCCGATCTGGCGGATCATCACGCTCGGTGTCACCTTTGTCAGCCTCGCCATTTGCGATCTCATCCTCACCGCGTGTGGCGGGCGATTGTTGAATGCCCCGACTTTGGATGCGGCGATGCCCGTAACGGGCTTTCTAGGCGCGCTCTCCGCGTGGTTGGTTCCCGGAATCCTCGTTTTGGGCGTGTATCAGGTGATTCTGTTCCGCCGTACCGACCCCACACGCCGGTTACCACTCACGGTAAACGTCGATGGTTCCGCGTTACCGGCCGAATTAAAACTGGCGAAATCGCGACTGAAACTCTGGGGGTTCCTGACGCGAAAAACGCCAGCGGATACGGTGAGCGTCACGATTCGGTTGGTGCCTGCCGATCAATCGCAGGCACGCGACTTCGACCCACGTTGGCCGTTGAAAGTGAGCCTGCAAGACCTCGATGGCCCCGCGTCCAGCGTCACCGGCACGCTCGATATGACGCTCCGCGAACGATTGGCACGACGCGGCGATATCCGCTTGCGACGGCGGTTTATACGCGGCGTCACGAAGCTCATTAAACAAGCAACGATTGCGGTGAAGGAACATCAGCGGAACGACAAGCGGCCGAGTGGCGGCCCCGATGGTGGTGGGTTCTGGATTGCCCCGCACTGGTGGTTCATCGAAACGCTGCTGTGGGAAGACCCCACGACCGGCAAGAACTCGGACGGCGCGGAGGCACTTCGCCCGATCGGCCCGCCGTATCACCGGCTGTTCGGTGCCCGCGTTCGCCAGCATATGCACCAGGTGTTACGCACCCTTCAGATCGACCTGATCTACCTCGAACAGGGCGTTGGGCACAAGCGTCTCGAACAAGTTCTGCGTTCGGTGCTCGAACTGTACGATGTGCATGGCGGGCGCAAACGGGCGGAGGAACACCACTTCCACGGCGTGCCGAAAGTCTGCGTGATGATTCACGATTACTCGCCCGGCAACCAGTTCGAATCGGACACGTACCCCGAGCCGAAGTTCGATGATGTCAGCCGGTTCCGCGTGCTGCACATCTTCCGCGATCGCGGCGAAAGCGAAGAAACCGTCGATGCCCCATTCGATTATTCGTGGGAACCGATGCCACTCTCACTGAGTTGAGCAGGCCAATCGACGTAAGTCACAATTGCGGACGCTCCAAAACCGTTTTTTGGGGTGTTTTTTCGGTTTTTGCGACCCAAAAAGTCGCGTTTTCGATCGCGATCCACTGTTCCGTATTCCGCATCTCGAACTCTTGTCGTGGGTTGCGTCGAAAGAGGTCGATTCGAGAATCGGCGCAAATCGCGACCAAAAATCGACCGGTTGCATCAGTAAATCGACCGACCACGACATAAAATCGACCGACCACGACATTCTCACGACACTTGGAGACACTTTCACGACACTTTGCGCACGTCGCAAAAGTCGACTTACGTCAAATCGTCTAGAACTTTTTGACTGTGCGAGTTCGTGTGGGTGGGGCACGTTTTTTACGTGCCATCGTTGAGAATGGCACGTAAAAAACGTGCCCCACGTCAACGGATGCAGCGACTTCGCGCGTCCCGAAGTCTCACGACTTCCGCTGTGGGCGTAATCGTGCGGAATTGGGTCGGAGAGCCGGATGCGGCAATTCTGCATGTCCGCGCCACTCCTCGACTCGACTGTCGCGTCGCGTTCCATTCAGGCCGGAAATTGCTGGCACGCGATTTTCAATTTCGGTAGGATGCTAACGTCCGACTACTCTACCACTCCCATTATTTTCTGAGGTTAACATGCTTTTCGAACGAGGATCGCTCTCGCGTCGCGGGTTCATGACGAACTCGGTTGCGGCACTGACGGCGGCGGGGTTGCCGTTGTGGTACGCCAAAGAAGTGTTCGGTGCCGACGCGGCCACGGCGGCCACGGCAGCCAAAGCCACTTCCGCTAACAGTAAACTGCGTGTCGGTTTCATCGGCATCGGCAGCCCGCAGAGCCGCAACTACGCGCTCTACGGCGCGGCCAAACGATTCAAGCACGTCGACTGTGCCGCGATCTGCGACGTCGACCTGCGCCACGTCGATCGCGCCGTCAACACCTTCCTGTCCGATGGCTACACGCCGCGGGTTTACAAGGACTTTCGGCAGGTCAACGCCAGCAAAGAGATCGACGCGGTCTGCATCGCGACGCCCGACCACTGGCACGCGCTCGTAGCCATCGACGCGCTTCGCAACGGCAAAGATGTCTACTGCGAGAAGCCGCTGACGTTGACGGTCGAAGAAGCGATCTTGCTGCAAAAGGTCGTGAAGGAAACCGGTCGCGTTCTGCAAACCGGCAGCCAACAGCGCAGCGAAATGGGCGGCATGTTCCGACTCGCCGCCGAGGTCGTTCGCGCCGGTCGCGTCGGCAAAGTGAAGCGGATCGAGTGCCGCATTAACGGTAACCCGCAGAGCGGGGCAATCACCGCCGTCGAAGCGCCGAAGGAACTCGACTGGGACATGTGGCTCGGGCCAACGCCGAAGGTGCCTTACCGCTTGAAGGACGGCAAAACGAACTGCCACTACGAATTCCGTTGGTGGTACGACTACAGTGGCGGCAAGATGACCGACTGGGGTGCCCACCACATCGACATCGCGCAGTGGGCACTGGGTATGGACGACAGCGGCCCGATCGGCGTTGAAATGCTCAAGGCGACCGCACCTTACAGCAAGGGCGATGGCTACAACTGCCACGAAAATTTCCAGGTGAAATACACCTACGCGAACGGCGCGGAAGTCGTGGCGATGTCCGGTGGCGGCACCGACGTCAAGGGCCTCGTTCGCGCCGACGGCAAACCGGTTACCAAGAAGGTCAAGAAGAAGATCAAGGGCGACGATGGCGAGACCAAGGAAACGACGGTCGATGTGCCCGTCGAGTTCATTAGTGGCGACGAAAACGGCGTGATGATCTTCGGCGAAAATGGCACCGTGTTCGTCAGCCGTGGGTTGTTGCTGGCGTCGGATGCGAAAATCCTCAGCGAGCCGCTCGGCAAAGACGACCCGATGTTGTACCCGACGCGCCCGACCGACCACATGGGGAATTTCCTCGATTGCGTGAAGACGCGCCAGCAGCCGATCTGCCACGTCGGCGTCGGCGGCGGTTCGGTCATCGTCTGCCACATCGGCACGATCGCGCTGCGTGTGGGCAAGAAACTCGCATGGGATCCGAAGACGCACGTCTTCGACGATACCCAGGCGAACAAGCTGCTTTCCCGCGAAATGCGCAAGCCGTGGAAGTTCGACGCGTAAGCGATACCACCCTGCGAGTTGGCACTCGCAGGGTGCTTTTTGTCGCCACGACTGGCGTGGCCGTGTGGCTCGGTCGTGCGTTTTTGCAACCATCCGGATCGGTGCCAAATCACCCGGCGGTCGTCGAATCGGCATGGGTGGCGACGCTCCTCTGGTTCCTCGGCATCTCCAAACTCATCCGCTGTCACCGCACTGTCACCAAGCCAGTATGGGCTACCGGTGCGGCGTTTCAACTCCTGCACGTTGCCATCGCGTTTCATTCCGCACACGGTTGGTCGCACGACGCCGCTTTCGAGCATACGCGAACGATCGGTGGCTTCGGCGAAGGCGTCTTCGTCAACTATGCCTTCACCTTACTTTGGTGCGTCGATGCCATCTGGTTATGTTGCGATTATGAAAGCGTCCGCCGTCGCCCGCGCTGGCTGAATTGGGCCATCCACGGCTTCATGGCGTTCATCGTTTTCAACGCCGCCGTCGTCTTCGGCTCGTGGACGGCACGGGGCGTCTTCGCGATCGGCACGATAATCGTTTGGTATGCAGTGGCTACGCGTCGAAGCGAAACAAAAACAGACGGAGGCATAACGTGAAACGAGTCGCGATACTGATTCTCTTGCTTGCGGGTTGCACGCCGGCGGCGGATCGGGTGGTGCTGTACTCGGCACAAGATCAGGAGTTCGCGGAGCCACTGTTTGCGGAGTTTACGCGGCAGTCGAAGTTGTCGATTGCGCCGAAGTTCGACACCGAGGCGAACAAGTCGGTGGGGCTGGCGGCGGAACTGCTTGCGGAGACGCGCCGACCGCGCTGCGATGTCCATTGGAACAACGAAATCCTCGCGACGATCCGCCTCGCACGGGCCGGTGCGTATGCCGAATATGCGTCGCCGAGTGCCGTTGATTTCCCCGCGTGGACGGTCGCTAAAGATCGCACGTGGCAGGCATTTGCCGCACGGGCGCGGGTGTTGATTATTAACACGAATCGCGTGGCAGATGACGCACAACCGAAGCGGTTGTTCGATCTGACGAACCCGAAATGGCGCGGCCAAATTGCAATGGCGAAGCCGATGTTCGGCACCACCGCAACGCAGGCGGCGTGTCTGTTCGAGGTGCTCGGTGCCGAGCGTGCGAAGCAATTTTACCTCGATTTGCAAGCGAACGACGTACAGATCGTGGCAGGGAACAAGCAGGTGGCGGTGAAAGTGGCGAGCGGCGAATACGCCATCGGGATGACCGACACCGACGATGCAATGATCGAGATTCGCGCGGGCAAACCGGTGGCGATGATCTTCCCCGACCGCGAGCCACACCCCGACTATCCACGGCTCGGCGTGCTGTACATTCCGAACACGATCGCGCTAATCCAAAACGCACCGAACGCAGCCGGTGGCCAGAAGCTGATCGACTACGTGTTAGCAAAAGAGCCAGAATTAGCGACAGGCGGCGGCCACCAGATCCCGCTGAATCCGAAGGTATCGGTGCAACTTCCAAAAGAGATGCTTCGCCCCGAACACGCCACGCGAATGGCCGTCGACTTCGAGCGTGCCGCCGACATGTGGGACGACGTACAGACATTTCTGCGCGAGCGATTTGCGAGGTGATTGAAATCTGACAAATTTCGGGATGCGATCGCTCCACCGCAACAGAATGTACGGTATCATCAAGGCCATAACCGACGCTTCCTACGGGAGATTGAAATGACACCGACTATCCACGAACTCGGCCTCGATCGGCTCAGCCCCGAAGAGCGTCTCGATATTGCGGAAGCAATCTGGGATAGCGTTTCCTGCGATGTGCAATCCGCAACTCTATCCGAATCTCAACGCAAAGAACTGGAGCGCCGCCTTGCCGATAGCATTGCCCGGCCAGAAGCAGTGACTCCGTGGGAAACGATCAAGGCACGTGCGTTGTCGAGGGCGAAGTGAAGTTGCCAATCGTCTTGCGAGCGGAAGCCGAAGCTGAGTTCGATGACTCGTTCGATTGGTTTAATGCACAACGAACGGGGCGTGGGTTGGAATTCGCTGCGGCAATTCAGAACGCATTCAACACAATCGCCATCAACCCATTGATTGGACCAGTCATTTTTGCAGACATCCGCAAGTGTGTTGTTCGCCGCTTCACCTACAATGTTTACTATCGTCCTCACTTCGACCGGATAGAGGTAGTCGCGGTGTTTCACACCAGCCGCGATCCCGCAATCTGGAAAGGGCGTGCTTGATTCTGATTTGCGTCGATTCTGATATAGAAACAGGCCCGGTGTGGGCCTGTCTCTTCGTGAGCTATGGTCCGATCGCTTCGGAGCCGCGTTCGCCGGTGCGGATGCGGATTGCGTCGTCGAGTGGCAGTACGAAAATTTTCCCGTCGCCAACGGCTCCGCTTTCGCCCGTGCGTGCCGAGTGGACGATCGCTTCGATCGCCGCTTCCACGAATGGCTCGCTGACGGCGATCTCGAGTTTCAGCTTCGGCAGTAAGCGAACTTGCACTTCCTGGCCGCGGTAGACTTCGGTGTAACCGCGTTGGCGGCCACAACCGCGTACATCGGTGACGGTCATCAGGTAGACGTCGCGCTCGGCGAGCGCCTTCTGGACATCTTCCAACTTCTCCGGTCGAATGATGGCAACGATCAGTTTCATGGTAGCCGTTTCCGTGTAATGGTGAGGGTCACACCGCCCCCGGCATGATACCGGGTAACGGTCGTGTGGGATTACGCTCGATCTCTTCTTTTGTAGCTGGCCTCTATGAGGCCGGAAGGGCAATCTCCGCGATTCCCTAGGCCTCCGGGGTCATAGACCCCAGCTACATTAAGACAAAGTCAGCGCCATTGGATTACGCTTCGACGTGGGTTTTCACAGCCGTGCCACCGAGAGCGTTCTCGAACAGCTTTTTCAGCTGATCCTTGAGAACGACCGGGTCGCCGCCACGGAAGCGGAACTTGTTGCCGGAGACCGTGGTGATGAACGGATACACCGCACGGAATTCCTTGGTGGGCGGGCCATCGGTCGATTGGCAGAGCTTCGACCAGACCGCCATCAGTTGTGCCGCAGTGGGGCCGTCGATCACCACCGAGAACCGCTTGCCACCGCCGTTGACGGGCGGGGCCAAAGCCGATTTCATGGTGAGCGCTGCACTGGCATCGACGTCTGGCCCGAGGTCTTGGCCGACTTCGCCGTGCATACTCAGGTCGAGGCCCGCGGCTTCGTCTTTCGGCGAACAGGTGAAGCCGATCGTCTTGTCGATGAGCAGAATAATCAAGCACGTTGCACCGAAGGCGTACACCGCCGAGAAGCACGCGGCCTTGATCTGCCACATCAGTTGCGATGACATGTCGTAGACCGACTTACCATCGACTAACATCGTCTTGCCGGGGAATTGGTTCGCTTGCATTTCCGAACCGTAAACCCATAGTGGCAGGCTGACGAACAGTGCGGTGATGATGGCACCGAGGAAGCCGCCGACGCCGTGGATACCGAAGGCGTCGAGCGAGTCGTCGTAGCCCAACTTGCTCTTCGCGGCGACGGCCCAATAACAAATGATGCCCGCGAGTGCCCCGATGGCGAGTGCCCCCGGCGGTGCGACGAACCCGCTGGCAGGCGTGATCGCAACGAGACCGGCCACTAAGCCCGACGCGAAGCCGAGTGCGGTCGGCTTGCCCCGGTGCAGCCATTCGACAATCGTCCACGCAAGACCCGCCATCGCGGCCGCAATTTGCGTAACGGTGAACGCGCTGACCGCCTGCGGATTGCTGTAAAGTGCCGAACCGCCGTTGAAGCCGAACCAGCCGAACCAGAGCATCCCCGCACCCAGAAGCGTGAGCGTCATGTTACTCGGGTGAAAAGTCTGCTTGCCGTAACCGTTTCGCTTGCGGAGCAAGAGGACCGCAGCGAGGCCGCTGAACCCGGCCGCAATGTGAACCACCGTGCCACCGGCGAAGTCGATCGCCCCATTCGCACCGAACAGACCCGCGGCGGGCGACAAGCCGTTTGTTTTTTGACTATCTGCGTAGGTCCATTCGTACGACCACACCATGTGCGCGAGCGGATCGTAAACGACCGTCGTCCAGATGAGCGCGAACAGCAAGTACGAGCCAAACTTGACTCGCTCGGCAAACGCCCCGGAAACGAGTGCGACCGTGATGATCGCGAACATGCCCTGGAACATCGCGTGCAGGTAGAGCGGTATGTTCGTGTTCGGGAACGACTTGAAGCGGTCCTTACTCGCCTTTTGGGCAACGAGTGCCTCTTCCAGCAATTTCTTTTTCTTCTCGGGATCTTTCTCATCGGCGACTTTGAGATCGAGGTAAACATCTTCGATCTTCTTTTCGGGCAAATCGCCGATTGCAGCCGAGACACCGAGGCAGACGAGTTCGGGGCTAAAGCCGATGAAGCCCGCAGTCAACGGCTCATTCACCATGACTGGCTTGCCTTCACTGTCCTTCTCGACCACACCCACATCGTTCTTCTTTTCCACTTCCGGGCTGCTGATCGAAAACTTGATCAGCGGAGCACCGAAGGAGAGCGCGTAGCCGACGACGACCCACTGCACGCCGACGAGGCCGAGCGCGACCATGGTGTGCATCATCGTGCCGAGGATGTTCTTGCGTCGGGCCATACCGCCATAAAACAGCGCGAGGCCGGGCATCATGAACATCACGAGTGCCGTGGCGACGAGCATCCAGGAGATGTCCGCGTACTTGTGAACGCCAGTCGGAGTGCCTGCATTGATATCGCTTGTTAACTTTGTAATCGCAGCATCGACTTCCGCCTTAACATCCGCTTTCATCGCGGGCGTTTTCGCCGGGTCCGGTTCGGCCGGTTTCGGTGCATCTTGCGCGAACGCAGACATCGAGAATGCGAACAGTATGAGAGCGGGCAGTAAAGCCCGAACGGCTCGGAACACAGGCATCTCCTGGTTGGGAAAGGACATAGCATGGAACATCAGCGTGCCATTGCACACGCGATGCCTGAGACGTGCAATTCGTGTAAATGACGCAAGTCGCTGATTTGAATGCAGTTGCGCAAGAGATTTGTCGAAGACCTCTATTCGAGATATTACCGTAATGCGCAGTTTCGTTGCACATTTGCTATTAAATTCAGCACGCATGTGTTTTGCGACGCGCGATAAATCTCACCGAAACCCGCCAATTACCGCGATCGCACCGAATTCGCAACCCTCCGGTACGCGGTGTGCTTAATAGTCGTGCATGTGGCAGGCTGGCATCTGATAAGCGTGCTTACGACGACATATGTACAAAGTGCCACTTGCCTTGTCCCGATTGATGTAACGGCAAAATAGAAGACGCTAACTGTTTGTTTGCAACATCTTACGTCGTCGAGTCTCGCGATCAGAATATTCGGTAGCGCGGTTTCTGAAAAATATTCTGGATTTAGCGAACTTTCTGTTGCATATTTCGACCGATAAGATTATTGCACTCTCACCGCCTACGGCCCTTGCTACGGCGGACGGTTGGCTAACGCCGGATCGCCGAAGCCGAGAGGGTTTTTGGTCCGAGATCGCTTCCGATCCCGCTCCTCTTTCCCGCCCCCGCGACTGCTACGACCCGACACTTTTTTCCTCGAATGTTTTGGTTCTCTCCGAACGCGATCCGTCGCCGTATCGCCCGATACGGCCACCTGTTCCGCTGCGCGGTCTTGCGACCGCCTGCGCTGGGAGTCCACGTCATGACCGGTGGTGAAGTCGTCCTTGCGTTTTATCTGCTCACTGCGCCCGTCAGTTGCTGCCCGGAGGCTCCGCCCGAAACGGCACGCTGGCCCGCAGTTCAATCTGCCGTTCGCAAACTCGCAATCGAGTGGGAGATTCTCGACGAACGCGAAACGGGATACATTATGGCGAAACCCGAAGAGTTCGGCATCGATATCAACCTCCTTCGCAAGCGGTACCAGGAGCTAAAAGGCGTCCCGCGCATCGCCGAAGCGCAGCGGCTACCGGATCGCGATACGTCGGGCGAAATGATCAAGTTCAACCGTTCGTACCGCAAGAGCCTCGACAATCGGCACCTACTCGAAACGGATCGCGCGCACGATATTCAAACCGCCATCCGCGAAACGGATCGACTGTATGCCGTCTGGGATTCTGTCCGCGACGCGCGTTGCGACATGTACTACATCACGGTCCGCCGCCACGCGCTGCGGAAACTGCGCGACCTCGTCGGCGAGGAATCGTACGCCGCCGGCGACCTGCCGCCGGTGGTGCCCACTTGGCGATTCGCGGATGCGAAGTGAGAAGTCATCGGGTCGCTCGAATCACTTCCGCCGCTCGTTGGCACTCGGCTTGGGTTACACCGTAGTGCGTGCAGGCACGGATCGTTTTCTCGCCGAGCGCGGACACCGATACGCCCTCGGCTTTCCACTTCGCGACGAGTTCTTGCGGTCGATAGCGATTCGTGTCGACGTCGAACCAGACGAGGTTCGTTTCCACTTTTGGCGGTGCGAGTTGGAACCCCGGTACCGATGCAATCGCCTCGGCTAACCGTTTCGCGTTGGCATGATCTTCGGCCAATCGTTCGATGTGGTAGTCCATCGCATAGATGCACGCCGCTGCCAGAAACCCCGCTTGTCGCATCCCGCCGCCGAGTTGTTTCCGCACGCGCCGCGCCTTCTGAATCGCATCTCGCGAACCCGCGAGTGCCGAGCCGACGGGCGCACCCAAGCCTTTGCTGAAACAGACTGAGATCGTATCGAAATGCTGGCACCACTCGCGGGCCGATACACCCGTAGCCACGATCGCGTTCCAGATGCGGGCACCATCGAGGTGCATTTTGAGTCCTCGTTTCCTAGCCCAAACCGATATTTCTACGATCGTTGAAAGCGGGGTGATCGTGCCGCCGCCACGGTTGTGCGTGTTCTCGATTGAGATCATCCGCGTGCGTGGGGAATAACCGTCGTCGGGGCGAATGCGATGTTGGATGTGCGACAAATCGAAACGCCCCCACTGGCCTTCGAATGTCTGCGTGGTGACGCCGCTGAGCGCGGCCGGGGCACCGCATTCCCACAACACGATGTGGCTGTTCGCTTCGAGCAAAATCTCGTCGCCGGGCTGGCACATCACGCGAATCGCGATCTGATTCGACATCGTCCCCGATGGCACGAACAGTGCCGCTTCGGTGCCGAGATACGCGGCCACTTTCGCTTCCAAAGCATTCGCGGTCGGGTCTTCGCCGTAGACATCGTCGCCGACGGCGGCCGCCATCATCGCGGCTAACATGCCCGGTGTCGGTTTCGTGACCGTGTCGCTACGCAGATCGATCATCGGCGACTAATCCTTCTTTTTCGGTGCCTTCTCGACGGGCTTCACTTCGATCTGACGGTCTTCGACGAACCAACGCTCGCCGGCTTTTTTGAAGAAAACCCCACGATCTTTGACCTCTTTCAACGTCACCTTCGCCGTATCGCCATCGACGGTGAAATCGCCTTCGCGCAGAAACTTCCGCAGCTCTTTGGCGATCGTCGCGTCGGCTGCAAACTTATCGGCGAGGTCTTTCACCACCAACCGATAGCCGCGAATTCTCGCTTCTTGTTTGACGAACTCGGCAAACGCCATCGGCTCGTTCGGTATCTGCTCGAGCAGCGTTACGTTAGCCGGTTTCTCGCGCTGTTGAATCTGTTTCGTGCGGACGTCCAACTCGACATCGCGTTCGATCTGTTTCGCGCGTTCGACGATTTTCGCCTCGATCACTTTCTCGTCGATAATGTATGCCGCGAGGAACTCGTAGCGTTCGTTCTCGATCGCTTTGATCGCGGAGATCAGCGCGTCCTTCGGCGACGTTTGCGGAAAGAGCCGCGGGTTCGGGATCACGCCGAATCGCGTCGGCGTGACGACGACCTTCGGTGCTTCGACTGGCGCGTCCACCTTAGGCGGATCGACCTTCGGAGCCTGCGCGTTCACCGCGAACGGCAGAGACAGCACAACCGATACGATCCACAATTTCCACATGGCGACCTCGCTTGTTAGCCCGACATCATTCGAGAAATATCGGGAATTATCGGCGGCGATGGCACGTTCGGGCAATTCGGAACCGACGGATCGTCGTTAAACTTTCGCATGTGGGTGGCGTGTCGAAAGCGTTCGGTATAATCCGACATATGGCAGGCAATACTTTCGGCAAACTCTTCTGCGTCACGACGGCGGGCGTCAGTCACGGTCCCGGCTATCTTTGCATCATCGATGGATGCCCAGCCGGACTCGAACTGTCGGTCGACGACCTGCTCCCCGACCTCCGCCGCCGGAAGCCGGGGCAGTCGAAACTCACGACCCAACGCGACGAAGACGACCTGCCGGAAATCTGGTCGGGCGTCTTCGAAGGCAAAACCGACGGTACGCCGATCGGCATTTCCTTCCGTAACGGCGACCAACGCAGCCACGATTACGGCGACATCAAGGATAAATATCGCCCCGGCCACGCCGATTATACCTTCGACGCCAAATTCGGTTTCCGCGACTACCGCGGTGGCGGGCGTAGCAGCGCCCGCGAGACGATTTGCCGCGTCGCCGCCGGTGCCGTGGCGAAAAAACTCCTCGCGATTCAAGGCATCCGCATCCTCGGTTACGTCAAGCAAGTCGGCCACGTGATCGCGAATATCCCCGACCCGACGGCGGTGACGCTCGAACAAGTCGAAGCCAGCCCGACGCGCTGCCCCGAACCGGTTGCGGCACAGGCGATGTACGACTTGATCGATGCCACGCGGAAAGATCGCGATTCGATTGGCGGCATCTGCGAACTCGTTGCCGTGGGCGTGCCACCGGGTCTCGGCGAACCGGTGTTCGACAAACTGAAAGCCGACCTCGGCAAAGCGCTCCTCAGTATTCCCGCCGTGACCGCGTTCGAGTACGGCAACGGCTTCGCGGTGGCCACGATGCGCGGTAGCGAGAACAACGATATTTATCGCAGCGATTTTCGCACCGAAACCAACCGCCACGGGGGTATGCTCGGCGGTATTTCATCGGGAATGCCGATCGTATGTCGCGTAGCCATCAAGCCGACGAGCAGCATCGCCAGAGCGCAAAAGACCATCAATCGCGATGGCGAAGCGACGGAGATTCTCGTAAAGGGCCGCCACGATCCCTGTTTGTTGCCGCGATTCGTGCCGATGGGCGAAGCAATGATCGCGCTGGTACTGATCGATCATCTCATGCGAGCGAAGACCAGCAAAATGTGATGGGGGGGTATTATGCCGATGCACGATTGGACGCGAGTCGATTCGTGGGTGTACCACGACTTTCATACCGGTTTCATCGTCTCGTTGTGTCGAGGCATCAACGAACGTCTGCCCGCAAAATATTACGCGATGAAAGAGCAATCTCTCAACGTGATGATACCGGATGTGATGACGCTGGAACGGTCGGATTCCGTCGACGATGAACCTTCCACAACAACACTCGACAACTCGTATCATACATCGGCGGTACTACCATGCGTTCAAGTCATCGATCGAGTGAATGTCAACGTCGGTTTCAAGCAGAAGCGAATTGTCGTCTATCGCAAAGAGGATGACCGAGTTGTTGGAATCGTCGAACTCGTCTCGCCAGGCAACAAATCGAGTCGCGTCGAATATCGTCGTTTCGTACGCAAAATCGTAGATGCTGTCGATGGCGGTCTCCACGCCCTCATCATCGACCCATTTCCCGCGATATTAGTGAACGATAGAGGAATTCACAACATCATATGGAGGCAACTCGGTGGGAAACGCCGTGAGCAACAGCAAGATCAACCATTGACGTACGTTTCGTACGAATCGGACAGTAACAGATTTAGCCACCGTTGTTTCCTTCAGCCGGGTCGAGTCGGCGAACCATTGCCAGAAATGCCACTGTTTTTGAAAACGGAACAATATATAGTTGTTCCGTTAGAAGAATGTTATGAGACAGCGATGCGCGACGTCGTGCCAAAATACCGGAAAATATTGGAAGGCGAAGCCAGTTCGCCGTAACCGTTCATGCGGCAGATTGCAATTTCAACATGCCAGATGCTGTAGGTCGTGGCCGAAGAGGCTTTGCGATGAGGCCCGACAGAGTATCCGCGACAAAAACCCTGAAGGTTTAGAATCGTCGCGCGAATGCACTGTCGGGCCTCCCAAAGCATCCGGCCCGACCTACAAAACCAGTATCTCATCCCGGCATCAGTCGTGCCTGGATTTCCGATTTCACTTCGCTCATCGGGATGCGTCGCTGTTGCATACTGTCGCGTTCGCGGATGGTGACGGTGCCATCCTTGACGGTGTCGCCATCGATCGTGATGCAGAACGGCGTGCCGATTTCGTCTTGGCGGCGGTAGCGTCGGCCGACCGCTCCTTTGTCGTCGTAGAAGACGTTGAACAGCGGCTTCAACTCGCGATACAGCTTCGTGGCTAGCTCCGGCATGCCTTCCTTGTTCACCAGCGGGAAAATCGCGGCCTTGATCGGCGCGAGCCGCGGGTGAAACTTCATGACGATGCGCGTGTCTTTCTGGCCCTTGCCGTCGATCAATTCTTCCTCGTGATACGCCTCCGTCAGCACCGCTAACGTGAAGCGGTCCGCACCGGCGCTCGGCTCGATCACGTGCGGCACGAACTTATACTTGCCAATATCCTCGGCACTCGGTTCGGACTTCAACCATTCCTTGAAGCTACGCGTACTTAACGTCTGCGAATCATTGTTCCAGCGTTCTTCGTCGAAGTAAGCGAGGTCATCGACCTTGCCACTATGCTTGGCGTGCGCCTTCAAGTCATAGTCGCCCCGGTGTGCCACGCCTTCGAGTTCCTGCGGTTCTTCGCTAAACGGAAACATGTATTCAATGTCCGTCGTGCCCAGCGAATAAAATGCAAGTTCGTCCTGGCCCTGTTCGCGGGGAATGAGGTTCGCCGATTGGATGCCGAGCGTGCTATACCAGCGTTTTCGCAGGTCTCGCCAGTATTCGTACCACTTCATGCTCTCACTGGGGTGGCAGAAGAATTCGATTTCCATCTGTTCGAATTCGCGCGAACGAAACGTGAAGTTTCGTGGGTTAATCTCGTTGCGAAACGCTTTGCCGATCTGTGCAATCCCGAAAGGCAGTTTCAGGCGAGTACTATTCAGGACGTTGCGATAGTTGACGAAAATGCCTTGGGCGGTCTCTGGCCTAAGATAAGCAAGATTTTCGTCACTCTTGATGGGCCCTGTGTGAGTTTCGTTCATTAAGTTGAAAGCACGTGGTTCACTCAACGTCCCGCCACAGTCGGTGATGGGACAAATTGCCACTAAGTCTTTTGGAATTGAGGAATAATTAATCACTTCATAGTGTGGTGAAACTTTATACTCTAGCTTAAACTCTTCGATAGCTTCAGGAGTGCTCGGCAAGTTCTGAGATACTAGAATTTCTTTCTTTATATCGTTGTACAGCTTCGGATCATTCATCATTTGTTTGAGAATTTTTTTTGTTAATTTGTTGAGTTCCTCTGGATCATCTGTTTCAGCAATCATGTATTTAGGATCAGACTGATACTGTTGATCAATTCCAAAACTTGGAAAAATGAATTCCGTTGTCAACACTAATCGAACAAATTTCAGTTTATCAGCTCTGAAAAGTTTTCTGCATTTTGGACAGTTAACCATAGGATCGGCGAACGCGTCTACGTGGCCGCTGGCTACCCACACCGCGGGGTTCATGATGATGCTGCAATCGAGGCCGACCATGCGGATTTCTTTGCCGTCTGGCCCCGGTGGCGGGTTGCGAACCATGTCGAGCCACCAGGCGTCTTTGATGTTCTTTTTCAACTCGACGCCGAGTGGTCCGTAGTCCCAGAAGCCGTTGATGCCGCCGTAGATTTCGCTGGATTGGTAAATGAATCCGTTGTCTTTGCAGAACTTGGCGAACTTCGCCATATCGATCTTCGCAGGCATAATCGCAACCTCCACGCGACACCCTTGGACTGGGCAGCGCACACAAAACAGACCGCACGGCACATCGCCGCACGGTCCGACCATCTTAGGGAAATGCCGTGGGATTGTCGTCTGCTCGCAATCGCACTTCGCACGCGTATGCAGCTAAATTGAATTAACCGTTCACGGGGCAAATTGCATATTCGACCATTCAGAACCCGTAGGTCGTGGCCGAAGAGGCTTTGCGATGAGGCCCGACAGAACGGCAACGACAAC